>AE017199.1 GCA_000008085.1 Nanoarchaeum equitans Kin4-M
TCTCGCAGAGTTCTTTTTTGTATTAACAAACCCAAAACCCATAGAATTTAATGAACCCAAACCGCAATCGTACAAAAATTTGTAAAATTCTCTTTCTTCTTTGTCTAATTTTCTATAAACATTTAACTCTTTCCATAATGTGCCTATATATACTGCTTCCCCTCTGTTAATTCTTATTCTTATTGATACTGTTTTATAGAAAGTAAAACCTTCGAATATTGCTTCTTCAAAATAAAAGTTCTTCCCACAGAAATTATTATATTTTCTTAAGCTTTGCTCTTTTAGGTCTCGCAACCAATTAGAAAAAGCGCTAAAACTCTTATTTCTAAAATCGTAATACCTATCTTTTACATCTATAATTTTCCATCCATCTTTGATTTGGTTTAAACTAATCTCTATGGGTTCTTCTAAAATGGGCTCTTTCTTTTTTATTAGATTATACTTTTTCAATTCTTCCAATCGCTTAACAAATACCTTATAGTATTTGTCCCCTTTTAATATTACTATTTTGCCTTCCCTTAATACTATAGGAGTTATAGTAACCCAAGGAAATCTTAATTTTGGATCGAATTTTTTTGTTTTCCTTAATTGGAATTGAGCCAAACCAATAGTTATTATATCTAAATCTTTTATTTTATTATGCAAAACCTCTATAAACCTTTTATCGGGCGAAGATATGATTAAATAATACCTCTTATTCTCTATTATGTCTTTTTTTGGGATTAAGGTAAAATTAAAATATTTCTCTTTCTTCCAATTATGTAACCAAGAGTATTCGGTATTTTTTAATATATTATAAATGAAACCTTGTATTAGATAGTTAGATAATTGTTTTTTATCTATGCTATTTAGGGCTTTAAGTTCTAATAGCAATCGCATTTAATGAAAAAGCCCCAACCCTATAAAGATGAAGAGATATATTCTATTTTAGAAGAGCCCGTAAAACAATGGTTTAAAGAGAAATACAAAACATTCACTCCCCCACAAAGGTATGCAATAATGGAAATACATAAAAGGAACAATGTTTTAATTTCTTCCCCCACAGGTTCGGGAAAAACGTTAGCAGCGTTTTTAGCTATAATAAATGAATTAATAAAGTTATCTCATAAAGGAAAATTAGAAAATAGAGTTTATGCCATTTATGTTTCTCCATTAAGAAGTTTAAATAACGATGTAAAGAAAAACTTAGAAACTCCATTAAAAGAAATAAAAGAAAAAGCGAAAGAGCTTAACTATTATATTGGAGATATTAGAATCGCTGTAAGAACTAGTGATACAAAAGAATCGGAAAAAGCAAAAATGCTTAAGCAACCTCCACATATTTTGATTACCACTCCTGAATCTTTAGCTATAATATTATCAACAAAAAAATTTAGAGAACATATAAAGAAAGTGGAATTTGTTGTTGTGGATGAAATACATGCTTTAGCAGAGTCTAAAAGGGGAACACATTTAGCTTTAAGCTTAGAGAGATTAAACTATCTAACCAATTTCGTTAGAATTGGGCTTTCAGCAACAATCCATCCATTAGAGGAAGTGGCAAAATTTTTGTTTGGTTATGAAAATGGGAAACCAAGGGAAGGCTATATAATAGATGTTTCTTTCGAAAAACCTATAGAAATACAAGTATATAGCCCTGTGGACGATATAATATATAGCTCTCAAGAAGAGTTAATGCGGAACCTATACAAATTTATTGGAGAGCAATTGAAAAAATATAGAACTATATTAATATTTACCAATACCAGACATGGTGCAGAAAGTGTGGCATACCATTTGAAAAAAGCTTTTCCCGATTTAGAAAAATATATTGCGGTGCACCATTCCTCTTTGTCTAGAGAAGAAAGATTAGAGATAGAAGAAAAACTAAAAAGGGGCGAATTAAGAATAGTATGCACTTCTACTTCTTTAGAACTAGGAATAGATATAGGTACAATAGATTTAGTTATACAAATAGGTTCTCCTAAGAGTGTTAATAGGGCATTACAAAGAATTGGTAGGGCTGGCCATAGATTAGATGAAAAGAGCAAAGGTATTCTAATTGGCTTAGATAGAGACGAACTATTGGAAAACACAATAATAAAATATAGCGCCGACAATAGAAGGTTAGACAGAATTCATATTCCAACTAATGCTTTAGATGTATTGGCCCAACATATAGTAGGGATGGGCTTAGAGAAAGAATGGGATCTAAAGGAAGCATACAATTTAATAAGAAATGCTTATCCCTATAGAAATCTATCGTGGGACGATTATATTAATACTATAAAATATTTGGCTGGAGAGTATACAAAATTAGAACATAAAAAAGTATATGCTAAAATAATTTTGAGGGACAATAAATTTAAAACTAAGGGTAGTGTAAGAGCTATTTATTTTATGAATATAGGCACTATCCCCGAAGAAACAAAAATAGCGGTATATACTTTAGATAATAAAAGAATAGGTTATGTAGAGGAAGAATTTGTAGAAAAACTAGTAAAAGGGGACATATTCGTTTTGGCAGGAAAAACTTATGAATTTCTATATAGTAAGGGCAATAAAATATATGTTAGACCTGTAAAAGGGGTAAACCCCACAATACCCCATTGGTTTTCTGAGATGTTACCATTAAGTTATGATTTAGCGATAGAAATACAAAAATTTAGAGAGGAAATAGCCAAAAAATTAGAGAGAGAACCTTTGGACTAAACTTTCTAAGATTTTGCTTTTTATTATTAGTTGGCCATCCTTTTCTTCAATAACATCTTTATAACCAAGGTTTTGAGCCAATTTTTCTAAAAATTCTTTTCTATCCAATTTCTTTATATCCTCTATAATAATTTTTATTTTTTTCCCTGCCAATGGATGGTTAAAATCCACTAAAACTCTATCACTATTAACAGTTAAAACTATTCCGGTTTTGCCATCCATATTAACTACTAACCCAGGAATTGGTATTAATCTATTTTCTCTAAAAACTTTTGCAGGCACTATCACTATATTTTTCGGATTTCTTTTTCCGAAAGGATTATTATTTTCATCGAATTCTAATTCTATTTTTTCTCCTTCTTTGCCAATCAAATTATTCTCAATTTCTTTATTATATAACCCAGAGCCCAGCTTTGTTAAAATCTTATCCTCTAACAAAAGCTTTTCTCCTTCGTAAATTTTTATTTTCCCCTCTATATAATCGCCCTCTTTTAACATCGCCTTACTAATAAAAAATTTTTAAAAGCTTATAATATATTACTCTGCGGCGGCCAGGGGGGAAACCCCCAGGTCCCCGGTTCAAATCCGGGCCCCGCGTCTATATGTCTACAATAAATTCTATAACATATTTCGCCCTCCCTTCCCTTTTAATATCTAAACCATGCCATGTTACAGCTTTTACTTCTTTTTTAAAATTATGCTTCTCCATAGAATAAGGCTCCCCCATAGCATATCCTTTTAAATACCATTGCTTTTTGCCATTCTTTATTCTTCTCAAATTTTTTATTTTAAAAAATCCAAAAGCTATCTTTTTTATATAGAATTGGGCCAATATATTAGATAACCAATCATATAAAACTTCGCTAGCGTAATCGCCATAGCTTTCTATTTCTATTTTTTCGCTATCGCTTTCTACTTTATCTACATCATATATTAGATGTAACATCCCAGCTGCGGCAGAGTAAAATGCATGTTTCAAATTCCTACCATATGCTTTTATCATTACATCAGCGGTATGGTCTAAATATTCAAAACAATAATCCCTAATGCAAATCATTGCTTTTCTATGACTTCTACTTTAAACACTTTTAGATAGGGTTTAATATCCCGACCAAACATTTTATTTAGCTCTTCATATTCTTTTTTTGGTAAAACGAATTTGTTATCTAATTTAACCCAGCGCTTTGGCAATTCGATAGATAATCTCTCTAATATGTCTTTCCTAGTTAGGTTCTCTTTTATTGCCTCTTCAATAGTTTTGTTTTCGAATTTGACTTTTAATAATATTGATATTATTCTGTTAAACCTATCTGGTACCCCTTTGGTTTTGCCATAGAATTCGATTCTTTTTCTAGGAAATTCTTTAAACAATTCTTTAGTCCATGGTCTATTTTGTCCCAAATCTACTATACCCCCAATTAGAAATATATTGTTCTCTTTTATGTCCTTTTCAGTTAATATTTCATCGGCATTTGGATCTAAAGCGATGCCATTTAATGGATAGTCTAATCTTAAAATTTTATTGTTCCCCAATTTATGGGAAATAAAATTAAATAACTCTCTATTAGCTACTAAAGCTAAATGCCTATCCCATAGATATTTTCTTACTTCTATTAAACTGGCTAGTATCTCTTTTATTATTCTGCGCTTTTCTTTTTCGGTATGCCTATTATAGTAACGCAAATCTATTATAAATAATGGGTATTTGGGCAAATTTAATTCTGGTTTTACCCCTTGTTTGGATAAAATAGCATCACTATAGTAAGGGCCTTTCCTATTTAATAGATAGAATTCCCCCTCTTTGTATAAAGGGATGCCTCCCTCTTTTTTGAAATCTATTCTATAATCATTAAGCAATATTTCTAATAACACCGATTGGAATGGATTTAAATAAGACCTAAGTTTTCTTCTATTTAAATGCAAAAAATATATATTGTGCTCTTTAAGCCATTCTAACAAATATTTATAGAGCATTTATTTACTATTAAATGCAATATAAAGTTTTTTGCTACTATAGGCCATTCCTAGCTATAATTAAGAATAACAAAATTGTAGAAGTGAAAACTACAAATAAAAAATGCGAGATCTCTTTGGATAAACTATTAGAGATGTATGAACCCAATTTGTATTATCCTTATAATTTATTGTATGAATATATGAAAGAGAAAAGGCTATATTTTTACAAAGAGCTAGCTAACTTATTAAAAATGCATCCTAGAAAAATAGGCCTAATACTGAAAAAGAATCCTTTGCCTATAATAATACCTTGCCATAGAGTTATTAAATCTAACTATAATATTGGGGGTTACAAATTTGGAATAGAATTGAAAAAATATCTATTGATTCAAGAAAAACTTTGTAGCGAAATAAAAAATGGCTATTGCAAACCCAAAGCCTAGGGTTAGCAATATTAGTTCTTTCTTATCCTTGTTAACAAATGGGTAAATAAACATCAAAGAAATAATTACAAAGGGAAATATTTTTCCTTCTATCGATAAAAATAAACCCAAACCAATTAAAAAAGAGTTTAGCAATAGGTTATCTTTGTTTATATTTATGAATGGAAATATTATTAACAAAGGTATTAGCATAAAAATATGCGATTCATATTCGTCTATATAATAAAAAAACCCTTGCAAATCCCATTGCCCTTTTGTTAGGCTATCAAATATTAAATGGTAAACCAACAAAATAGAAAAAAGCATAACCATATTAATTACTACAAAATCATCTATATCTTTTGATTTGGATAATAAATAATAGTTTAATAAAATAAATGGAAATAATAAAGCGAAAAAGCTATTGTATATAAAAAGAATTAGGGAAAAAATTATAAAAACTATCGCTACTGCTTCCTTTTGTATTTCCATGCCCAAGAATATTTTCTCCATTTTTTAGATTTTCCAAATCCACAATGGGCGCAATAACCTTTTCTTACATTGAATGTTCTTCTACCGCATCGCCTACAAGTAACATGAGTATATTTATTTTTCTTTCCAAAGTGCGCCTCGCTCATTAGTATAGGTTAAGCAACCCATTTATAAAGGTTCGCCATTAGCATTATAAAGTGAAAGTCTATTTCGAAAGCTATGGTTGCACACTAAATAAGAGAGACACTTTATATATGCAAGCACAAATAGAAAATACTACAAACAATTTAGAAGAAGCGGATGTTGTTGTTATAAATAGTTGTATAGTAAAACAACCAACCGAAACTAAAATATTGTATAGAATAAACCAACTAAAGAAGATGGGCAAAAAAATTGTTTTAACTGGTTGTATGGTTAGTGAACCATATTTAAAATACAAAGAATTACAGGACATATCTTTAGTAAACATATACAACCAAGATAGAATTAAAGAAGCAATAGAGAGAACATACAAAGGAGAAAGAGTTTTGTTTTTAGAAAAGAAAAAAATATACAAAGAATTTGCTAGGCCTTTATCTAAAGCTAGGGCAATAATACAAATCCAAGAAGGTTGTTTATGGAGATGCACTTATTGCGGTACAAAGCTAGCGAGATCGATGTTTTATTCTTATCCACCAAAGTTAATAAAAAGAGAAATAGAGGAAAAACTCAAACAAGGAATAAAAATATTTTATTTAACGGGCCCTGATACTGCCACTTATGGAAAAGACATTAACTATAGCTTGGCGGATTTGCTAAAAGATTTAATAGAAATAGAAGGCGATTTTTATATAAGAGTGGGTATGGCTAACCCAACATTTTTCTTAGAGCAAATAGATGAACTAATAGATGTGTTTAAATCAAACAAAATATTTAAGTTCTTCCATTTACCAGTACAAAGTGGGTCTAATAAAGTGCTAAAAGATATGAATAGGCCCTATACTATAGAGGAATATAAAGAGCTTATTTATAAGCTAAGAAAACATTTTCCTTTAGCTACTTACGTTACAGATATAATTGTAGGCTATCCAACTGAAACGGAAGAAGATTTTGAACAAACATTAGAATTGGTTAGGGAAATAAAATTTGATGGCATAAACATAAGCAGATTTTGGAGGAGGCCCGGAACAATAGCTTGGAATTTGAAACAATTGGATCCAGAAATAGTTACTAATAGAGTAAAAAGGTTGAAAGAAGTATTCTTACAAGGAGCGTATGAAAGAAATAAGCTATGGCTAAACTGGGAAGGCGAAGCTATAATTGAAGAAAAAGGCAAAAACAATACATGGATTGCCAAAAACGAAATGTATAAACAAATAATAGTGAAAGGCAATTATGAAGAAGGGCAAAAAATTAAGGTAAAAATAAAAAAAGCTAGAGCTATTGATTTAATCGCCTAGTGGGCCCGGCGGGATTCGAACCCGCGACCTCCCGGTTATCAGCCGGGCGCTCTGCCAGGCTGAGCCACGGGCCCAGAGCTAGTATAAGCAACAATTTAAAACTTTTATATTTGGAAAAATATTACTTTAATATCTCTTTTGGTTTGCTTTATTTTCTCTTTCGGCTTATAATATACAATATAGTCCCCATTTAATTGTTCATATTTTTCTACTCCATATTGTTTGTTTAGTTTTTCCGATAATAAAACGGCTAAATCCTCAAAATAATCATAAGTCCCACAAGTAAAACAGATATGCCCTGAAAATAGCACTATTATAGTGTCGTCCTTTATTTCTAATAATTTGCAATTGGCTTTATGCAATCTATTAAACTCTTCTATAACTTGTTCTATCTCTTTCATACTATAGTATAAAAGCCTACTCCTCCTCCTTTTGCCACATTCAATATATGATCTTTGGAAAATCTTAATAAAATATTGCCAAACCTTAATTTTTTGTCGAAAAACGCATAAGGGTTAAAATCATAATAAAATATACCTTTTTTGATTTTATCATCTATATCTAAATATGAAATCTCTCTTTTTGGTATTTCTATAAACTCTTGGTATACACAGTTATCTCTTTTTTCGAAATAGACTTCTCCATGTGTGCCAAAATATGGTTTACACACATATTTTTTGAATTCTGGTTTAAAAGAGGTTTTTGCTACAATATCTAAAGCCCAATCTACCTCTTTATCTAAAAAGGCCAAGTTAGCTTTGTTTCCCATTATTGTAAATAGTATATCGTTAATATTTTGTTTTTCTAACCAATAATCTAGTTTTTTAACTTTATCTATATCTATGGCCCTTCTATATATTGGATAAATTCTATACTTTTTGTTCTCATAGAACTCGCTTTCCTTAATATATGGGCCTTTTAATAATTTGCTTTCCAAATAGTATTCGTCAACGAACAAATAATTATCGGGATAAACTATAATCGCAGGTTTATCGAATAAACTTAAAAATGGCTCTCTATTATATCGAGGTTCGCCAACAAAATCAAAAAGCTCAGAAAACCATTTAGATGTAATATCTAATTGTATTACTCCTTCCACAGCATCAGCGTTAATTTCTATGAGCTTAAAATTAATCATATCAAATCTAATTATTCCCTTAAATTTGTAATTGTAGTTCTCATAAATTTTTAGATATAAATTTTTTCTAAACTCGTCTATAGGATAGCCCTTTAAACTATTATCCAAAAACTCAAATACTATTTCCTTTATTCTTAAAAATATGGCATTTAGCTTTTCCTCTATCTCTTTTAGTTTTTCCTTCTCTATAAAAAATTCAGTAACTGCTAAAGGTATTCGATATTTGCCTTTAGTTATTGGATATGCTTCTTTTACAAACTCTATAATTCCTTCTCGGTTTTCCATAACCCATGTAAAGTACAATAGCTTATAGCAATTAGTTTACCTTTCCCTTCTAGTTTAGCATAAACTATCGCTTTTGGTTCGGTATAATTATTGTATTCTCCATGCGCTTTAAATTCTATTCTCGCTATATGGGTTGGCTCTTTTCCCTCTGGTTCGAAATATAAGTCTACCCATTGTATATGGTGGGAAGGCTCATTGGGATGTTTCACTTCTTTGCCAACTTCTATTGTAATTTTATATAATTCGCCCTCTTTTTCTATCTCTATTATAGGGGAATGTTTTGGATTGTATTCGGTTTTGATCATTGTTATAACTAAGTGTGATATTTAAAGGGGAAAAAACTGAAAATTAATGAAAAAAATTGCGGTTTTTGTTCCCCATTCTATATACCCAAATTTTGGTGGGGCGGTTAGATGTTATGAGTTATTAAAAAGACTTGACAAGCGATTCCGTTTAATAATATTCTCCTTATCAGAAAAATTTGAAATAAAACGAATATGGGATAACTCCATTTTAATTGAGTACCCTAAAGGAATATTGCCTACTATAATGTTTTTTCGTATTGTTAAACAATTTAATCCCGATTTGGTTATAGTTGAGTATACATCTATCTATTCTTTCTTCCCAACCATCATTGGTAAGTTATATGGGAAACCTGTTATATTGGATGCGCACAATGTAGAATATGTATTTAAAAGGGGTAGGCTACCCTCCTTTTTATTACCTTTGTTTTTCTTGAATGAACTATTATTGTCTAAGTTGTCTGACATATTATTAGTAGTATCTAAACTTGATAAAAAGATATTTGAACTTTTATATAACATAGATAGGATTGTTGTTATACCCAATGGTGTAAACCCCGACAGGTTTTCTAATAATGAAACAAAAAGTAATTGTGCCGTATTTCATGGAGATTACAATTATGATGCCAATAGGGAAGCTATAAACTTTATATTAGATCTGGCAAAGGAATTACCAGAAATAGAATTTGTAATCTTTGGTAGAGATACGAATAAAGTAAAACCAAAATCTAAAAATGTAAAAGTGTTAGGAGAAGTTGCATATGAAGAGATACCAAGAATTTTACAAAAATGTAAAATTGCAGTAGTCCCTCTATTTAGAGGGTCTGGCACTAGTTTAAAAATCCTAGAATACCTTTCAGCAGGTTTAACGATTGTTGCTACCAAAATAGCTGTCCGAGGTTTGCCTTTAAAAGAAGGTACACATTACTATAAAGCTGAAACAGAAGAAGAATTTGTAGAAAAAATAAAATATGCATTAGAACACCCAACTAAGCAATATAGTGTTATAGAATTTTCCTGGGACAATATAAGTAAAAAACTAATAAAAACTATAGAAAAAGTAATAAATGTCCGTACTAAACAAGATTAAAACAGTATTAACTACCCCTATAAGAGATATCGAAGGAAGACTAAAAAAAGGTTATTATTTTTTGAGCCTAGAGATATCCTTAACCTATTTGTGTAATTCGCGTTGTACCTTTTGCAATATATGGAAAATTTATAAGGAAAACCCCAATTTATTGAAAAAAGAACTTTCTAAAGAGGAGTGGATTGATTTTCTATCAAAAAATAATAAATATCTAGCATGGGTCTCTCTTACAGGGGGAGAACCCTTACTAAAAGATGGGGCAATAGATATTATTAACTATTTGCTGAACAATGGCAAAAATGTTGAAATAACGACTAATGCAATAGCATACAAATATATAATAGGAAACCTAGAAAAAATAAAAAATAAAAAGAAATTGTTTGTTGGTGTGTCTCTTGATGGACCCAAGGAAATACATGATAAGCTTAGAGGAGTTCCGGGAAATTTTGACAATGCCATAAAGCTATTGGAATGGTTAGAACAAAACAATTTTAATTTTGGAATCTCTGTAACAATTTCATACCAAAATGCTCCATATATCATGGAATTGTTTGAATTTTTAGAAAAAAGGGGCTGGATTGATAAAGTATCCTTTAGAGTAGCTACTATATCCCAATATTATAGAAATGAGCAAAAAATAGTTATAACAAAAGAGCATATACAGTCTATAAAAGAGGCATTATTAAAAATTTACAAAGGATATCCTCGTTTTAGGAAGGACAAATTCTATTTCGGAAATCTATTATTTTTAGAAGGTAAGATAGATTTTGATTGCGTAGCGGGTAGAAATTTCTTATTTATAGATCCATATGGCAATGTTTATCCTTGTCTCTATAGATTGGATAAAAAATTGGGAAACATAAAAGAGAATCCAAATTTGTTAAATTACTTAGGGAAATTCAAAAGGGATTGCAAATGTTGGAGTGAATGCCATTACCTACCGGCTAGGAGGAGTAGTACAAAGGAGCTATTATCATATATTTGGTTTCGACTTTTTTCTAACAAAAAACATCTCTAAGCATTCATTTAGTTGGTTATTTTGAAAGTATTTAAAAGATAAGGGAATTGGTATCTCTCCATATCGTGGCACTATATTTGGATTAAACCTATAAAGTAGCTCTCTTAGTTTCTCCAATTCAAAACTTAAAGTAAAGGGCAAATATGATCCGTATAATTTAATAATATAGTTAGTTCGGTAAATTTGAATATGTGTTAAATAATTTATTCCTCTTTGCAAATTTCTCCCTTTTTGATAGCAATTAGAGTTTTAATTCCAACTATTGTTAACAATATTGTGGCCAAACTTTCTATTGCTATTGCTAAGTCTATAAACAAAGGCATCTTAGTTAGATGGTAATACAAAATTGTTGCTATAGTTAAAGCATCTATTGGAAATATGTAAGCCCACCAGGTTAGTTTAAATCTTATTTTAACGAATCTATCAATCAAAGTTACTAGTAATAATAAGAAAGCTAAAGCTGTAAAATATAATATATTGGCGATACTATCTAAAGAGTGGGTTATTTTTATATAGCTAATAAACCCTACAGATGGAGGAGCTAGCAAAATAAATAATGAAGGCAATAACGCCTCTGGCAATGGTTCATGGAAGAATTTTCTATAAAATAGAATAGTTGTTAAAATTATCCAAAATATTATTCCTATAGAGAAGAAGAACCAATTAAATATTCCTAAAATTTGGTTTATAGGGGTTATTGGAACCAATATATTACCAACTATTGGTATATACCATGTTGGTGTTATAGTTGATAAATGTAGATCTTTTGTAATCCAAGTTCTTAGGTTAAAATATGTGAAAAGCAGATGTATCATAGTGCCTGCAATTGCTAAGGGTAAGGCAAAGTTACATTTTAATATTCCAAAAGATATAGAATCTATTAGTAAAGCTATAGAAAATAAAGGCAACATCGATAATTTTATTGGATTATTTATGTCTTTCAAAAACTCTTGTTTGAAAAATACAATTTTTGCCAAATATAATATGGCTATTACTATTAAAGAAATAAAGGAAAGCCAAGCTAATCCTAAGCCTATCGATTTTAGATAGGGAAATAGTTCTGCCAATCTTAAATAAGCTATTGATAAACCTCCAATCCCAACAGGGATAGCAAAAAACCCAGGTTGGAAATATCTAATTCTGCATGTCATAAATAAATTGAATATATGATTTTAAATTTATTTTTAGAAAAGCATTATGCGTATTACCGTTATAGATTATTTCAAAGACATAGAAGATATTATTGGTATAACCGCCAAATCAACCCAAAGTTTGTTCCCTCCATCAGAATTAGAGATAGATCAAAAAGATATAGACGATATGTTAAAATATACTGTAGAGCACAAACTTTCTTCAGTATTAGATTTCCCATACTATATTATAGAGATTTATGGAGTTTCAAGAAGCTTTACCCATCAATGGGTTAGGCATAGATTATCTTCTCACATGCAACAAAGCTTAAGGTATGTTAAAATAATTGATGAGAAGGTTTTAGAGTTATATGAAAGTGATAAAAGAATAGACCTTATTACATATGTGCCAAAATGGTTTGTAATCCCTCCAAGCATTTTAATTTCTGGGAAAGAAGCGATTATAAAATATATAGAAGCTATGATTAATAGTTCTAAAGCTTATTTAGAATTACTAAACTACAAAATTCCAGAAGGAAATAGCTTTAACCATTGGTTTTTAACAAAAAATAGGGAGTATATTCCAAAAGAAGATGCTAGGTTTGCATTACCAATAGGTACAAAAACTTTTGTCACTACTGCTGCAGATGCTGAAGAATGGTTGCATATTATGAAAGTTAGATGTTGTATGGACGCCCAATGGGAAATAAGAATTACCGCTTGGACTATAGGATTTTTGTTATATTTATTGCATCCAAGGATTTTCTATAGATTTGGGCCATGGTGTATACAAGAAAGATGCAGAGGTTTCTCAATAAAAAGGGATCCAACGTGTATAAAAAACATATTTAATTTGAAGGAAACATTAAAAGAAATATCAAACAAAATTAGGGAGCATTTTATTAATAGAGAGGATGGAGAAATAGAAACACCTTTGGGAAGAATTAAGTTTTATATCGAAAACAAAAAATGGGATTTCTTTACTATAGATTTAACTGATATATTTGGGTATAGAACTAGTGAAGAAATTAAAAAAGAAGTTATTGATTATTTTGAATCACAAGGAATAAAATTGGATAAAAATTTGTTAGATTTTGAAGTTATAGGAAGGATAAGGTATATCTAATTCTTAAATTCTGGGGAAAGAGCCCTTTAATTTACTATTATAGAATAATGAAAAAATCTGCAATGTTTTAATAGCATTCCAAAATTTCTTTGGAAATCCTTTTATATGTGAATGTAGTAAAATATGGCTATAGCATTAAGGTTTTCTAATAGTCTGTTAAAATAAAGAAAGGTAAAATTTATTTAACTTTAGACATAGGATTTCTAATGGTTGGTTACAGAATCTCCTCATTCGCATCTGTATAAACACGACTCCTTATTTTACCTTATATATAGGAATTTTCTTTCTATATGCATAAAGAATTAAGAAAAATATGGACCATATTAAAACTATTACCAAAAACAATATTCCCTGTTCAAATATACTTTTGGGTTGCTTTTCCAAAATGGACAATATTATAATTATCGTAACAAAGATAGAAACTATTAATCCCATTAATAATTGAAATTTTGTAACATAAACTTCCATTTGTTTAATACTATTCCAATTCTTTAAATACATTTGCTATCCCTAGTATTAGAAATGTGTAAGCACTAATGATTGGGAGAAAATAGTCGTAGAAAACTTCGACATTTCTAATATTCTAGAAACGCAACAATTTTGACTGAAGAAGAACTAAAGCTATTCGCCTTTCAATATTTCTAATATATTAGAAACGTGTCCAATGAATTAGTGTCTATATTATTATTATAGATAACTTTCAATATTTCTAATATATTAGAAACTTCTTTCGAATACGCTCCAAACACCGATTTCAATTCCTCTCTTTCAATATTTCTAATATATTAGAAACATCAAAATGAGAACGGAAAAATAACTGTTAAATTGAAAGTCTTTCAATATTTCTAATATATTAGAAACTAGCCAGCAGAATAGAAACTGCAGTAAATGATGCCTTCCTTTCAATATTTCTAATATATTAGAAACAGATAAAGTTATTGAAATAGTAGATTATAATAGAAGATGCTTTCAATATTTCTAATATATTAGAAACCTTCTAAAAAAGTCTATTTTTCATTAACTCCGTCCGCACTCTTTCAATATTTCTAATATATTAGAAACACTATCGTATACTTGATCGAATGTTGATTTGAATGTTTTTCTTTCAATATTTCTAATATATTAGAAACCTTTCCTTCTTTCAGTAAATTTATTACATCGTCCTGTGTGCTTTCAATATTTCTAATATATTAGAAACTATTCGCCCTCTATCGGGTTTGCTTTAATAAACTCTTTCGCTACTATGTCCTCCTCTTTAGTATAACTTTCAATATTTCTAATATATTAGAAACTGTTGTGTGTTGTTGCCTATATAATATATGATGTTGTGCTCTTTCAATATTTCTAATATATTAGAAACTTCTATATCATATTTATATGCATATAGTCCCAGTTTGAGACTTTCAATATTTCTAATATATTAGAAACGGAACATTTTGTTTTCCTTGAGCAAACTAAATACATCGTCCTTTCAATATTTCTAATATATTAGAAACCCACAGGGCTATTCGAGCCTTTTCCCTTATATTTACAATTACGAACCTTATTATTTAAAAACCTTCTGCGAGGTTTTATAGTAAAAATATTTAAAAACCCCTGCAGAAAGCAACTTTCACTATTCCTTTTGGTTTCGAATAAGTATGTCTCGATCTAGCCTTAAACATAGAAAAATAATACTAAACAAAATAAAAGCAAGTAAATCAAATTATATTAGAATAAAACCAAATAATTCCTAAATATTCAAATCGAAGTTATTAGAAATATCAATTATTAAACAAAAATCTAATATATTTGTAAATCTTTGTCTTCGCCAAGAACTATTTTATCCATAAGGCAACTTTTATCTCGCAGAACATATATTATTAAGGAATCAGTTTCCCCAATATAGGATTGCAATATCTTTTTCATATAATATAAAGAAGAAGGGCTTATTTCCCCTTCAAACACAGATCTTTGCACATGGTATAAATATTTCCTTAAAAACTCTCTTATTTGGTTTTGCCTACTAACATTTACATCATAAACCACTATCGCATACATGTTTATTTTATATTGCATTTTCTATAAATGAAAACTATATACATACTTAGTATAGGCAAACTTTATAGGGGTAAGAATGGCCTTTACTTTATTAACAAAGACAAAAAGAAAAGTCCCATACCTTTGGAAAGCATAAAAGAGATATTTATCCTAAACAAAGTTTCTGTAACCTATAATGCTTTAAAACTATTAGCAGATAGAAATATTCCAATACATTTCTTTTATGAAAATACTAAAAAAGGAATATCCTATTATTTGGGTTCTTTCTTACCGAGGCAAAAGACAAAATCTGGTTTAGTTTTAGTAAAACAAGTTGAGGCATATAAAGATATAGAAAAAAGAACAGAAATAGCATTAGAGATAGTTGATGCTATTAGATATAATTGTATAAAGGTTTTAGAAAAATACCACATTGATGAAGTAAAAGAGTTAAGAAAAATAGATGTTTGGAAAATGTTTGAAGAAAGTTTAAATGACTGGAAAGATGCCATAAATATAATAAGGGGTATAGAGAGTAATATATGGAATCTATTTTACCAAGGTTTAGATAAAATATTAAAACTATATAAATTAGAGAGAAGAACTAGGAGGCCTCCTAAAAATGAGGCTAATACTATTGTAAGTTTTGCAAACACTTTATTATATGGAGTAACTTTAACAGAAATATACAAAACCCATTTGGATCCAACTATATCTTTTTTGCATGAATTAAGAGATACAAGGTATTCTTTAGCTTTAGATTTGTCTGAAAATTTCAAACCAATAATTACTTTTAGAATTTTGATTTGGCTAGTAAACCAAGGAATTATAAAGGATACACATTTTGTTAAAGGTTTAAATGGAGTTTTGTTAAATGAGCAAGGCAAAAAATTAGTAATCAAAGAATTTAATAAAAGATTGGACGAAACTATTAAATTGAAAAGCGGGTTAAAGAGAAGCATGAGATGGTATATAAAAGCACAAGCCTATAATTTAGAAAGGTTTTTGTTAGATGGTAGAAAATTCAAAGCTTTTAGGTTAATTTATTAAATTTTCCTTATTACTATACAAAAGACTATTTTGTTTCGGTTTTCTTTTTGATGTGGTTTGTTTGTAATTCCAAAAAGCCTAAAATAACTCTTTAGTTTCTAATAATTTTGTATATTTAGACAATGCTTTAAGACCAACATATTAAGTTGATTATAGCCAAACCAAGAATTTAAAATATAAAAACAAAGATAATTAATGACAGGAAAACCTGACAATTCTTTAACAATAGATCTATCAAAACTTAACGATCCTTATTACTTCAATGTTCTCAAAAGTCTTTTGGGCCATCTTAAGGATGCTAGGAGTGCAAAAGATATCCAAAAACTCATAGAAATCCTAAAAAACGAATCTGAAAAATCCATAGAAGAGGATATTAGAGCATCTATTTTACCCACATCCGTTTCTAAAAAAGAAGGAAGAAATTTTTACTTACCAAAAGAAGGGTTGTTAGTAGAGGAAGAAGTAAACGAATTAATAGACGATTTAGCAGGGGTATATCTATCTTCTGGAGGAAATATCTACTTATTAAAAATAAAGAATAGCCAATTGTTTGAAAATTATAGTAATAAAATAAGGGGAGAAGGTATTTTGGATAATGGAATAGACACCAAACGCTTATTGGGCGAAGTTGGGCTTCCCCGTGGTGTAAAGATTTCAGGAGATTTTCCAAATATAAATTTATTTCTAATTTTAAATGATTTTATATTGTTTATATTAGGTTCTGAGAAGTTAAAGAAAAGTATAAACCTTAAAGTAGAAGAGCTATCTGATGACGTTTTGAAAAATTTCTTACTTCCTTATTTAAAAGATATTTCTTTTACTTCTGGAGTATATACTGTACTTTCTAGACAAAAGAAAAGGAAGTATTACATTACGAATCTTACCGACTTTATACTAAAATTTTACAAAAACGAGATAGAGAATCCATCAAGCTCGATAATAGGGAAGTTTACATTCTCTTTTTATATAACAGATAAAGATTTCAAAGATAAAGCCCTAGGATTACTAGACAAATTTTTGTATTATCTTATTTTCAAACATTCCATTAATTGGAAAATCCTTTGTGATATGTTAAATATTTTCTATGACTATAACTATAAGAAATATTTAAAAAATAACAAGCAACCTATACATATGAGATCCGCAAAGGAATTCTTTGCAATGATGAATTTAGAGAAAATCTATGATTGGGCTTATGCGACAGGAAAAACGATTCTAGAAGTGGATAAAGAAAATGGTAAGGATTATGTTAACGAGATCATAAAGGAAATCAAGAAGGAGGAGTTACCAGGGAAGTTTAAAGAAGAACTATCCAAAGTTTTACATAAGGTAAGTGAAAAAATAAGAAAAGACACAAGAAATGATCAATTCAATCTACACATACATCCAGACATAGCTAAAAAAGATTTACAAGGAGACGAGTTTTATAAGGTAAAGGCCGCAGTTCTAGCTGGTTTAATGAACTCCCTATGATGAAGACCGTTCAAATTTCTATATTAGCTAGAGTATATGGAAATGTAAATGCAGACGAAACAATAGGAAACAGAGTTACAATAAAGAAATTCTATAGCTCTGAAGGAGAAGTTTTACCATTCGTTTCAGCAAGGGCAATAAAATACTCTATAAGACAGGCATTAAAAGAAAGAGGATTCGAGATAGACCCATTCGTAGCTGAAAAGAAGGAGATGAGGGATTCTGGTAATCCAATAAAGTATGTAGATAATGATTTGTTCGGTTTTATGGCACCCTACAAAGGAAAAAAGAAAGGAGAAGGGGGTTCTGTAAATAGACAAGCGCCAATTGCTATATCATATTTTAAAGCTCTAAAAAATACTCCAATAAATGTAGAGTTTGGTGCGAGATTTCCAAGGGAAAATACTATAAAAATAGATAAGGAAAAAACAGAAGAATCGAATCAAGAATCAGATCAAACCTTGAACCCAATACCTTTTGAAGTAGAAGTTGCAGATTTTATTGGAAGATTAAATGTGTTAATCTATGAGAATGTTGGTAAGTTTACAGAAGAAGAGCTAACTAATGTACAAGATAAAAATATATTACAAAATATACTACAGAAGGAAGGCAAACTTTATGTTTTACCAGAAGAAGAAAGGAAAAAAAGGCTAAAAGCTTTCTTAGAAATACTATTAATACCAAGTTATGTTTTACCGAGGAGAACCAATTCGCTAAACATTCCAGAGTACAAAGTCGCTTTAATAGTATTAAACAAGGAGGGAGTTCTACCCATATACCAATATCTGGATTATGTAAAAGAGGGAGTGGTTAATTTAGAGAAATTGAAAAGATTAAAAGAAATAGTTGAAGAAGCGGGGAGCGAAGCTTATATAATTGACTATGACGGCTGGGTTGAAGAAGAGATATTCCCAAAAATTACTGTTAAGCAAGCTGTAGAAAAAATATTAAACCATCTATTATGAAAGCCTTAGCTTTTAGGATTTCTTTTTTTGAACACCTCTTCAAAAATCATTATACTAAAGCGTTCAAGTTATCTTATCCAACCTTGTTGCCTACAGAAGCTCTAGGATTGATAGGCAACATCTGCGGTTATGATAGAAAAAATGTTTATAAAGAACTAAAAGATCTCTATTTTGGTTCCACTTTTTTAGATGGATACTATATTGAAGAAAATATAACTTTTATCCAATTCAAAAAAGAGACCGGTGGTAAATACAGATCTGGTATAGTTAAATCCCAGGTATATCACAATTCGGAACATTTGGTAATAATTGCTGGGGATGAGAAAAAACTGAATGAAAAAATACTGAACAAGATTAAAACTCTAAACTCTGATCCTATAGAGAACAATTTAGGTAAATGGTTACTAGTTAAACCAATAAGATATCCTTATGGAGGGTGGAATGATTTTTTTGCAAAAGATATAAGGATTTTGGATAAATTTTTAGAAGTAGAGGAAAAAGAGAATGTTAGGGGATATGTTCCTTTGGATTGGGTTAAAAGCATAAATGAAAACTCAGAAATAGAAACAATGCCCGTAAAATACAAAAACAAGATGGAATATTTCGTTTTTATAAAAAGAGGGTATGCGTTGTTGAAGGAAAAGGTAAAAACCGTCTTAGATATACCTATATACTCTTTAGAAGACTTCAATTATTTATGAAGTGCAAATCACATCCCAATAAATTATTAGACCAACACATAAAAGAGATTAAAAATATATTTAATAATTTGGTTAATTTCTATGATATTGAATTAAACGAAACAGAGAAGAAGCTGTTTGATTATTTAATAGAGTTACATGACATAGGGAAGTGCAGAAAAGAATTCCAAGAATATATAAAAAAACTGGAAAAAGGCGAGAAACCAAAATCTCCCGGTAGCCATTCTTTATGGTCTTTGGAGGAACTGGAAAGGATTTTATCTAAAATCGATTTAGATAAGGAATATTTACCCTTATTATTTTATTTTATTGCGAAACATCACTCTAATTTATCTTTAAGTAATACTGATGAAAAATTAAAAAGGCAAATAGCTAAACTTATTCTTAAATTAAATAACTTGCTAAATAACCAGCCCGAAATAGATTTATTGCTAAATCAAGGATTTTTTGAAATCTATTATAAGGGTTTACTTAAAAAGTTCGAAAAAGAAGAATTAATAAAATTGGCGGATCTATTTGGAGTATTCAAAATTTCAGATATCTTATCAGCTAAAAATATTTTAGATAAAGTTAATGAAATAGTTTATAAAGAGGAAATTACAGAAAGAAAAGTTGAGCAATTAATAGGGAGAAGTATTGATGAAGAAAGATGGGGTTTCCAAAAGTGTTTGTCAAAATTTGATTATTTGTCCCTAAGAGCGCCAACAGGATGGGGTAAAACAACTACTGCTTTATTATTTGCCTTAAATAAAGATTATAACAAAATATTTATTACTCTTCCAACAATAACAGCAATAGAAGATTTTCGTCAAAAACTAAAAAATGCTGGTTTTAAAGCAGAGGAATATTTCTATTTCTACGATGCTAGAGCAATTTTAGACGAAGAGGATGAGAGATTAAATAGTTTATATTTTGTCCAAAATCTCTATTCTCCTATAAATATTACTACGATAGATCAAATATTGTTATCATTTCTGCAAGCTGGCAAATATTTTATGAAAAGGTTAAATCTAAGAAAATCGATATTGATTATAGATGAAATCCATCTATTAACACCACAAATGTTGTTCTTGCTTAAAAAACTGCTAGAACATTTGGTTCCACTCTACAAAATTAGGTTATTATTAATGTCTGCAACCTTACCAAAAGGAATTATTGATTACCTATCAGAAAACATTAATATCAAATTTGAATTCGTAGATATATACGAATTGGAACCAAAATATAGAAATAGGGAAAGAGTGGAAATAGAATTAATAAAAAAGGACATCTCGGAAAACATAGAGAGGATAGTTGAAGAAAATAAAAAGGGAAAGAGCGTTTTAGTTATAGCAAATACTGTGGAAAAAGCAGTATGTATTTATAAAAGACTAAAAGAAGAGTACAATATAAACAATATTTCTTTATTACATGGAAGATTTATGTTTAAACATAGAAAAGAGAGAGAAAGGGAAATAAGGGATTTGTTGGAAAATAAAGGAATTTTGGTTTCTACCCAAGTTACAGAAGTTTCTTTAGATGTGGATTTTGATGTTTTGTTTACGGAGGCTGCACCAATATCGGCAATAGTTCAAAGGTTAGGTAGAGTTAATAGATATGGAAAAAAATCAAAATCCAAAGTGTATATCTATTATCCTAAGGAGATAGATAAAATTGAAGAGGACAGAAGAAAAAAGTATCCATACAATATTGAAGAGATAAAGAAAAGTTGGAAATTTTTAGAAGAACTAGATAATTTTAAAGAAGGGATTTTCATAAAAAAGATTGATGAGGTATTTACTAAAGAATTTTATGAAGGGTTAATTAAAGGGGAAGAAATCTTTTTTAAATTTAGAGAAGTTTTTGAAGATAGAAAATCCCAAAATAATATACATTGGTTTTTGCAAAGTACATCTGAAGAGGTAGGAAAAAAATTATTAGACTTTAGGGATAATGTTACCACATTAATAATTCCCTATGGCGATTTGGTTGAAGCCGAGATTTATGATGAGATAACCAAAATTCTAGAGGAATACAAAAAATTGAAGGAAAAGCCCTACTCATATGACGAATGGAAAAAGTTTTTTGCGAAAGCCAAAGCCCATGCAGTATCAGTACCATTATATCTAGTTTTAGGGTTAGATCCAGACAAAGTTGGTTTGCCTGTAATTAATAAACTTAAGGAGGATTATGAATTTAAATATTTTAAAGAATGTGGGTTTGTGAATTTGAAAAAACTGAAAGAAATGGGGTGTGAATTTGATAGTGATTATACTTATCAATAACCTTCCCAGCACAAAGGGTAATAAGCGCAAGCCTTACAATAATCTTTAAAAACTTCTCTAGGGGGCTTATCCATCGAAATTATTCTTTTTATTTCATTTAAAATCTCTTTTATTTTTCTCTCGTCCTTTTCAGTTAATTCAATGTATTCCTCTTTATTATATTCGGGAATAACTAGTTTGCCTTTAACATTTAATCCTAGTCTTTTCAAATACCATAAATAATATTTTAACTGCCATAAAGCTGCTTCTTTAAACTTGTCAGATTTTTTTATTTCAAAAACCAAAACAAAATCTTTGTACCTTTTTATAACATCGGGCGATATTTCGTTTATTATAACTTTTCTCTCATATTTATGTTTTTCTTTATAAAATAACTCTATGTATTTGCCTATTTGAACCAAATCTGATTCATGTTCCATTGTAATTTTATTAGCATAAAACCAGAGCTTTCTTTTGCATACAAAATAGTAATATATATAGGCACCACCAATTAAAGCCATTATTTTATAAAGTTCGATGAATTAATAATTTATGCAAATTCTAGACAATGGTATTCCAATATATTATTTCCCTTCGAATGCTGAAACTATTGCCATAGGAATTGGCATTAAAATTGGAAGTATATACGAAGAGAAAGATAAAAGAGGTATATCACATTTTGTTGAGCATATGACCTTCAAAAGCAATACTAAATATAATAAAAACCAAATATTAGATATACTTAAAACTTACTCTTTTTACAATGGTTATACCAGTCTCGCCCATACTATTTATGTGTTTGATCACTAATACTAAATTTGATGAAAAAGAATTCGAAATAGAACGCGAAATAGTATTAAACGAGATAAAGAGATATGATTCTAGGCCTGCAGGAATTTTATGTAGGAACATCCCTAAATCTTTGTTTGGGGAATCTGACTATGGAGACCCCATCGGGGGATACGAAGAAACTATAAAAAATATAGAAAAAAGTGACTTAGAAGAATTCAAACAAAAATACTATGTTTCAAATAATATGTTTGTTGTAGTTAATGGGAATATAAAAGAGAAGCATAAACAAATAATAGAAAAATATTTTTCTAAAATAGAAGAAGGAAACCCAAAAAAGAAAAAACCTACTATAGGGAAGGGCAAAGATATAGAAATAAAATTTCCAACTAAGCTAGTTCATTGTTCTTTAAATTTCGAAGCGCCTTTGGATTTAAGATATAAATTATTAACTTCTATAGTTGGCTATAGAGGATTGATGAACGCCATTTTTAGAGAGAAATACGGAATATGCTATAGTTGCAGTTTCTACATTTATAACACTTATCCGGATAGACTCGCTATTAGTTTAGAATTACCAGGAATAGAAAAGCAAAAGCTTGATTTGGTAGAAATAGCTAAAGAGGAATTCTTTGAAAAGCTAAAACAACTAGATGAACAAGAATATAAAAAAGCAATGGAAAAGTTCAAATTGGACTTTATGACAAGTAAATACAACCTATATTTAAAAACAAAAAAAGATCTAATATATATTAACTATTTTGGAAAACCTTGGGAATCCATATACAAAGAGTTGCTTAATATAAACTATGAAGAGTTAAAAGAGCTAACTTTCAAAAATGGCAAAAAAGTTATTGTAAGCGATTAAATATAACATTATTATAACATTATGCCCAGGGCCATAATTTTAGGAGGAGGTGTAGCAGGTTTGCAAGCAGCCCATTTATTAAAAGATAAAGCAGAGGTATATGTAATAACAGAGAATGACTATTACATTAGCGGGCCTTCGAGACCATTAATTTTAAGCAACGAACAACAATTAGATAGAATAGTTAGAGGTTACAACCATTTACCTAAAGAAATAAAAGTTTTGTTTGGCAAAGCTAAAATAGATTTAGAAAACAACAAAGTTTTAGTGAATAATAAAGAATTAGAATATGATTATCTAATCATTGCTACCGGTATAAAATATGATTATAATGCAATAGATATTAAGGATAAAATCTATAATGTATACGACATAGGAAAACTTTTCGATTTAAAACATTTGATTTGGACTATAAACAAAGGGTCTATATTGGTTTATGCGCCAAAACAACCTTATAGATGTGCCCCTGCCCCCGGGGAAACAATTATGACTATAGACATGGTATTAAGGCATAGAAAAGTTAGAGATAATATAAAATTAATATTTGTCGATGCTAACGAAAAGGTACAACCTCCAGTAATACACGATGTATGGATAAAAAGATTTGAAGAAGCAGGGATAGAATATTATTTAGGCAAAGAAATTGTAGAAGTAAACGAAAAGGGCGTAAAACTAAATGATGGCACATTTATAGAAGCAGATTACAAAGTTATTTTGCCCCCAAACAAAGCTAACAACCCTATAGGAGAAGGCTTTATAGAAGTAAGAAGTCCAAAAGATTTAAGGTTAAAAGATTACGATAATGTTTATGCTGTAGGAGATGTTGCTAAATTGCCCTTCCCTAAGAATGCAGAAATAGCTTTGCAAAGCGCAATAAATGCAGCAAACCAAATAATTGCAGAAATAGAAGGAACAGAATATAAACCACAAGACTATAGATTTGGAGGATGGGCTTACATGGGTAATTTAAAAGAACTAAAAACTGAAAGTACATTCTTTAGCTTAGATTTTAGCGAAGGTAAACCCAAAGGAAACAAAGACCCAGAGCCAAAAGTAGAATATACAAAAATTAAAGACCAATGGGAGCAAAGCTTATTGAAAAAGCTATTCGGTTACTAATTTTTTAATTGTTTTTAATTTTAGTTTTGTGAAAGATCTAAGTGTTATTATTTTATCGGGAGGCTTTGCAACAAGGTTAAAACCCCTATCAGAATACATACCAAAGCCCTTATTGCCTATCGGCGGTGTACCAATAATAAATTATATTTTACAAAGGGTTATAGAACTAAACCCAGAACGAATAATAATATCTGTAAACAAAAAATTCGAAAACCATTTTAGATATTGGTTGAAAACTTTAGAAAACGATAAAATCGAGCTAATCGTAACTCCTATAAAAGATGTTAAAGAGCTTAAAGGAGCAATATGGGATTTAAATTACTCTATTAAAGAGGCTTGGATTAACGAAAACTTATTAGTTGTTGCTGGAGACAATTTGTTTGATTTTAATTTAAGAAAATTAATTAGAATAATGAGAGAAAACAAATCATTTGCTTTGGCTTTGTATGATGTTAAAAATTTAGAACTAGCTAAAAGATATGGAGTTGTAAAGCTAAAAAGCAATAAAATTATCGATTTTAAAGAAAAACCTGAAAAACCCGAAAGCACTCTAGTTTCAACAGCAATTTATGCTATCCCTAAAGAAAAACTAAGTCTAATAGATGAATATATAGAAAACCCAAATAATGAAAAAGACAAACTAGGAAAACTAATAGAATGGCTACTTTACACAAAAAATGAACCGGTCTATGGTATTATTTATGAAGGAAACTGGTTTGACATCGGTAGTTTAGACGAATACATTAGAGCTAATAAATTTGTTGAAAAAACAGGTTGGAATAACAGATTTCTGTGGCCTTAGAAATAAAATATGGCTGTAAAAGATATTGTCTAACTTTTAGTAGTAATACAGAGCTTTATTAGATCGTTACTATTAATATTATGAAGACGATAGAAATAGAAATCGTTAGACCTGTAAACCCAGTGGGTATTAGCTTTGTAAGATATCTATGGGGAGCTATGGCAGCTAGAGACAGAGAAGTATTAGAGAGGCATAGAAAAGAATTCTCTAAACTAGTACAAAGGCTAGGCTATACAATAGAAGAAAAAATTGGTACTGGCAAACTAATAACAGGCAAAGTAGTAATAGAATTGGATGAAGATGACAAACCATTAAAAGCTAGAGTAGAAGAGCTAAAAATTTGGGAGCCAGTAAAAGAAATAAATGAAAAAATCGAAGTTGAATTATAGCGAGTTAAATTCTATCTATAAAGATTTAGTATTTTTTGATTCTAATTATATTCGTAAAACCCTACATAGAGCTGATTATATCGAACAATTTTTAGATAAATACAAAATAGATTATCATATTTACGAACATTTTGTTTTAGTTCCAGATTGGGTAAAATACTATTTATACATCGATGGACAAAAAATAGATGTATTGCCCACCGGTTTAAAATCTGGTAAAATAGAGAAAAACATAAAGGATTCGTCTGATTTGGAGAATAACTATAATTATCCTAACATAAATTTTAACTCTTACTTAGAATCTAAAACAGATATTTCAACTCCAATATTTTATAATGTTCCTTCTTTAGCAGTATCGAAAAATAGTATAAATCTTTTATTAAACTCTAATGACGTTGATGGCTATCTAAAAGTAAAAATAAGAGATATAAAAAACAAAAACTTTGTTATTGGTAATGTTGATAAAGCCGAACAAGCAATAGTTGTGCATTATGACGCTTTGTGGTATGGGGCAATAGATAATACCTCTTCGCTTGGATTAATATTATATATGCTAAAAAACAAAGAAATTAATTTGAATAAGAATGCAATATTTTTGATAGGTTTTACAGAAATAGCATATTATTGGCCCGAATACTGGGACTATTCCTTTATTAGAGTTATAGAAAAATACGAGGATGTTTTTAAGAAAGTAAAAAGAAAACTCATAATAGATTGTATTGGATATAAGGATACACAATTTTTAACGGACAAAGAATATATCGAAGCTTATGGTGTGTTTGGTGATAATATATTAATTTATGGTACTCCCTTAGAGGGTTTAATAGCAATATACCATGCTACAAATGATACAATAGACAAAATAAATTTTGACCAATTGAAAAAAGATAGAGACTCACTCAAAACCTTTCTTTCTTAGATATTCTATCAATTTATTTCTATCTAGTACTGTTATAACTATTGAGTAAGTGTCATCTCCTTCTATTCTAACGAAGTCTAATCCTTCATATTCTTGTTTTTGTTTACTAATTTCTCTTTCTAACCTATTAAAATCCATTATCTTATATATAGAAACCAACCGTCTTAAAGTTCTTGCAGAGAGATAATTTTGATCTTTTCTATGGGCCAAATAGTATAGAAATATATCGAGAATATTCCTATGTCTATATTTGTTCCATATTTCGTAAAATGTTTGGAATTTTAACAAATCATAAGCTATGGATTTTGCCTTTCTGTCACCAAAAGCGATTACTGAGGCTTTAGCATAGTGAGGTAAGAAGGTTTCCTTGTCTATAGTATCGAAAGGTACTCTTTTGACTTTTTCTAATGTATCCATAATTTCTTTTTCCTTGGATTTAAATTTATTAATTATTTTTTCGGGATCGTAGGGTTCGTGCTTTTTACGAGGAAAGGGCGTTACACTTTTACCGAGTTCACTACACAACTGTGGGTTATATAAACAGGCCAATAATGCATACATATCCTCCAGTTTGGTAAGCTTTATAGAGAAAAACACTGTGCCAGCGATATACAACCTATTTAACTCTGGTTTTTCGTATATATCAAAACCTACAATTCCATCCAATTCTTTTCGATTCTTTTCTTCATATAACAACTCGACTGGATCTTTGTTATTTCTGTACTTAGGGGAGACAGAAATTTTTTCATAGTATTCCCTAAGATCCCATGGTAAGTGTTGCCATATATAATAAAATACCAACCTTCTAGAAATAGCCAACGGATCATAGGGATCCAAAACACCTTTATCAAGGTTGTATACCGAGAAGTATATAAACGAGGGTAAATCATCTATCCCTGCTTTTTTTAGCTCTTCTCTATTTTCTTTATAGAAATTGAAGAATTTTTCTATTCTTGATTCTAGTGGTTGGGGTAATGTGTAAGGCAATCTCCCCCTATGAGGGAATAAAGATCTTAAACTTCGCTTTCCAAGAATGTTTTTTAATAATTTAGCTATTGCGCTATTTTCCATGGCGCAGTAATATGTAACAATTTAAAAGTAGAAATAAAATAAAAAACTATTTTATGATAGTTAGATTTTCGCATCCTTGGCTTTTACATATATTTATTAGCCATTCAATAGCTTTTCTGTTTCCCAATATTGTGTTATTTATTTCACAGAAATAATAACTATTATTAATATATACGGGTTTGCCTCCCAATTTTTTGCATAATTCAATTTCATATTCTTTTCCATAATAGTAACCATTATTATCTTGTATTTCCGATGGATACCCGCTTATTATAATTAGCTGGTTTTTGGTTTTAGCAAAAACCAAGGGAACACCATTAAAATATTTGGCAACAAATTTGTAATAAGGAGTTTTCGGAAATTCCCTATAATCAATTGTTATAGCTTTAATTCCTAATTCATCTAAAGTTTTAAGCAAATTATGGCAATGTGGACAATAAGGAGAGTAAACCACATATATATTATAATGCTTATAATGCTTAGGTTCGGTTTTGTGCATTAATAAAGTTAATAAAGGCAGTAACAACAATGGCACGAATATTAATAACTTCTTCGCCTTCATATCAAGTATAGAAGAACTAACAACAATAGTATACCTGCTACTAAATGCAATTCCCTAATATGTTTATCTCTCCATTCTTTTATTTTTTCTGGAGAAAATCCATAATACACTAACAAAGTTATTAGAATCATTGGTGAAACGAATATTGTTAGATAATATAACAATAACACCCAATCAATTGTTTTTTGCAATCCTAAAAAGCTAACATATGGACCGGAAGAGCATGGTAATAGAAATAAACTCAACAATATCGCTAATGGGATCGCTATTAAGGGATTTTTGGTATTTTCTATTAATTGGTTAGCCAATGGTCTTAATTTTATGGGCATCTCTATCGATATTAAACCTGGTTTGTAATTAAAGTATGCTGCTATTTCTAATATGGCCAAAACCAATAGCAAAACTAACAAAAATATTCTTACATAATCATAGAACATTGATAATATAGAATGTAATATCAAACCATACAATAGATACATTATGAATATTGTAATGGTAAACAAAATCCCACCAATTAAAGCATCTCTTCTACTTTTAGTTAATAACACCGCTAATAAAGATGCTTGTATCGCTAATACACAAGGGTTAATCGCATCAACCAATGCTAATTTCGTTGTTATAACAAGATCCATAGAATGTTATAAAACGTTATATAAAAATTTTTAGAGAGAATCTCTTAAATCTCTGAGCTTTTTAAGCCTTCTATTCGATTCTAAAAAGGAATAAACCTTCCCATGGGGCTGGCCCTCTATTATTCTATTTATGGACTCTCTCGCTATAATTAAATCCTCTATCTTTCCTAGCAAATAGGCTTCTTTTTTCTTATCATCTATTATAACAGAAACCCCTGTTAGATTGGATATATTCTTTTTAGCTTTCCCCTTTGTTCCAATTAGTCTAGCAAGAATCCTTTTTCTCTCTTTATCATTTTTTGTTGCCCTTTTTATGGGGATTACCATAAAATCATAGTTATCATCTAACAATTTGTAAGCTTCTTCCCCGAAACCAGCATTTAAAGCGTCAATAATCTTTATTGCCTTGTTTAAGGTTAATCCATCATTTGCTTTAACTATATAACTGTTCTCTTTTTCTTCCAATTCTATGTTTAGTCTTTCTTCCAATTTCTTTTTATTCCTTATTATATTTGGTTTTTTCTCAATTTCGAAACTAAACATTTTGGATTACTATTATAATGCGATTTATAAATCTATGGGGCGGGGGGGATTTGAACCCCCGACCTCCCGGTCTTCAGCCGGGCGCTCTCCCGCTGAGCTACCGCCCCGAGATTGGTATATTATATAGTTTAAAGGCTTTATCCATTTACCACCATAAAATAAGTATTCCTTTTTGTTAGATGGTTAAACATTTTTAAATGATGAATGTAATAGACCGTATGAGAAAAATTCCCTTGCCTAAGAAGTTTGTCTATAAAATTGAAGAAAAAGCAAAAAACTATATAATTAAAGAAGGTCCCAAACTTGCTCCAAAATTGGCATCGGTATTGACAATTTTAGCCGGAGCAGGTTTGGCAATGGCCAAAGAATATGAAATTGACCTTAGCTCTGTAAAAGAGGGCAATATCCAATACAAAAATATAAAAGTAAAACTTAATGATACAGATATTTCATTAAATGGGAATGATATGGTTGACTATGTTTATGAGAAAGATGGTTTCAAATATATTGATTATTTAAATAAAGTAGTAAGTGACACTTCGGGCGACTGGTATGTAAATAACGCTTTCTTTACTTCAAGTGTCAATAACCCATTAAGATACAGCGATTTAATCGAAAACGACCAAATAAAATTGTCTATCCCTACTAAAGAAAAAGAAATCAATAAATTATTAGATGAAACCGATACATTAAATAATTTGGGAGGGGCTTACCAAATAACCGATGGTACTTTAGTTATACCAAAATTTGAATATAATGGCAAAACTCATAAGGTGGAAATCCAGTTAGATGGTGTAAATAATGCGAAATTAAATATAAAATTCAAAGTATTACCCATAGTAATAGATGAAAAGGGTCTTAAATTCAATGATAGTGAGTCCTTATCTAATTACTATTTTGACAAAAATAAACTTATAGATTACTTAACCAACATAGCAAGCAAGATGAAGGATACAAATGGCCATCTAATAGTAAAAGATGGGGCTGTATTTGTAGATTACGATAAAGACAATATCTGGGATGCTGGAATAGAACCTGGCACATATATTGATGATACCGATTTGGGAAAAATTCTAACAGGTAGAGCAATATATGCTATTGGTAACATTTCTATGGACAGTTTACCACAATATATAAAGGTAGATGGGAGGAATGTGGATTCGTCGAATCCCATCTATACAAATATAAGTAGGGCATTACAGAATGGCATATCATTCGAAAAACTGCTGTATCTTGTAGATGTTAGCGAAGTGGATGCTGATTACTCTAAAAAATTCGCTATTCCTGCACCAGTGCTTGGAGTAATGGGATTGGTACCATTATTTAAAAGAAAAAGGAAAAATGCTTAGACTTATAATATTATTTTTAACTATTATTGGAGCATTAGCTATCAATGTAAATGTATATAGTGGCACTTTAGTAAAGAGTGAGGATAATTATTTAATTCTATTAAAAATAGGAGAAGGTTCTTTTGATGCAAATAAAGTGACAATTACTTCGTTAAATAGCACATTTTATTTAGATTATTTTAACAATATAAATTCGTCTATTGATAATTATGTATACTTTGACTGCCCCAGTGGTATAAAACATACAATTACCTTTCATGATGTAATAAATGTTGGGACGGATAGAGGAAGAATACCACAACCTACAATAATTCTTGATATACCTAACGAAACAGGGTGTAAACTAATAATGAAAGATTATAATAATGCTTTGGAAAGATCTGAATTTAATGTTTCTGTTTGTAAGGACTTAACTTGTAACAAAAACCATGTACAAAAAGTCCTATCTGTACAACCTACCGCAACACTAAGCGTTTCTCCCAGTACTATTAATGTTGGAGAAAGCGTAACAATTACTCTAACCGCCAATAATTGTTACAAAGATCCTGTTAATTTAGGAGGAAGCTACGAAATTACCGATGATAAAAGTGAAATATCTTACAGTGGTACATTTAATGGGAATTTAAGTATTAGCAAATCGTTTACACTCACACAAACAGGTACACACACTATAACAGCGAAGCTCTATTGTTATAATGGAATTATAACAAAAACTGCTACTGTTAGAGTAAATAAACCATCTCCTACTCCATCTCCATCCCCGAAACCATCCCCATCTGTTTCTTTGAGCGTTACACCTACTAGCATAAACCAGTATGAAAGTATAGAGATAACAGCAACAATAAATAATTGTAATGGGGGAACATTCCATATATGGGATAGCCAAGGTGAATATGACAAAACCGGTAATGTAACAGGTAATACATATACTTTTACTGATACTATACAACTAACTATACCGGGTACTCATACTATATCTCTTAGTGCAACATGTAATAGCAATAATTACACAGATAGCAAAACAGTAATTGTTAACGAAGTACCATTACAAATTAATTCCGTAACACCAATAAACTTTACAGCTATTAAAATTGTAACGAACAAATATGTTAATACTATAAATGCTACTTTAAATGAAAAATATTTGCATTGGACGCCTTCTCAAAGAAAAATCGAGAATTATAACGAGAAAGTTGATTGTTCACAACAAGGCATAAAATATGAATATATATGTGTATTTAACAATTTTATAGCCAATGGATCAAAAATAACAATAGAAGCGGATAGTAAACAATTTAACTTTGCTATGAATAATGAAACATTGCCAGACATTTTATATTATATAGAGCCCAACAAACCCATTTTCATAGCTTTTGAAGGATATGTTGATATTAGTTATAAACCATTTAATGATGCTATCTCCAATTTAACAGGAACTTTCATGGCTTATGTTAATGAAACCCCCATATTGTATAGCGATTTCAGTGATTATTTACCCCCATACCTAGCATATTTCTTAAATATATCAAATGCGGTATACTTACCTATAAAATATAAAAATGTAACAAATCCCAAGAAATATAATCTCGAAAAGGGCAAATATTCATTATTAGCACTTGCTGGTAATATAGATGGAATGGCAAACAAAGTTTCTATAGATTTATCCAATTTTGAAGTGTTCGATTTAGTGTGGGATTTCAGAGAGGGAAAACAAACCAAAGTATTTGATTTAACTCCATATTGGGCAAAGCCTTTAACAAATATAACATGGCCTAACTAATGCCTGCAATACCAAATTGTTATTATGGCAATATAACTAACCTATGTGGAATAGATATAAATAATTCTTTGCTAATTGCAGAGCCATCAAATAGCTCTATAGAAGTTGTTTGTGATCCAAACTGCCATTATGGAGGGCCAAAAGTTAAGGACAAAAAGCTATGCCTAAATTCCGGTAATTATAGTTTGTATATTTTGAAAAATGATAAAAAATGGTTTGTTGAAACATTAGAAGTAAATGCGAATGGCTCTGTAGTAAAAAAAGATTTAACATTTAGATGTAACAAAACAACCAATAATACCAATAATACGAATAGTACAGAAAATAGAGAAGTTAGTACTGACAATAAAAATAGAAGCATTAATAATAAAAAGTTAAGCACATACAATAAAATTAGTAATATTGTAGTTCCAGTAACAAACAATAACCAAAACCAATATTATATCCCAGCATTGTATTCTATACAAGCTAATCCAACCAATTCTATGTCTTTTAGCGAAACATATGAGAGTAAACAAGAAATGCAAAAACAAAGCACACAAAATATAGTAACAATAGAGGAAAACAACAATTGGATATGGATACTGCCCATTATAATATTTTTGGTTAGCTTTATTCTTGCTAAAAACCTTTAAATGATAAATTATATTTTTTGAATGAAACGTTTTCTCCCAGCAGTAGTAGTTTTGGGTTTAGCCCTAGCAGCACCAACAGCGCAATTGGAAGTAATAGATTACCCTAATACAGTATATACTAAAGGAGTAATGGCGAAGAGCACAATTCCAATTACTATAAAATATAATACTACTGATGCAACAAACTCCAAGCTTATAGTATATTTGATAAACCAAAATGAGAAAAACTTAGCATTGATGGAAGAATACAAAATCGATGCGGGAAAAACTAAAATAGAAACTATCGAAATTCCATTATATAATTTGCCTGATTACCCAAATGTTGATGATGGTATATACACAATAAAGTTTAGGTTAATCTCTTTTGATAACAATGGAAATACTGCGGCTGATGAAAAAGAGATAAACGTTTCTATTAATGAACCATTTGATGTCGCACAATATGATTTAGATGTTCTAGATTTACCTTTACCAGAAGACAAAATAGTATTTACCAACACAAAAACGAAATTCCAAATCCCTATAATTTATGATGGGATAGCAAATAGCGATTATGTTACTGTAACATTATGCGCTATAGCTAATGGAATAAAATTGGCTTGCAACGATACCAGCAAAACATTAACAACAAGGGAAAACTTAGTAGAATTAGTAATGAATATTCCATCCTTTACAGGGGATGGCAAATTAATATTATCGGTAAAAGACAACAATGGGCAAAACATAGTAAAAGAATATGCTGTTAAATTTGTTGATGGCACATTAGATGTAAATGTAATGCCTGTAAGCGAAAAGGTAATGCAAGGCGAATCCACATCTATTATAGTTAGAGTAAACAACCCAATAGAAAAAAGCAGAACTGTATACTTAACAATAAAAACCCCAACAGATACAATAACCAAAACTATTTATTTAGAAGGCTATAGTAGTGCCCAATTAGTTATTCCTATAAAGGTTAAAACCAATTCAAACAAATTTAATGTATATGTATACGCAAGCGATGGAGTATATACATACAGCAAACAATTAACATTAGATGTTGTCTCTAAACAAGATATAATAAACAACATCGATGTTAGTTATGAAAAAGACAAAATAGAGCTAATATTATATCCAAAGCAACCAGGGGTTGTGACAATAAAAGTGTTGGCCGATGGCGCTATAGTAGATCCTTCCATAAAAACCATATCTTTAGACTACAAAGCTAAAACCGTTAGTTTTAATTACAAACCATTAAAAGACACAGCAACAATAAAATTTGAAGTATATGATCTAAACAATAATAAGATAGCTGAAAAGCAAATAAAAATAGTGCAAAAGAAAGCCCAACAATTCAATTGGTTATTACCCATAGCAATAATAATAGCCCTAGGATTGGGCCTATATTTAGGTAGAAAAAAGAAAGAAGAAATTGTTGAATAGACTTTAAATTATTTCATTTTCTCTATAAGTGAAACTTAATAAGATAGTAGCTTTGTTAGATATAATTGGTGATTTATTACTATGTAAGATGCGCGACAACTATTATATCGATATCTATTCTGATGAAAATTCTATTGTTGTAGAAAGTGAGGACTTAGTTGTAACATTGAAAAAATCCAAAAATGATAAGGTTTTCATAAAAATAGAACACCCTTTGGGGGAATGGCGCTTTTATGCTAACAAAAAAGAGCTAGAAGAAAATTTAAAAAATACAAAATTCGCCAAATTGTTTGTCAAACTAATAAACCTTTAAACTATTATATAGATATTGCTAATGGCCTTTAGCCATACTAAAAAGGTAGGTCCTACTGGTAGGTTTGGTCCTAGGTATGGTTTAGGTATAAGAAAAAGAGTACTAACTGTTGAAATAAAACAAAGGAAAAAACATGTTTGTCCCTTCTGTAGGTCTAAAGCAGTAATTAGAGAGGCATATGGAATTTACAGATGTAAAAAATGCGGAAAACAATTTACAGGTTTAGCCTATTACCCATACGAGCATTTGCACGAATATTACAAAATTAGAGGGGGGCAATAAATAAAACCATATCTCCCCTAACAAATAGTTCTTTCAAATTCTCTTCATCAATTTTTACCTCTTTCATATATAAATTAACATGTATATCCGAGCTTTCCAATAAACCTTCAATGGTTTTGCCATTTTTTAAATAAACCTTTACTCTTTTGCCTTTCAAAGAAGCTAAAAACTCCAATGGTCTCATCGTTAATTCTTACAGTAACATTTATAAATGGTTTTGTTATAACTTACTACGCGGGGTGGGGCAGCCTGGAGTGCCCGGGGGGCTCATATCCCCCTGGCCGCCTTTTTTTCATATTTAATGGACCCGCCGGGATTCGAACCCGGGGCCTCCGCCTTGCGAGGGCGGCGTCCTACCGCTGGACTACGGGCCCGGTTTCGATTTTAGATACAAAATAAATACATTTTTTGTAACTTAAAAGTAGTAATAGCTATATTTAAAGATGAGCTTTAAAGCGAGGGATGGATAGGAAAATTATTGAAGAAAAAGCAAAAATTGTTGATGAAATTCCAAAAGTAATAAAGGGCAAAGACTATCAATTAAAGCTAACAAATATGGTATTCCATGTTAGGTTAACTTCCTCAAAACCATTAGATTTAAGTAAAGTTGCAGAGGAAATGGTTAATGCCATATATGAAAAAGACCGATTCCCTGGGGTTAGGCTAAAACTAAATGTGCCAGACGAAAATGGGGGGATGCACACAATTTCTATTCTATTATTTAGAAAAGGCCCAATAATCGTTTCTGGTGTGACTAAAAAAGAGCATTTGATAGCTGCAATAGAATACGCTTGTGACATAATAAGAAAATATGGCGGAGAATGTATAGAAGAACCAGAAATAAAATTAGAAAACATGGTATGGACAGGCTATCTAGATTATGAAGTAAACCTAGCTTTGTTAGCAGAAAAAGACCCAGATGCTGAGTATAACCCCGAACAATTCCCAGGTTTAACGTATAGGCTAGGCACAGACAAAAAAGGTAGACTACATTTATTCAAAAACGGTAAAATTGTAGTTCCAGGAACCAGAAGTGTGGAAGAAACCAAAAAAATCGTTGAAGAGGTAATAGAAAGAATTAAAAAATATGGAGTAGCGAATAAGAAAAGTGCATGAACTAGTTTTTGCTTTGATTTCTATTTTATTTTTATCATTAATTGCTTTTAAATTTTCTTATTTAGAGCAAAATGCTTATACTACGGGTTGTAAAATAGAGGATTTGTTAACAAAAAACCCCTTTTCAGGAATTGTTAAGTCTATTCACTATCAAATTGAAGAAACAAAAGCTAATTTAGATTTTTTAAATTGGATTATTGGGATTAAAAACCCTTTGTCTAGTATTAGCTATAGAATAACAGTTGGTGGTTGCCATATCTTGTATAGAGAAGTATCAATGAACGAGTTTTACAAAATTTATAAAGCCTTTCTAGAGTACAAAGGGACTGGCGTATATTTTTATGGTAAAGTAATTGGCAATTATAAATTTCCTATAGAGATTCCAATTTATATAGCTGAAATAAAAGATTTGGGCGACAAATATAATATCACTATAACAAGGAAAAATGTTAATAGCGATTATCTCAATAATAAAAATGTTAGCTTAGTTTCGAGCGACAAAATGTTAGACATATTAATAATGGGATACGAAGAGAACAAAATTCCCTTATATGCTTTAGAATTAAAAATAGCCGCAAAAATTGGAGCGTGGGCTGGGGAAAAAGTTTTAGTGGTATATGAAGAAAATAACCCCCATTAGTATAGGCAATAAAATATTATCATAAGGGGTTAACGCTTCAGCTATTGGGAACAAAAATCCTATAGGCATTTTAGTTACTAAAAATCCAATAATAGAACCTATGTAACCATATAATAGAACAAAACAAATGTTTTTGCTTAAACTAGCTAAACCATCAACCCATGCTTGGTAAACCATTAATTTGGGTTCTATAAAATAATATATTATACTGCCTAAAACTAAAGTAAATGCACCAATTCCTTTTCCGTCTCTATCGTAATAATCCAAAAACCTTTTTACTATTGGGTTATTCCTATGCTTGTATAGTATTAGCCCTATAATCAATAAAGCAAACAAAACATACAAAGCTATAGAATTAAAAACATCGAACATAAAAGCTATCGCCATAGCGCTCGCTATATGGAAAATCTTTCTATTGCCTTCTTTTCCCTTACTCTCCAAAAAGCTAACAAACCAATAAATTATTGGTATAAATAAGAAAGACAAAATTATTTGTTCTATTGTATGCCTTCCAAGTATAACTCTTAATAAACCTACTAACAATGGAAATACTACTAGTTTTACATCTTTGTAAAACATTAAAAGAACAGAAGCGATTAATGTGTGCCCACTAGGGAAAGCATATGGGTCTATATGGGATACCCTATAAACATGGAACATCATTTTAGCAGTAATTGTTATCGCTATTGTACCTAACAATAAATTAAAATAATGGAAAAATTTTTCTGAATCCCAATGTCTATAAATATCGTATAAAACTAGCAATAAGGGTATATAGCTTATAAAAGAGATCATCTGTAGCGCTCTCTTAACAATTTAATAAAATATTTTTCATTAACAGGCTCTCCAAAGGATTTTTCTAACAAAACTTTTGGTTCATACATAGAGCCGTATTTATGAATTTTTTCTCTTAAGTATTCTCTAATCGTAGCAAAGTTTTTGTTTTCTATATGTGTTTCTAAGTCTGGGAAATTGTATTTTATTTGTGCTGCAATTAGATTACCTAAAGTATATGTTGGGAAATACCCTATTGCTCCTAAAGACCAATGTATGTCTTGCAAAGCCCCTTCACTATCGTTTTTAGGTTTTATTCCCAAATATTGTTCCATTTTTTCATTCCATATTTCAGGAATATCCCTAACATCGATTTTGCCTTCTATTAAATCACGCTCTATTTCGTACCTTAATATTATATGAAAATTATAAGTTACATCATCAGACTCAACTCTTATTGGGATAGGCCTTACTATTGTGAAATACTTAAATAGATCTTCGCTATCAGCATCTATTTTTAGTATATTCTTTACTAAAGGCTCTAAGAATTGGGTAAACTCTTTTGTTTTAGCAACAACTATTTCCCAAAACCTAGATTGTGATTCATGTATTCCTAGGGATACACCCCCTTGCAATGGGGTTTTCCATAGCTTTTCATCTATTTGTCTTTCATACAAAGCATGGCCAAACTCATGTATTACCGCTAAAAGAGACCTTCTGAAATCTTTTTTATGATACCAAGTGGTAATTCTTATATCATATAGGCCTAATTCTATAGTAAAAGGATGTGCGCTAACATCTAATCTCATATGGTTAAAATCAAAACCAATCATAGACAATACTGTTTTATTCAATAATTCCATTCTTTCTCTATTATATGGTTCATTTTCCAACCAATGATAGTCATGCCAAATCTCTTTTATTCTTTCGTATTCTTTTTTCAAATCCCTCTTTAATCTATTAAATAAGGGATCTATGTCTTTAACTGTATAGCCCTCTTCGTATCTATCTAACAAAGCATCGTATGGTGAATATTTATAGCCCAAATATTCAGCAAACTTTCTTTTAAATTCGACTATTTTTTCTAAATATGGAGCAAATCTGTTAAAATCAGATTTTTTCTTTGCATCTTCCCATACCCTTACAGCTTCTACTATAAGCTTATTGTATTCTTCTAACTCTTTTTTAGGAATTTTTGTATAATAGTATATACTTCTTTTTAACACTCTTGCTATTCCTTTTTCAAAATCGTTCTCTGCTTTTTCTTCTAATTGTTCAACCCATTTAATAAATTCTTTGTCTGTCATTAAATCTTGTATCATTGATTCTATTTTCGATGTTATAAATCCTCTCTCCTTTGTTTCGCCCTTAGGCATATAAGTTTCAGAATCCCATTCCAATACAGCATTGGCTTTCGCTAGTACCCATATTTTTTCATAATGGTCTAAAATCTTTTTTACCAAATCCATATATAATATGGAAAGTTATAATTTATTAAAATACCAGTTTGTATAATTTGTTCACATTGACCTCTTTCCTATGGTCTTTTATACCTCTATGCCTTGCACAGCTTGGACATACATATATTTTTCTTTTTTGGCTAAATACTGCAATAACTTCATTTTCTGAAAGCTCTCCAGCAACGTTTGGTTTTGTGTATATTACATAAGCTTTCTCTTTTGGCAATATCCTTCCACAATAGTAGCATCTTACTGTTTTGGTAGACCTTACTCTCTCGAACAGTACCACTCGGTTTAGTTAGAGTATCCTTTATAAATTATATTTGCATCTTATATCTGCCTCTCCTTTCTATGTCTTCTACCCTTTTCAAAACTTCATCATTTTTATAATATTGGGCAAATTCTTCCCATCTATCTTTTAGCAATTTTCTTAATTCATACAAATCTACAGCTTTGTCTTCTACTCTATTAGAAATAAAGGACAGACCAAAATCTATTATATATAGTTTATCTCCCAATATAAAGTTTTTTGGATGCAAATCGCCATGTATAATATTATTTTCATGCAAAGTATTAATAATTAAGGCCATAGGTTTTAGATAATGGACAAAATTGCTCACATTTAAGGGTTGGCCTTCAATATATTGCATAGCAATTATAAATTTGTTTTCATCCATAAGATAGGGCTCTGGAGTATTAGTTATTTTGTAAGCTTTTTGCAATATTTTGTATTCTCTTCTTAGTCTAAACTTTCTAAGAGAAATATCTATTTTTTCATGTCTATATTTTTTAGGAGGCCTATATTTTATTATGTAAGGTTTTTTGCCTATTCCTAAAGAATCGTTATAGTCTAAATATATTATTCCTTCACTTCCCCGAGCTATTTCCATAGGATTGTCCTTCGTATACAAATAAATATTTATCGCATCTCCCATAGACTTTAAATTTTATTATTAAAGCTTTGTCCATAAAAGTGGCAATAAAGTTTCTAACTATTAAATCATAAATAAGGCTTTCTTTTTTTGATAACCCTTTAGGGATTATACCAGTAGGATAAATAGCGGGATGGGCATCCTCTATATTACCATTGTTCGGCTTTAGGATGGGTTTTTTAAGCAAATAACTTATGTAATAACTATAACCCCACAATTTTAGTTTTTCTAGTATATATCTATAGTCTAAGCTCTCTGGCAATATATTTGAACTAGTCCTAGGATAGCTTATATAGCCATTTGTATATAGTTTTTGCAATATTAACAAAGTATCCTTGGGCGATATTTTATAGAATTTGTATGCATCCTGTTGTATAGCGCTTAAATTGTATGGATGTGGAGGAGGCAAATAAACTTTTTCCTCTTTTACTCTTACTATTTTTAATTCTTTGCATTTGGCTATCTCTTTGGCCCTTTCTAAATTTTTAAGCTTCTCTATATAGTAAAATTTGTAGTTTTTGTGTATAAATACTACTCTATAATACTCTTCTGGTATGAAATTAGATATCTCTTTTTCTCTCTCATATACTAATCTTAAAGTTGGCCCCTGCACACGGCCAATGCTTAAGGTTACATCTTTAACATAATGCCTTAAAGCATAAGTTAATGCTCTAGACAAATTAATCCCATAAAGCCAATCTATTATATGTCTAGTCTCTCCTGCTATTGCTAAGTTTTTGTCTATAGATTCTCTTAGATTAAAAAATGCTTCCCTAAGATCTTTTGGAGTTAATGCAGAGAAAACCATTCTTTTCGCATTGGTTTTGTTTAGAGCAAACCTCAATATATTATAACCAATTAGCTCTCCTTCCAAATCATAGTCTGTTGCAACTATTACTTCTTTTTCGTTTTTATATTTTGAAAATGCTTTAGCAAATTTTGTTTTACCTTTTTCTACATTCCAAAAATAATCAAATACTGGATAACCTCTTTGGTTTGTATCTAAATTATATATATGGCCTGCTGCAGGTATAACAATAACGGGTTTGCTATCTATTTTAAAATAATATTGGGGGGGATTTTTTGATATTAGCTTATAATTTGTAGTAAGGGAAAAAGTTATTCTTTTTGCTACCGAGGGTTTTTCCGCTATAATAATCATCTATACCTTGAGAGTGTATGATTAATATACTTTTACCATTATAAACAGCGCTCCCACTAAACCTTTTTTCATCGGCAATTCTAGATAATGTATACAAGTTCCTATAAAAAGGAATATTAAGCTTTTCCTCCACATCTTCCATAGTAAGTTTCTTTATTTTTCCGTTTTTTCTGTACAATTCTATTAATTCGCTCTCAATAATTGTTACTTTGTTAATATTTTTCATAGAGTTTAATAGGTTTACTAACAACATTAGGGTTGGAATATCTATTTTTTTCGTAAATGCTAACTCTATGTGGTATTCCATAGCAATATTTATTATCTATCATTTAATAATTTTTCACTTATATAAGGTATTTTATTATTACAACATAAAGCCTTGTATGATGCTACTTGTTGGTTTAGGTGGTTTAGGCTCTTTGCTAGCATACTATTTAAGAGTTCTGTATAAAAAATGGTTTGTTGTTTTGGACAAAGATATTGTTGATGAGAGCAATATAAAATACCACCCCTTTTATAATAAAAAAGATTTGGGCGAGTACAAAGCTAAAATAGTGGGTAATAGATTGGGTTTGCCTTACATAATATCTGACATAAAAGATATAGATCTTTCTCCTTACAAAATTGTAATAGAAGCTTTAGATAATTGGAGGGATAGAAAATATTTAATAAAAAAGTCTAAAGAGTTAGGTTTTATTCTAATACATACTGCGGTTAGCGAAGACAAGGGAGAATTGGCCATAATTAAAGAAAGCCACGATTATTTTCTAAAATTCGAAGGAGAAGGGCATGCCAGAAATTATATGCCTTTAATATTTTCTCCTATTGCGGCATGGTTTATCGATAATTATTACCAATATTTTGACAAATTTGTAATTTTTAAGGATTGGGAAATAACTATATTAAATGCGAAGCGTGTCCCTAACTTTAAACACAATAGTAATGATAGCTTTGGCGATTAGCGTTTTTTCCATATTATTTATTGTTCTATCCAAAACACAGAAATCAACAAACTATATTTTGGGTTCTCAAAAAATTGTTGTAACAGATGTAGCTAAATTAGAGGAAACCCGTAATATATGTAAATCTTTATGCGAAAGGGCGAAACTATTAGATTTTCTTAGCTCCACATATTGCAATAAGAAATTCGAATTAAAAATAATTGAAAATAACGAAACTGTTAATAAATTGTTCTATTGCTGGCAACCCCCAATAAATGTGAAATGTGAATTCTCCAAAAGCATTCCTGGAGAAGGAATCTATTTTTATTATGAAAGCGATAAATGCGAATACTTCTTTATAAGCGATACCGAATTAAATAGGCTAAAAAGCCAATATTTATATAAAATGAAAGAGCTAACAGTCAATGATTTGTATAATGATAATAACTACGAAAACAAAATAACTATCGATAAGCCCTTACCAACTCTAAAAATAAAGGAATTGGATGATTACAATTTTAATATAGAATGCCAGTTAATTTCTGAATTCGACAACAAAAATATTGATAGTCAAACTAAATATGTGTTATTCTCGGCAAAACTAAAAATTAATGGCAATTACAATGGGAATGACATAAACATAGAAGGCTATTACCCAATAACATGGAAGGTTTTGCCTAATAATCCAAACATAAAACAATATATTATAGATTATTTTTCCAATTTTTGCTCTTTGTTGATACAATATATAAAATATGAATAATTTTTAACCGATGGATAGAGAAAAAGCATTACAAATAGTGGAAAAATTTAAAAAAGAATTACCAGTTGTAGGCGCAGCTATAATACCTAATAATTTACCAACTTTCGAGAGATATATTAAATCTCTAGTAGAAGAGGGTTATTTATTAGAAAAATTCGTTGACGAAGCGAAGAGTAAGCCCCATTTAATTATATTAATAAAAGATTTTGAGAAACCAAATGAAATAAAAAAGAAAACTGCTGAAGTATTATACGAAGTAGCCAAAGAGAGGCCCCCATTTTGGGTTTTGCCTTTGTTAGTTAAAGAAAATTTCTTTAATTTATTGTCTAGAACAGGTTTCCTAGAAATAATGCCTTACATAGATGTTTTGTTCGATGAAATATATTTGCAAGCAGCAAAATTTGGGGGGCTATATTTATATGCATTAGCCAGAAGGTTAGGCGATGGATTAGTTGCATTTGTTTTAGCCGGCTCCGCAGCGAGAGGAGAATACAAAGAGAATAGCGATATAGACTTTTTCGTAATATATGATGATACTATAATACATAAACCAGTAAGGCATGAATTATTGTTGTTGGTAGAACCTTTTAGGATTACCGCAGGAATAGAAAGACGTGTTAATATACAGGTTTATTCTTTGTCTTCTTTTTGGGATAGCCTTAGACAAACGAACCCAGTAATAATAACATTCTTAAGAGACGGGGTTCCATTGTATGATAGGAGAGAATTCACTATATGGAAAACCTTATTAAAAGAAGGCCACATAGTACCAACAAAAGAAGCTGCAGAACAACAATTAGTATTAGCTAAAGCCAAATTAGAGGAGATGAAAAAGAAAATGGTTGATTTTGTTATTGAAGATAGTTTTTGGGCATCAATTGCTGCAGCACAATCATTATTATTAGCAATAGGTGTTATAACCGTTACTCCAAAAGAAACCATAGGAGAGTTAAGAAAACTGGGTTATAATGAATTAGCAGACATAATAGAACAAATCTATAATAGAAGGAAAGAGATAGAGCATAGCGATCAAGAGGTTAAAATTGATGGCAAAGAAATAGAAGAAAAATATTTGTTAGCCAAAAAAGTTGTCGAAAATGCAGAAAAGGAAATGCCCAAACTAGAGATTGTTGGTATGAAAAGAGAAGTAGAAGCATTAAAAACAGAAATAGAAGCTTTGTTAATAGAAATAGAAAAAACAGTTCCAAAATTATTCAATGAATTGATTGAGAAGGGCCATATAAGTAAGGAACAATTAGAATTATTGAAAAAGCCATTACCCAACAGTTTATCCGAATTGGAAAAAATAAAGAATTCTCTATGGGATTTGTATAGAAAGTTAAGCGTTATTAGGGAAATTAGGGATACTCAATATTTGTTCCATGGCATATTAGTTAGATATAAGGGGAAAGAGTATATTTTGCTAAAAGCGGACAAATATTATTTGTATGACTCTAACGAAGATAAAGTCTATGTTGTAACTGACGAAGGCCTAAAAGAAGGGAACAGAGACGAATTAGATGAAAAACTAGAAGAAATAACTGAAGAGAGAGTGCCTATCCCAATAGAGGATCTAATAAAAATAAAACAAATACTTGGAGATGTAGAGATATTAATTAGTACCCCATATTAGCTTCGTAATAGCTGGCAAATTTTGATAGCAATTCTCTATTGTCCTTTATATAATCGTAAAGCCTGTTCCTAAAGCATTGCAACCATAAATATATCATAGCGCTGTCCTTATGGGGATATAAATTTATTAAAACTATCTCGTCTGCTTTATCTTTTAGATAATCTACACTTTTCTCTAAATAGTCATAATTGGCGGGAATATTAACTAACAAATAAACCCTTAATTTTAAGTTATGCTTTTTAGCCCTATTAACGAATTCTTCAAAATCTTTTAACCTAAATGGTTTATTTAGTTTTTTTAGCAATTCATCATCTGCCGCCTCTAGGCCTATAGCTAAATATGTAGTAATGTTATATTGCTTCGATAGATTTTCTAACTCTTTTGCTTTCTCCTCACTTAGAAATTGGGGTAAAGTTTCTAAAACCAATTCTTTTATATTTCTCTCGCTTGCAAATTTGTATAACCATTTAATATACTCAAATGGTATTTGGTTTTCATCCAACACACTACCAGAAACATAAATTTTCAATCTTTTTATGCCATCTTTTACATGTTTTTCTGTAAATTCCTTTAGCTCTTCAAAAGTTTTTTTAGGGTATTCCTTTTTTCCCCACCCACAAAATATGCATTTGCCCCAGGCACATTTGCCAGATTTTATAATTAATGTTTGCTCCATTAGAAAGCTTCAATTACTATTTTATTTATGCCTTTGCTTTTTAATAGGTTAGCAATTTCTATTACGAATTGTCTCGACCCACATATATAATAGGTTGCATCATTATATATTAGGCGATCTATGTAATCTTGTACATGCCCATGGTATTCGGATTGTTCTTTAGATAATATAGGAATATATATTATAGGCAATTGTTCAAACAAATCTCTAAAAACTAACAAATGCTTATACCTTTCTTGGTGTACAACAATAACTTTTTTATTTTGTTTCACCGCTTCAATAGTTAATGGCCTTATTGGGGCTATACCTGTGCCAGCCCCTATAAAAATAACTCTATCCGTATCTGCCCTATCTAAAGTGAAATGTCCCATGGGGTTACCTATTTCTATTGTTGAACCTAATGGTATTTCAGCTAAATAATTGGACATCAAACCATTGGGTACTCTTTTAATGTAAAACAATAGGTTTTCTTCTTCTGGGTGGGAAGCGAAAGAATAAAACCTTCTTACCTTGTTATTGTTTATTGTACTTTCAATATATGTAAATTGCCCCGGTTTGTAATTATAATCTTTGGGCCTTTCTACCCATAGCAAATAATGGTCTTTATCTATAAATTCCCTTTTTAATATTTTAACCTTCATATTGCGAAATATGAATAAAATTTAATAATGATGATGGACCAAATTACAGAATAATGAAGACGACCACGGGCACTGAGTTTTAAATATTTTATCATTTACATCCCATGGATGAAAAAGAGAAATACAAACTAAAATCCCTCTTAAGACAATTAAAAAGCATAGAAGGGCGGGGTACAGAATTGGTTTCCCTATATATACCATCTAACTATCCTATAGGAAAAATATTAGACCAATTGAATTACGAATACGCTACTGCTGCAAACATAAAAGATGATACTACTAGAAAAAATGTACAAGCAGCATTAGCTAAAATAATAAACTATTTGAAAGATTTTAAGAAAATCCCTGAAAATGGGTTAGTAATTTTTGCTGGCAACATAGCAGGGAGGGGCGACCAAGATGTTAGACTATGGGCTATTGTACCTCCAGAAAAAAGTAACCTAAAACTATATAGATGTGATTCTAAATTTTATGTAGAGCCATTAGAAGAAATGTTAGAAGAGAAAAAACTATATGGGATAGTAACTATAGATAAAGGAGAAGCAGCAATAGGTTTAATTAAAGGGCGAAAACTTATAGTTTTAGACGAATTCGAAAGCTGGGTTCCAAGGAAACACCATAAAGGAGGGCAATCCGCCCGAAGGTTTGAAAGGCTAATAGACCAAGCCACACAGGAATGGTTGCAATATGTTGCGGAAAAAGCGAGACAATATTTCGATAAATACAAAGACAAAATACAAGGTATTATTATTGGAGGATCTGGTTTCGCTAAACACGATTTTATCGAATATTTGCCTTATTATTATAAAGACAAAATAATTGCTATTGTAGATACCGGTTATAGCGATGCCTATGGGTTAAGAGAAGCTTTATATAGAGCAGAAGATAAATTAAAAGAATTGGAAATAGAAAAAGAGAGAAAAATTTTATCAGATTTGTTTAAAGCTATAGCATTGGGTAGAAAAGACATCGCTTTAGGATATGAAGAAGTTAAAAAATATTTGGAACAAGGACTAGTTCAAAAAATAATTGTTATGGAGGATTTTCCCAAATTGGATGAAATATTGGAATTGGCAGAAAAACATAATGTAGATGTAGAAATAATTGAAGGAGGAACAACAGAAGCAGAACAATTTAGACCAATTGGTATAGCAGCTTTTCTATATTACGCATCAGAGTAGAGAAGACTCATCATTAATCAGTTGTCCTCGACTTCTTCATTAATATTACATTCTCTATATGGGGAGTATTAGGAAACATATCTAAAGGTTGCATGTCAATTATTTTATAACCTTTCAATTTATTTATATCTCTTTTTTGAGTATAAGGATTGCATGAAACATAAACTATAGTATCGGGGTTTATTTTTTCGATATACTCTATAGCCTTATTTGTTAAACCTGCTCTTGGTGGGTCTACAATTATTTTGTTAGCCTTTATTATTGGAGCTTTTTCGACAGGCGAAGCAATAAATTCTGCATCTATATTGTTTATAGAGGCATTTAGTTTGGCCATCTCTACAGCTTCTTCCACAATTTCTATACCAATTACTTTCTTAACTTCATTAGCTATTTGCAATGAAAACAATCCAACCCCGCTATACAAATCTAAAACAACATCATTTTCAGAGGGTTCTAAAAATTCCTTTACTATTTTTACTAAGTTTACAGCTTGGTAGGAATTAGTTTGAAAAAAGCTATTAGGCGATATGTAATATTCTATATCCAATATTCGTTCTCTCAAAAATTTGCTTCCATAATAATGGTAAAGTTTTTCGCTTATTGATACATCTCCTAAATCCTCTCTAATTCCCCAATATACTGAAGTAACCAAATCTTTTATGTTTTCGATAAAATCCCACAATTCCTCAAATTTCTTTCTTTTATATGTTATTATATGGATCATCCTTTCTTTAGTAAATTTGCCCTCCCTTATCACTAAATATCTAAGAAAACCTGTGTGCTTAACTGTGTCCCAACTAGGTATTTTGTATTTTTCTATGAATTTGTTAAACTCATTTATTATTATTTCTGCTTCTTTTGAAAGCATTTTGCATTCTTTTATTGGAATATAACCATACCATTTGCCAGGCTCTTTTAAGGAAACCTTATTATATATAGGGTAATCCATCCTATTTCGATAATAGATAGTTTTTGGCGAAGGAATAATATCTTTATCATAGCCAAACAAATTTTCTATAACTTTTTTCTTAAATTCCAATTGGTATTGGTAATCCATTAATCCCCATAGACAACCACCACATTTTCCTAAATGGGCACAATATTTATTGGATGTCCTATAAGGGCTTTCCTCAATTATTTTTACTATTTCCCCAATTTTCTTTTTCCCTTTCCTTCTAACTTTTACCTCTACTATATCTCCAGGGTAAGCAAATGGAACATGTATATTATTGCCCACTCCATAGCCTTTCTCGTCAAACCCCTCTATATATATTTTCATAGCCATAGGAATAACATACCAATATTTAAAGAAAGTACTATCAAATAGGAAATACAAAAATTTATATTTTGTGAACATCTAGATATCTATGACAGTATACATAAAACCAGAGATTAATTACAAAAAACCTATTGTATTGGATGATTTCTATTTTTTCGATAGACCTTATTCTGCTTTAGAAAAGAAAAAGCTATTCTTTGTTCCCACTGTCTATAGAATAGACCTTGTAAAACCAATGTCTATATATTATAGCACTACTAACAAAGAGAGCAGTAATGGCAAAGATATACCATGGATTTGGATTCTCAACTTCTATCAATATTATTTTTCTAAGCACAGCGATAAAAGCGGCTTCAACTAAGGCATCTAAATACAAATCTTGATTTTTTATGTATATCAAAACCGTTCTCAAAAGCTCTATTAAAACTAAAACTAATAGAATGTCTCCAAGCATGTTTTTTATGTTTACTGCTTCGTATCTTGAAAACGGGTTAGTATACAACAAAAATGCTATATAATAAAGCAGTTTAAATATTATTAGGATTATTAGAATAGACAATATCGCGGCGAGCAAAAGCTTGAAATATTTTAATATGTCCATTAATATAAAATCTTTAAACTATTAAAAATTGCTAAAGAGTGCTATACTTATACAACACATTAACTTCGAGAAAAGAGGCATTTATTCCATTGGAAGAGCCATTCGTAAAAATGTATACCTGTGGGGTTACTCCTTATGATAAAGCACATGTGGGACATTTAAGAACTTATTTAGTTACGGATTTGTTAAGAAGAATACTAAGATTTTTGGGCTATTATGATATAGCAGTAACCAATTTTACAGATATAGATGATAAAATAATAAAAAAATCGCAAGAATTAAATAAAGATTGGAAGGAAATTGTTGAAGAAAACATTAAATATGTGTTCGATGTTCTAAAAGAACTAAAAGTTTTGCCCTTCTACGTTTATCCAAGGGTTACTTACCATATAGATGATATAGCTAATGCGGTTAAATCTTTATTAGATAGGGGTTATGCATACAAAGGAAAGTATAGCATTTATTTTGATGTAGATAAATATCCATATTATGGTCAATTATCCGGAATAAAAAGCAAAAAAGAATGGGAACAAGAAAAGCATTTATTAGAAGATAAGAAAAACCCATATGATTTTGCTTTATGGAAATTTAAACAACCAGGCGAACCATATTGGAATACTATTGTAGGGGAAGGTAGACCTGGTTGGCATATAGAATGTTCTGTTATGTCTTCCAAATATTTAGGAGAAAGATTTGATATCCATTTGGGGGGAAGTGATTTGATATTTCCACATCATGAAAATGAAATAGCGCAAAGCGAAACCTTATATAATGTGCATCCATGGGTTAGATATTGGGTCCATATTGGGATGGTTCAAATAAATGGAGAAAAAATGTCTAAAAGTTTAGGAAATATAATTGAGGCTAAAGAATTTATCAAAAAGTACAAACCCGAATTTGTAAGGTTTTTCCTATTGTCTACCCATTATAGGAAACCATTGGATATTAGCGAAGAAAATATAGAGCAAGCTCAAACTATTTACAAAAAATTGACCGATGCTTACAATACCGCTAAAAGTATTGTTGAAAACGAAGTTTCCTATAGGTTTGACAAAGATGTAAGAATTATATTAGATTATTATAGAGAGATGATTAAAGCGTTTTTAGATGATATGAATACGCCAACAGCAATAGCGAGCCTAAACAAAATAGTTTCCATTTTTAATCAAAATCCAGAATACCCTATAGCTTATTTAACATTGAGGGCATTCGAAGATTTCAATAGAATAATGAATGTGTGGTTTGAAAAACCAATAGATTTAGATATAATTAACGAAATAATAGAGATTAGAAACATGTTAAGAAGAGAAAAGCAATATGAATTGGCAGACAAAATAAGAGATATATTACAAAAGAAAGGTATAAAAATTAAAGATTACAAAGATAAAACCGTCTGGTATGCCGATATTTAAAAATAGATTCGTCTTTAGCGAAGCGTATGTACCATCTAAAATATTACATAGAGATGACGAAATATCTTTGATATATACTGCAATTTCCCCAATAAAACAAGGAGAAAAACCATTAAACATATTTATTTATGGGCAAACCGGCACAGGAAAAACATTAGTTACCAAATATGTTTTATCAAAAATAGGAGATTACATATATATTAATTGCAAGTTTGCTGGCATAACAAAAAGGATAGAAAGCTTTATTAGGGAATTCTCTTTACAATTAGGCCAAGATTTTTATGATTTGACCGATGTTATACAATATATAAGAGATAAAAAATTAATAATTGTGTTTGATGAGGTTGACCAACTATCAAAAGATTTGGGAGACGAAATATTATATACTTTTACGAGAGCCCCAGGAAATATTGGAATTATAGGTATTTCAAACAATATATTTTTTGTTGATAGGCTCGATCCAAGGGTTAGATCTTCTTTAAGCGAATTAGAGATATTATTCAAACCATACAATGCTTTGCAATTAAGAGATATATTATTGGAAAGAGCCAAAGAGGGATTATACGAAAATAGTTATGATTTGGCAGCGATATCATACATAGCAGCAGTCACTGCCAGGGAATACGGCGATGCTAGGAGAGCAATTAATTTATTAAGATTGGCCGGAGAAATTGCGGAGCGTAAAGGTAAAAATAAAATAGAATTGGAAGATGCAAAAGAAGCTATAGAATTGGAAGAGAAAGATAAAGTAAAATTCGTTATTGAATCTTTGCCTTTGCAATCCAAATTAGTATTAAAATCTATTGCTGAACTAAAAGACACAACATTGGGAAAAGCTTATGAACTATATTATAGAAAAAGCTTAGAAAAAAGTGTTACTCCCATTACATTTAGAAGGTTTGTAGAAATAGTAAACGATTTAGAAACTTTAGGATTAGTATCAATTGATTTTGCTTTATTAAATGGGAAAAGAGTTAGAAAGGTAAAAACCTTTATTAGTCCGAAAATTATTGATCTATAAGGCAGGCCTTTTTGTAATAATGGATTGTCGCATTTGATAAATTATAAACAAAACATTTTTCTTTTGTAATAATAGTGCCATTCATTATGCCTTCAAATTGGTTTTCTGTTACTTTTATATCGTTTTTGGATAGCAATTTGTTTACATAGAATATCATTTCATACAAATTCCAACCGAATTGCAGTTTTTTAGAAGTGTTTTTTTCTAAATTGGTTATTTTCGCTTCCGCTTTATTGGAAATTTGCCCTTTTATATGGAAGGAGCCTTTTTTTGTATATAAATAGCCATCGTAAACTATAGAGCCCAAAACATAGGAATAATTTAGTTTTAATGTATAATTTTCTTTTGTATCTTTATATTCTATATAACCTTTTTGATTTGTAATGGGATCGAAATATAACATATTAGTTTCTACATTGTTTTCCAATATTGTAGGAGCTTTCCCTTTTTTGTTAAATAATCTTAATCCAGCATAGAATGAAAGAACGAAAACTGAAATATAAAATAGAATTTTACCTCCTAGCCTTTTCAATTTTACCTTTTCTTAGCAATTCTAATGGTTGTCCATTAACTAGGTATACTTTATATCTTACTCCCGGTATGTCTCCCATAGATCTGCCTTGCCTACCTCTTATACCGACTATTAATACTTCGTCGTGCTCGTCAATAACTTTTATAGCCCCATCTCCAGGAGTAAACGCTGTTACTACTTTGCCATTCTTCTTTAGTTGTACTCTAACTACTTTAATTCTACCGGAATTAGGCTGCCTTCTCTCTACATCGGTTTTCTCTAATACTATACCAGATGCCATTGGGGCCCCTTCTAATGGGTCATACTTCTCTTTTATTCTAAGCATCCTTCTTACATACCTATAGTCATTCCATCTAAATTTTTTCCTTATTTTTTTCAATTTCCTACCAGCGAATAACCCATTTGGTACCACTCATAAAGCACATGAAATATTTTAAAAATCTATAATTGTCATCTTAATGACTATAGTAGTACCTGATACCTCTGCGCTTATAGAAAAGGCTATATCTAAAATGATAAAAGAAAACAAAATCAAACCTTCAAAAATAGTTATACATAACGCTACTATCGCAGAATTGGAACATCAAGCCAATGAAAATAGAGAAATAGGTTATTTAGGATTAGAAGAAATCGAAACTCTAAAAGAGATGGCCGACCAATATGGGTTTACTGTAGAGTTCCAAGGGGAAAGACCAAAAGCTGAAGAAATAATACTGGCAAAAAAAGGAGAGATAGATAATAAAATTAGAGAGTTGGCTAAACAATTGAATGCTATATTAATTACTGCAGATAGAACCCAATATTATGTAGCAAAGGTTTTAGGAATCCAGGCAATATTTTTAGAAAAGCCAAAAAGAGAAAAATTGTTGTTTGAGCAATATTTTGATGAAAATACTATGAGTGTACATTTAAAAGAGGGCTTGCCCCCATTGGCCAAAAAAGGAACTCCTGGTAAATGGGAGTTAGTTAGAATAACGGACAAACCTTTAACAAAAAACGATTTAGAAGAAATAATAAAAGAGATCGCTGAAGAAGCTGTTAGCAGAGAAGATTCTTATATAGATATTGAGGGCGAAAACATTTTAGTAGCACAAATAGGCAAATACAGAATTGTAGCGGTTAAACCTCCATTGAGTGATGCAATAGAAGTAACTATAGTAAGACCCGTTAAGAAACTATCCTTAGAAGATTATAAAATTAGAGAAGAATTATTAGAAAGGCTAAAAGAAAAAGCTCATGGTATTTTAATAGCTGGTGCCCCAGGTATGGGTAAAACCACATTCGCCCAGGCATTGGCTATGTTCTATGTAAAATTAAACAAAGTGGTAAAAACTATAGAATCCCCAAGAGATATGGATTTGGGAAAAGAAGTAACCCAATATTCTTTAACTCAAGGCAAAACCCGAGAAATATATGCTTTACTATTATTAGCTAGACCTGATTATGTTTTGTTTGATGAAGTTAGAACAGAAAGAGATATCAAATTGTTTGCAGATTTAAGATTAGCAGGAATAGGAATGATAGGAGTAATACATGCAAATAGAGCGATAGATGCTATACAAAGATTTATAGGAAAAATAGAATTGGGTGTAATCCCTCAAGTAGTTGACACTGTTATTTTTATAGATAAGGGCCAAATAGCCAAAGTATATACATTAGATATGGTTGTTAAAGTCCCTACTGGAATGAAGGAAGAAGATTTGGCGAGACCCGTAATAGAAGTTAGAGATCTATATACAGGCAAATTGGAATATGAAATTTATGTTTTTGGAGAGGAAACTGTTGTAATGCCCATACATGGCGAGCAAATGCCAAATGCTTTAGCGAGATTGGCAAAAATCGCTATAGAGAATGAAATAAAGAGATTTCTAAAAACAGATGTAAAAGTAGAAATAGAGTCCCCAAATAGAGTTACAGTTTATGTTCCAAAAGGGTATAGAAAGAGACTAGTAGGAAAAAGGGGAAAAACAATTGAAAGCTTTGAAAAAATGTTGGGTGTAAGAATAACTGTAAAAGAGATAGGCGAAGAAGAGCCAGAGTTTAACATAAAGGAAACAAACAAATATCTAATAATAGAGTTACCCCCAGAATATTATAGAAGGGTTGTAACTATTCTAATCAATGGAAGACCCTTTGTAGACGCTATAGTAGGGAAAGATGGAAAAATAAAAATCGCTAAAAATAGTGATTTAGGTAAAGTACTATACAATGCTCTAAAAGGTGGAGCAAAAATTGATATAGAGCTTAAATAATCAGCCGGTTTGAGAATCTTCATCTCTCGGGCGGGGATAATTTCATCATGCGCCCGCCGGGATTCGAACCCGGGTCACGGGCTTGGAAGGCCCGCATCCTACCACTAGACTACGGGCGCAGAGATAGAAATGAAAACTATTTAAAAATATTTGAAATTTATCTTAATGGTTTGGCTGTATAAAATTTTAACAACCCTTGAAAAAAAGCTGTATAATAATATAAATAAATTGGAATATGCAGGCGCAAACGATATAAATAATATGGTTGCATTGCAATACCAAACATCGGATATGGATTTAGAAGTTTATTTGAAAAAAGACAATTTTTATGCCGTTACTAAAAAGGGCTTAGATAAATCCACAATACTCAAAAAAATAGAATATACAAAACTATTTCCATTTTTTGACAATAGAACGCCATTAGAAAGAGAAATAGAATTGGCCGATTGGGTAAAAGAAATGATAGTAAACAGGTTTTTATATAACATTAGAACCGATACAATGGGGATTAGAAATGAAGACGATTTAATAATAGCGTACAAAGCCGGCAAATTCGTTTTACCAATCTATTTTCAATTATATATAAGACCAACGGATGAAGGTTATAAAGAGATTAGAGAACTTTTAGAAAAAAACGGATTGAAAAGGGGAAAATATAGGGTAATACCCATGCCATTATTAAAATTTTTAAAAGAGAGAGAATAACTATTTTGCCGCCGTGCCCGAGCGGCCAAAGGGGTCGGGCTGCAGACCCGATGGTCGGGGGTTCGAATCCCCCCGGCGGCTTAGCATTAGTATAATAACAGTTAGCCCAATAAGAAAGCTTAGAAAAGCGCCTTCCAATTGGAACACTTTAATAAAATATAGAGAGCTTAACAAAGTTGCTATAATCCCTATTAATAAAGTTTTTATCTTTAGCTTTAGGAATTCTATGGCATATATATAGCCAAAATACGCTCTTACAATAACTAAAAATACTACATAAATTAAGTAGGGCAATACTATTTTGTATTTGGGATTAATCAAAGAAAAAGCTATATCTATTATTGGAGGTGCAAAGAGATAAAATAGTATAGATACTATTAGGGGTAAAAGCAACAAATCAACTATTGGGTTTTTGTTTTTCACTCTATGCAAAAATATATCGGTACTTGAAGACACATGTAACACTACTGAAGAAAACCCCAAAACTAAACTGTATATCGCCGCTTCTTTTTTTAGGTTATTCAATAATAAAACTGCTTGTGGTATCAAAGGTAAAACCATCATTAACAAAACTATTATATGGGTTTTTTCTAAAAAACAAACTTTTGGTTTTCCAACAATTAAATAATAAAAGGGGGCTAAACTAACAAAATAGGCTAAAAAAATATTTATATCCTTGGTTAGCAAAAAAATTAGCAAACTTATAATAGAGAATAGTAAAAGCTTATGGAATTGCGATTTTTTAATTAATAGGGTTCTCCCGATTGTTAAGGAGATTTGGGCTATAAAGAATACCAAACCAACTGTGGCCCATTTCTCTATAAAGGACAAAATTAGAAATATTATAGTTCCAGCAATTAAATAAAATCTAATGCATTCCAATTTATTATTTTGATGCCAAAGATTTATGCTTCCTTCGTAAGAAAATATTAATCCCGCTTTAGCACCAAGAGCTTTGAAAAAAGAGATTACTCCATATATATTAGGAGGAAATTCCTTAATTAATAATAAAGTGACGAAAGCGTTTAATAAATAACTAATCATAAAAGATAGTCTATCATAAATAAAGTCTTTCATTAGATTTTTGAATGTGGATATTTATTGTTTATGCGATAGCCCTTTATGTATTGTTAAAAAAGTGGGTTAACTATAGTATAGAAAAAAATTTGTATGGAATAGACAAACATAAAAACATAAAGGTTGGGGAAAGCGCTGGTACAGTTATTGGCATTCTATTTTCTTTGGTTTTGGCATGGTTAGGTTATTATAAAATGGCCTTTGCTTCTCTATTGGCAACATTTTTAGGGTATTTAGATGATACATTGGTTTTTTCGCAAAAAACCAAACTAGTATTGCCTGTCCTAATTTTAATACCTTTCCATTTCTTTGATTTTAATATTCTCTACATTTTATTTATGATATTTTCTTTCAATATATTTAACATATTCGCTGGATATAACGGTTTAGAGAGTGGGACCGCATTATTGTATGGGCTAACATTAACATTATATTTTTATGGATCTGATCTGTTTACAATAGCACTATTGTTTAGTTTATCCTCCCTTATTTTGTATTTATTTAACAGATATCCCGCTAAGCTATTTGTTGGGGATAGCTTTACATATTTCGCGGGCACAGTTATAGGGCTATTAACTATAAATACGCACAATTTTGTAATGTATTTAACTTATTTACCTTTAGTAATACATTTCTTATTGTATATTAAATCCTATATCGACAAAGGAAAGAGCACAAGCGCTTTTGCGAAAGTGAAAGATAATTGTTTATATTATGATGAAAAACCCTATCATCTTACCCAATTAATAATAAAGCTTTTACAAAAAAGAATAAAATGCATTAGAGAAGATTATGTTGTGGCGGTTGCTTTAACTATTATAGCAATCAATAATATAGTTTGGTTGTTGTTAGCAAAATTTTTAAATATACCATTCTAGGTTTCGTGGGAGGGCCATAGCGGCCCGGGAACCACCCGTACCCATCTCGAACACGGAAGTTAAGCCGGGCCGCGTCCCGAGTGGTACTGCCCCGCGAAGGGGTGGGAAGCTCGGGATGCCCTCCCGCTATCTATATTTTACAAAATAAGATAAAACGCTCGCTAAAAATAGAACAGAAGTTTTAATGTTGATATAAATTCCCACACTAAGCAATGCGCCAATAATTATTAACAACAAATCTAATCCTCCTCCTTGTCCTACCAATAAACTTAACTTAAACATTAAAACATAAGGAATAATGTTTAGCAATATTATTGGGATATACCAGCTTTCCTCTAAATAAGGAATTAAATATATGAAATGGCTCGCCATTAACAAATAATGCCCCGCTATTGCATACAAATATTGAGTAGATAATTCTAAATTAGTTAAAGAAACTAACCCAACTAACAATAAAGAGCTAACAAAAAATCTATTTTTATCGCCAAATGATTCATAATATAGAATAAACAAAACCGAAATCAAAAATGCGGTTGCTATCAAAATAATAAAAGAGCTGGCAGAAAAGTATAATAGAACCAAACTTAAAACTAAATAGAATACTAAAGCAGCATTGCTTTTTGATAATTCTTCAAAAAGCTGGCCCATTGTTATAGAAAATATAAATAATAAAGCGGTTTTTTGAGACCACACTGGGGAAAGCAATTGCAATATATTGGCTATTTCATTATAATTAAAATTGTCCATTTTTGGCATTGTGAAAAATCCTAAAACTATGGATAGAACTAATAACAAAGCAGAAATAACCAAGGAATTTTCATGTTTGGATTTTGCTATAGTGATTATAGATGTAATAACATTAGCGATCCATAGTATAAATAAAGAAGAGCTATCTATTATTGTATAGCTTGTATCTCCCATTCTAATTAGAATAGGCAATAAAGTATCTACCAACAAAAAAGCTGGCAACAATATTGAAGAAGCTCTTGTAAAACCTAGCAAAAATATGGTAAAAAACAAATATAAGGATAATGCTTGTATTATTGGGAAAGGTAAATGCAAAGCATTTAGTAGTATAAACAATATAGTAAACAAACCAAACCCTATGAAATAACCAATAGCGTTTCCTATTCTTTTCCCTACATAATATATGAAAGAGCCCATAAGTAATGCAAATAGTATAGACCTTACTATTGGGACTGGAGCTAGTTTTATATAAAAATCCCCGTAAAGGGTTTTGAATGCATTATCTAACACACAAAAAGGAGGAGTTTGTATAACTTGTTCTAAGGGTGTTTTTATTTTATATAATTTATGATAACAATAACCGTTTTCGACTTTTTCACAATAATTATATATAGAAGGATAACCGCTTTTTATATAATAGTATGTTTTACAATCCAAGTTAGCTAAATTAAATAAAGTATTCTCAAAGCTATGCTTAGCATACAATAGTTTAGCATAATTGCATTCATCTAGTAATAAAATTTTATATGACGCATTTTCTAATGAGGGTTTTAACCCATTGTATGGCACTAACAAATATATACTATCCTTATTTTGATAGAAAGCGAAATAATCATAAGGTATTTTGAATGTTACTTTAAAGGTTTTATCTTTTTTGTTGTATTCGCATCCAATTACAGGGCCTTTAAGTTTATTGCAATCAAAATATTCATTTTTTTCTAATTTTATTGTAATATTAAGGGTTTTTTCTTTTACATCGAAATTACAAATCATATGAAATCTGTTAGTTTTTTGTTTATTTCAAAGGGCCATTTCTTTCTTATATAAGGTTTTAATATTCTATAATATTGTTCCAAAGCTTTTCTAGTTCTTTTATCTGAAGGATAACCAGAACCAAAATCTATACCAGTTTGTTCTTTTATTTTTTCTATTTCTCTATCTCTTATAACTTTTGCTACAATAGATGCTGCTGCAACTAATGGGTCTTCTTCTCCTTTATTTTTGGTAATAATTTTTACCCTCTTTTTCAAATATTTCAAAATCCTTAGTTTATAATTTTCAGGTCTTTCTGGAGAATCAATAACTATATGGGATATTTCGTCCTCAATACTATTAATTAAGTTCGCTGTTACCTTCGCTTCAAGTTCATTTAAGTTATATCTATCTATTAAAGAAGGGCTAACTATTTCGTATTTTACTAAGCTATTTTTGACTATCTCATTAAATAGTTCTTCTCTTTGTTCTTTTGTTAATAGTTTAGAATCTTTTACTCCCAATTCTTTTAAGTATCCAGAATCTCCAATAACTAAAGCAATAACCATTGGCCCAATAATTGGACCCCTCCCTGCTTCGTCAACTCCTCCATATCGCATATTCGTATAAAACTATATCATTCCTTTTATATATTATAGTGCCTTTTTTGTATTCAATATAATCCAAATCCTCGGCAATTATCCAATCCTTCTTATTATATAAGTATTGGTATATTTCAAACAAAGAGCCCTGGTACCTTGGACTAACATGTATAAAAACTAACAATTTAGAGTTGCTTTCATCCCTTATTCTAAAAGCGTCGCTAATTGTGGAATGGTAATGCTCGATAGCTTTATCTTTGTCTTTATCTAAAAAAGCCAATTCGTGAAATATTATATCGCTATCTCTAGCAAAATCTATGAATTGCTCTCTAAAAAGGGTATCTGTTATTAAAGTAAACTTTAAGCCTTTTTGTATATAAGTAAACTCTTTAGGGTCTAATGTTATACCATTTATTGTTACGGATTTGCCTTCTTTTAGTTTGGCCAATTTAGGGTTAGATCTTATATTGTATTTAGCTAATTTCTCTTTATTTATTTTTATTTTGTCCTTTTCTTTGAAAGAATAGGCCAAAACTGGTACTTGGTGTATGCCATAGATAGATTCTATATAAAAAGGCCCAAAATCTATTTTGGTTTCGCCAATCTCTTTTATTTTTAACGGGAAATTTATATTTATAGCGAAGCTATCTATAATTTTTTCTATAACTTCTTTAATGCCTTTAGGTCCAAAAATTGTTAACTCTCTATTATAATCTTGGTTTGACAAACTTAATAGAATTCCTGGTAAGCCCAAAATGTGGTCTCCATGTATATGGGTTAGAAATATATAATCTATTTGGGTAGGAGATAAATTTAACAAACGCATTTGCCTTTGTGTATTTTCTCCAGCATCAAATAAAATGCCCTTTCCCATATAGTTAACAAAAATAGAAAGGGTTTGTCTATATTTTGTAGGCATGTTCCCCCCAGTTCCCAATATATAAATCATAGAAACCTTTATAAATTAAGTTTAAATTCTATCAGATGATGCTATTACAAACAGAGAAGGCCCTTAGACTATTGGAACAATATAATACCATAACTATCTTAGTTCCTAGGGAATACACTAAATCCAAAATAAAAGAATTCTTTGAGAAAAAAGGCTACAAAGTTAAAAAAGTTAACACTTTAATAACAAAGAAAGGGCTAAAAAAGGCATATGTCAGATTTAAAGAGGAAGGTGTAGCTAGAAAAGTAGCCGAAGAGTTGGGAGGTTTATAAATTTTTAGTTTTCAATATTTAATGGATTGGAAAGACCTATTAAAAGAAAAAGATCCAAATTTGTTTTTGGCCTTGCAATCTCTATTAGAAGAAGTAAAGGAATATAAAGATATTTATTTAAAAGCAAAAAACCCCTCAATAGCACAATTATGGATAGCTTTAGCTATTTTATATAAAAAGCATTCTAAAAAGAAGAAAAAAGAAACAATCCCTAAGGATTTGGAGGAAAAATTTTAGCTATAATTGAGAACAAAAAGTAAGGCGCAAAAGGATAACCATCTCTTATTGGAATACTAATATTTGTTTGTTTTAGTTTATTCAAGAGCTTTTTATTTAAAATAGGTTTTTTGTATACTTTATCCCAAACTATTGTGCCTTCTACTATATCGCCCTCTTCCAAATAATCAGGTTTTACCATTATTATTTTGTTTTTTAGTGTGCCTTTGAAATAATAGAATAATGCTAACATAGTAATTAAAATTCGAAACAAAATGCTTTTGTAAAATAGTATTAGGAATAACCATATTTTATTTATGTTAACTAATACATACCACATATACAAATACAAACCGTAAATATTGTTTATTCCTATTGGAGAATAAAACGAATAGGCAATTGCTAAATAATAATCCCCTATGGCGAATAGTTTAGCCTTTGTTGCTATGTAAAATAAAATTGCTGTAACTATTGCTAAACCGATTCTAAACCAATTGTTAGTAACTATATTATATAATAGCATTGTCACTATATATAAATCTACTGACTCGCTAATTGTTACTTTTTTCTTTATATCTGTTATTGTATAAAGAAGAAAAGCTAATAGGTCGACCATAGTTTTTTCCTATTTGCCTCTAATTGCTTTATTTCATATCCCATAAACTCTGCAGCAGTTATAAAATTGTCTCTAAAATATTTCCTATAGTTTATATCCCTTAATAAATGGTGGTCTATTATTACAGTTTTTATATTAGATAACAAATCCAATGTTTTTTCTATTATTGGGTCATATTTAATGTAAGTTGGAGGCCCAGAAATAAAAACTATTTTAGGATCATAATCTAATATTTTTTTCATATCCTCTATATTTAAGCATTGGGAATCACTTGCAAAAATAAAATCCTTAATCCTAATTGCCAAAACTTTGGAGAATTTCGAATTCTTATAGCCATGCCATAGAGTAAAGGTTTCAATATCTTCATCAAATTTATATTCGTCAATTAATATAGGTTTTACTTCTTTGTAAAAAAGTTTTCCCCTTTGTTGTTGAGAATAATTCATATTAACGAAATTCTTAGCATAGACCGTTTTAGTTTTTAGTATGTCTATTATTGGATCTCCTGGCCTAGGAACATGGTCATAATGGTAATGGGTAATAAATACTGTATCTACTTTTTTTAATTCCTCTATTATTCTTTTTTTGCCCTCTTCCATAGCTTTTAATTCTATTGGGTGTGGGGGCAAGCCATATCTCTTTGGACCAACCGCAATAGATGGATCTATCATAATATTATCTATAACAGTACTCATACTTCTTGTGGAAAAAGAATCTGCGTTAATTATTTTTATTTTCATATTCCTTGGCTTTAACCCAATTGCCTTTGCTTAAAACTAAATGGTTTGCACTTAATGTTATCCCATTTATTTCATATAAATCGGTCTCGGTTTCATGTTTTATTATTGAATATACTTTAACCCATCTTTCTCCATCATATACATACAAATCTGGAGGGAAAGCATAATGTTTCTCCCCTATTTGAAAACCGGCATAGTATTTGTTAAACAAATCGCTTAGCTTTTCTTTCTTTTTTATACCATTTTCTATAACCTCTATTTCAGTATCCATTATAGAATCTCCATAAATTACTTTGAATCCTTCTTCTTCGGCCCTTTTTAATATATAATTAATGTATTTCCTGCCCCAAGCTGCTACTGCCGCAGCACAGTCTATGCAATACCATCTCGCATTTGGGAAACCCATATAGCCATAGGTTGCATTAATTATTATTTTCAATACTGCTTGCTTAGCATTTATAATTTTATATTCTTCACTATCCCTATCTAGTTCTTTCAGTTTTCTCTTAAGTTCTAGCCTTTTTGTATACAAATGCTCTAATACCGTTGGAATAAACCCTTTTACTTTTTTGCAAAACCACACATATTTTTTCTCATTATTTATTATCGCTTCTACCCCATTTTGTTTACAATCATCATGCTCACAATATATTGTGCCTGGAGAAACATTATGCTCTAATATAATTGAAGGATACAGAGAAGCGAAATCCAGTACAGCTAAATTCTCATACAAACCGGGTTTTGGTTCGTAAACGAATGCTCCTGCATAGGTATTTAATTTTCTTCTCTCTACTTCTTCCATTTTTGGTTTGTTAGGCACAATTTCATTATATTTTCTGCTTTTTTTGATTAGATACCATTCAACTATATTACTATAGCTAAACCTAGATACATCAAATAATGGTTGGTTAACCAATCTTGCTAATTCCAATAAATCATTTTCATAGTATTTGAATAGCTTATATGTTAATTCGGCATCTTTTAAATTGTATTCGAACACTTTGTTATAATTGCCTATGGCCCAATCATATAACATGTTTTCATAATCATAAATTTTCTCCTCTCCAAGAATTTCTTTAGCTACTTCATTTAATGAATATGTTTGGGTAGACAATTGGGTTTTATATATGGTAGTAATTGTTTTATACAAATCTACATGTGCGCTTTCCCTAAAATTATAAGTAGGCTCTTTTTTGTTAACCAATTTTATTGGTAGCCTTATATTGTATAAAGAAGCCCTTTTCACTAAAAAGTCTATATCGAAATTATCCCCATTGTATGTAACTATTATGTCTGGTTTTAAGCTTTCTATTATTTCGACAAATTTCTCAATTAATTCATATTCGGTATTAACTTTTATAGTTGGTTCTCCTTTGTAAGAGATAACCCCTTCGTAATTGTCTCCATAAAGGGCTATAGATATTATTTTGTCTTTTTCAGGATTAGGGAAAGCCTCACTGTAAACTTCTATATCAAAAGCTAAAACCGATGGCTTAGTCTTTTCATACAATCTTTTTATACTTTGTGCTTTTATTCTAACTTTGTTAGAGGTAGATAATAAAATTTTGCCTTCTACCTCAAACCATTCAAAAGGCTCTATCCCTTTATCTATTAAAAACTTCCTATAAACATTTATATCGGTTTCGTATTTTTTATAGCCCTTTTCTTTAATGAATTCTTTTAGTATTGGATAATGTTTATGCAAAACATATACTTTATAAACATCTTTTGGTTTTTCTATATATTTCTTTTGCTCCTTTGTATATTCGATTTTTATTTTTTTGTTGTTAGCGAATTCTTCTAAATCCTTTATATCGCCTTCAAAATAGAAATACCATTTGTATGGAATTATAACTTCACAAGCTCTATTATTTTCGTCTTTACCTATTAAAATTACCTCGTCTAAAGGGGTGTTCTCTATATTAATCCAATAACATTTTAGCACGCTATACCCTTCTTCCTCTTTTACCGCCTTTTCTTCTACAACCATCGTGGGGAGTTGGTGTAACATCCTCTATAATCCCTATTTTCAATCCTTCTCTTGCTAATGTCTTTATTGCTGCACTTGCCCCTGGTCCAGGAATCCAAGGACCATTATGCCCACCTGGGGCTCTAACCTTTATATGTAAACCGGTAATACCTCTTTCTTTTGCTAATGCTGCTGCTCTTTTTGCTGCTAGTATAGCTGCAGTAGGGGAACCTTCTAATCTATCGGCATTTACAACCATACCTCCAGAGCCAACAGCAATAGTCTCTGCCCCAGTTATATCGGTTATATGAATTATTGTGTTATTCTCAGAGGAATATATATGTGCTACTCCCCATCGCTCTTTTGCCATACGAGTAAGCTATAGTTCTATTTAATAATGCTTTAAACAGAATAATATTACCATCGAATGGGGGAGGATCCCTCTTTCCTAGGAAACAAGAAGTTCTCTATTAATGTATACAAATTACCTACAGGGGATTTGCTAATAATTCCAGATTATATATCGAAGGAAGCACAGGAGAAATTGCATCAATATTTCGTCGAGGGCATTAATTCATATAAAGTAAGGCTAGAGAAACTATTTCCCGAAGTTAAAGTAAATTCCTGCTATACTGTTGATGTGTTGCCTTCTAATTGTCCCCATCCTATAGTGCCAATGCTTTCGGTATATCTAAATATAGATCACAAACCCTTTATAATATATGGTATAGGAGAACATAACGCAGCAAGACATATTGAGGCTTTCCATAAAAAAGTTAATAATAGGTCTTTGCTTACCGGAATAAAAGATCCAAAATATGGTATTCCAATTAGCTTATCTTGGGTATGGGGAGAAGTTCTAACATGGTTTTTGTCCGATAAACCAGAACTAATGGATTATAGAGATCTTGTATACGCAGATCGCATATACAAAATGGATGTTAGCATTGGGCACCATGGAGATATTGAAAGTATTAAACAATTAGAAAAATCTGTAAGGGGAGAAGGGGAGCATGTGGATAATATTTTTGGAGTTGCATTAGCCAAACAATTAGATAGGGAAGGGTATGATTTAGAGTATGTAGTAAAAAGAGTAAAAGAGAAGCCTTTCTTAACTTTAGAAGATATGGATAAAATAGAAAAAAGACTATCAATTGATGCTCCATCGATATTGAACATTATAAAAGCAGTGGTCAAAGCAAAAGAAGATCGTAACTACATATGATCAGGCCTAAAATAATTAAATTATCGGACAAAGACGAATTAATAGCATCTAATCCTAATATAGATAAAGCAACCAAAGCATACAAAATGGCTAAACCACATGTAGATACAATTAGAGATTATTTGCCTGCAGAAAGGGGATTATGTATTGCTGAACCACAGTATGTTAAACTATGTTACGGTTATTTAGTGAAATTACCAAAAGAGTTTTCTATTTTACCATATAAAATAGTTAGAGATGCTGTATATACATCTTTATTGGATAATGGTATTGTTATAGAAGATAGCGAAGAACGAATAGAGGGCAATACTTTATATAGGGATAAATTTAACGCATCGGCATTGGCTTGGCTATTAACCAAACATGGAAATAATAAAATGGGCTTTTCTAGGGAATATCTAACTCTTCGCGAAATGCTCTATACAAACAAAACTATAAAAGGTAGAGAGAAAACCTTTTCTTATGTGCTTGGATCATTATTAGGAAGTGCTTTAGAAAGGAAAAATGTTGATTTCAGAGATATACTAGATTCTTTACCAATTATAATAGAAGATAGCTTAGAAATAATTGAAGAAGAAAGAGCTAAAAAATATCCATACTATAGGAATATATTACCTAACCCACCAGCAAATACATTGAAAGCTTGGGTCGCTTTCTCTAAAAAGTATCTAAGATAAATTTTTGGCTAAAACCAAAAACCTTATAAATAATGGCAATAAATAAATGGGGTTTTTCTTGTATTTTTTGGCCAAATCTTTGCATTTATCTCTACAAACAAATTGAACATATTGAGTTAGGTTGCCTTTTCCTATATGGGATCTTTCCCAGTCTATTAGTATGACCCTTGGCCCTTTAAGGAATATATGTTTTATAGGCCTATGCATTTCTTCCTTTTTTATTTTAATTAAATCCAAAAAAACCATTATAAAGAAGGTTACTATCAAAGTATATAGTTTTTCCCATGGCTTTAGGTTTAAAAAAGGTTTGCCCGCATTTTCCATAATTAGTATAAGCTTTTTATCATCGCTATACAAAAGCTTGGGCATAAACCAAAACCTTTTTGATAGGAAAAATTTTTCTTTTAAATAATTATATTTGTATTTGTGTTGCTTTATGGCTATATTTTTGTATAAAATTACTTTACTGTGCTTCCCCGAAATAACAACTACCATAATATTCCATAAAGGTTTTCAAATCACTAATAGTATAAGGATTAGTAACATCTTCTATTTCTCCATTGTAAGATCTCTTTATTGCATTAATATTTTTGGTTTCACTAATAGGTTTGCCATCAATTAATTGTATATATTGGTTTAAACCATCTTTATTAAGGCCAATCTGGAAAACCCTATAAGTCTTTACCCCTTCTTTAGTAATTAGTTGGTAATATTTCTCGCATTTTATATTTATGGGCCACCACCAGCATTTTACTAATAAGTTATACTCTTTTTTGTCTATATATTTTATTTTGAACCACCTTTTACAATAATCCGAAACTAAAAACTCTTTATAATCATCAAAGCTTTTAGCAGTTTTACATAGGTTTTGGCATAGTACTTTTATTTTTTCTATATCATCAATGCTAAACCCTTTTATTTTAGAAAGCTGTGATTGGGATTTAGAAAAAAACATAAATACTAGCGATAAAACTAGCAAAGATAATATGGCATAAACAATTAGATGTAGGGATAATTCTATAGATCTATCCAATTTGTCCCTTTCTAAACTTTATTACGGCCATTCTTGTAAAAACATAATAGCATTTCTTACATCTATATATAGCGCCGGCCATATCCATCATATATGGTTTGAATTGATGAATTACTTCTACTTCTTCGCTACCACATTTAGGGCATACAACTTTCATTCATAAAACTATGGGTTGTATTTAAATTTAGTTATGTCTATAGTGATTGGATTTAGTATATCGAACACATTAGTATGTGTAACAATAATCGCTATCCCTTTGAAATTCTTTAGGTAATCAATTATTTTTTGTAGATTATTTTTATCTAAATGTGTTTCCACTTCATCCAATAGCAAAACTTTAGGATTTAAGTTTTTTGTTATTAGAAAGTCAATTATTCTTGATTCGCCCCCAGATAATTCTTTGAATAGAAATTTGTCTCTAAACCTATCTAATTCAGGATCTTTGATATTTAATGCATACAAAATGTCTTTTAAATAACCTACTTCGTTAGGCAAAACTTGGGATAAATAGAATATGCCTTTTTTAGCTCTTTCATATAAAGGCAAACCGTGTATTGGTTCTCCATTAAATATTATATGGCCATCTATTTTGTATTCAGGAAAACCGGCGATAGTTTTTAATAGAGTTGTTTTCCCAGAGCCGTTTGGACCAACTATTTTGTAAAAACCATTAGTAAATTCCAAATCAACATTTAGCAATGGTTTATTTTTTACATATATTATACCCTTTATAGATAAATCCATTCAATATAACAATGTTATAGAATATAAATTTATTGGTATTGCGATATAATTTTTTGCTTTACCTCTTCGAAATGGTTTGGCAATTGCTCTGGGTCTAAGCCTTCTTTTAAATAGCGAGAGAATTGCTTTTTGTATAGCTCTTCGTTCTCTTTTAACATTTTCGCGTAATTAGCGATGTGTTCCCCTCTAATTCTATCTTCGCTTGGCAATATAGTTTCGCTATGTGGTATATTTAAACCAGCGTCTAAAGCACCTTTCAATACTGCATATAAAGCGTTACCTTTTGTGGATTTGTACCTACCTATATCTAATACAGCCTCTTTGTAACCTCTCTTTAACGCTTCATACCCAGCAATTAAACCAACCAAATATGCTGATGGTAGGTTTCCTCTATGTCCTTTCCATCCATATTTTTTCAACACATTAGAATGGATAGTAAATATAACTCTATCTCCTTTAGGATCATATTCTACTAATTGAGCTAAGATATTTGAATTAAACCTTCTTACTACTAACCTGGGTTTGCCTGAAAGTAAAAGCTTTAGCCTTTTTCTATAGACGGTTTTGCCTTCTCGCCTTCTTCTAAAGGGTACTCTATATCTAGGGCCATGTGCCATTCAACGCTTTTCATCAAATATTTATAAAGTATAAATCCATTGCCTCAACGTTTATGGAGTTACTTGAGGAAATATTCAAATATATAGATAAAAACAAAATAATAGGCTATCGATTCGAAGGGCCAAAAGTAGTGCTATTTACAAGAGACAAAGAGCTTTTAGTAAAAGCCCCACAGATATTACAAGAGATTGCCAAAAAAGTAAGGAGAAGAATACATATTAGATATGATCCAAGACTTCTAAAGGAGGAACCAGAAAAAATAGAAAAACTAATACCAAAAGAAGCAGGATTGCAAAGAATTTATTTCGAAAAGGGAAGGGGCATAGTAAATATAGAGGTTTTATTCCCTGAAAAGATAGATTTGAATACAATAAATAAAATAAAAGAAGAAACACTTTGGTTCCCTAGAATATATAGAAGCCCATTGATTAGATCGAAAACTATCGATATGGTTAGAGCTTATATGTTCCAACATTCTAACGAAAGAATAAAGCTTTTGCATGAAATAGGTAAAAATATTAGTGAAAAGTGGTCTATACAAAAAGGACAAACCTGGGTTAGAGTAAGCTTTTTAGGGGGAGCATCCCAAGTTGGGAGGTCTGCATTGTTATTACAAACGAAAGAGAGCAGAATACTATTAGATTTTGGGGTTGATTTGTCTTTACCTCCAAACAACAAAAATGCTTACCCCATTGTAGAATTGCCAGAATTTGATGTTAAAGAATTAGACGCTGTAGTAATTACCCATGCACATTTAGACCATGTAGGATTTGTGCCATTTTTATATAAAATGGGCTACAAGGGCCCGGTATATTTAACACCCCCAACATTAGATATCGCTACTCTTAGTTTGTTAGATTATTTAAGAATAGCCAATGAAAACAATGTCAAACTATTTAGCGGGGACGATATAAGAAATTTTGTAAAGCATTCTATTACTATAGAATATGGCCAAACTACAGACATCGCTTCTGATGTAAAATTAACTTTTTACAATGCGGGCCATATACTAGGATCGGCATTGGCCCATCTAAATATAGCCAATGGTTATTCTAATGTATTATATACTGGGGATTATAAGGTTAAACCAACTTTCCTATTTGATGGTGCTCAAATCCCACAAGCAAAAGTCAATATCGCTATTACTGAATCAACCTATGGAGATACCTATCATAAACCTAGAGAAGAAGTAGAAAAAGAATTTTTATCATTTGTAAAAGAGGTAATAAAAAGAAAAGGCAAACTATTAATACCTGTTTTAGGCGTAGGAAGAGCCCAAGAGATATTGTATTTATTGGTTAAATCAATAAGGGCTAACAAATTAGATGAAGTCCCTATATATTTAGATGGTGTAGTATGGGAAATTACTGCTATACACACAGCTTATCCCGAATATCTCAAAGAGGAAATTAGAAACAAAATATTAGCTGGGAAAAACCCATTTATTGATAAATTTGTTCATAGGGCTCCAAGAAATAGAGAGGAAATAGTTTATTCAACAGAACCATCTATAATATTGGCTACTTCTGGTATGCTAGTTGGAGGCCCATCTGTGCAATACCTAAAGCTAATGGCAGAAGATCCTAAAAACGCCATAGCTTTTGTTAGCTATCAAGGGCCTAACACATTAGGAAGACAAATACAAAGCGGGGTAAGAGAAGTAGAAATAGATGGCCAATTAATAAAAATAAACTTAGAAGTAAGATCTTTTGAAGGTTTTTCTGGCCATGCCGATAAAGGGGAAATAGAATCTTTCTTAAGAAGGGTTAGACCAGGCAGAGTAGTAATAAACCATGGAGAGAGAAGCAAAGTATTGCATTTGGCTTCTTATTTAAGAAAAAAGCTTAATGTAGAAACCAACGCCCCAAGGAATATGGATGCACTAGCATTAAGGATATAATATATAACACCGCTATTTCGTATGAACCCCAAGGAAGAGGCATTAAAAGTACTAAAAGAAGCAGACGAAGTAGCCAATATAGATGTGTACGAATACCTTAAAGAACCAGAAAGGGTTGTAGAAACTTATTTTCCAGCTAGAACAAAGAATGGTATAGAATATTTCAAAGGTTATAGAGTTCAATACAATACCGCTTTAGGCCCCGCCAAAGGGGGTATTAGGTTTAGCCCCACAGTAACAAAAGAGGAAGTAGAAGCATTAGCACTATGGATGGTAATTAAGAACGCTTTATTGGGATTGCCCTTTGGTGGAGGCAAAGGAGGAGTAGTAGTAAACCCCAAAGAATATGAAGAATGGGAATTAGAAAACATTGCTAGAGGGTTTGTTAGGTCTATAGCAGAGTTTATTGGAGAAGACAAAGATATTCCTGCCCCAGATGTGTATACTAATGAAAGAATTATGGCTTATATGATGGATGAATACGAAAAAATAGTAAGACATAAGGCATTTGGAGTTATTACGGGTAAGCCCATAATTTTAGGGGGTAACCCCGTAAGAAATATTGCCACATCTTTAGGGGGATATTATGTATTAAATGAAGCAGTAAAATTGAAAAAAGTTGAAAACACTGTAGCAATACAAGGGTTTGGAAATGCTGGACAAGGTATTGCCAAGCTATTAGATGGCCAATATAAAATTGTTGCAGTAAGCGATTCTAAGGGAGGAATTTATTGTAAAGATGGGATAGATATAGAAAAACTAATTGAAGTAAAAAAGAAAACCGGCTCTGTTATAAACTATGAAGGTTGTGAAAAAATTACTAACGAACAATTATTAGAATTAGATGTTGGCATATTAATTCCCGCTGCAATAGAGGGAGTAATAACAAAACAAAATGCTGACAAAATAAAAGCTAAAATAATATTAGAATTGGCTAATGGCCCTACTACAAGGGAAGCAGATAAAATATTATACGAAAAAGGAGTATTAGTATTACCCGATGTATTAGCCAATGCTGGGGGTGTAACAGTAAGCTATATAGAATGGGTTGGCAACAAAAGAGGGATGCCCTTTAATGAAAAAGAAACAAAGGAATTATTAAAGGAAAAGATGGTACATGCATTTCTAGATGTTTTAGAAGTATCGAACAAATACAATATTGACATGCGTTTAGCATCCTATATTATAGCATTAGAAAGGGTAAAGCAAGCTATGCGCTATAGAGGTTTAATATAGTTCTATAAAATTTTGAATGGACAAACTATATTTTGGCCCCGCAGGTATACCAAATAGTGCTGAAAAAAGAGACTTATTAAATGGACTTAAAACAGTTAAAAATTTAGGATTAGATGCGATGGAATTAGAATTCGTATATGGTGTAAGATACAACCCAAGGGTTTTACCTTTAGTTAAAGAATTCGCCCAAAAAAATAATATAGTACTTACGGCCCATGCTCCATATTATATTAATTTAGCTGCAAAAGAAAAGGAAAAAATAGAAAAAAGCATTAAGTATATCCTAGATACTGCCAGAGTTTTAAATGAACTAAATGGTTATAGCATAGTATTTCATCCTGGCTATTATATGAAAAGAGATCCTAAAGAGGTTTATAAGATAGTGAAAGAAAATTTGGCCAAAGTATTAGAAATGGCAAACCAAGAAGGAATCAAAGTATGGATTAGACCAGAAACTATGGATTTACCTTCAAGGTTTGGCTCTTTAGAAGAAACGTTTGAATTAGCTAGAGAATTGGGAACATTGCCTTGTATAGATTTTGCCCATCTAAGATATAGATATAAAAACAATAAACCCGAATTCTTTAGACAAGTTTTAGAAAAATATGAAGAATATTTTGGTAAAGAAGGTTTAAAGAATATGCATATCCATATGTCCGGTATAAACCTAGATCCAAGAGCATCGCACAAAAATTTAAAAGAATCCGATATGCCATGGCAAGAAATATTAGATTTACTAAAAGAATTTAATGCTAAAGGAGTAGTAATTAGCGAATCCCCTAATTTGGAAGAAGATGCTATAATGATGAAAAAATACTATGGATAGCCCCGCCCGGATTCGAACCGGGGTCACGGGGACCAGAGCCCCGCATGCTAGGCCGCTACACCACGGGGCTAGTATATTCTTTTAATTCCATTTAAAACTTTAAATAGAGTACAAAACCCCAAAAATGGATATAAAGCTTAGAAAAATAGATAAGTATATTTGGGAGATACCAAAAGAAGGCAAAATGAATGTTCCAGTTAGAATATACGCTAGCGATAAACTTATAGAAAAAATGAAAGAAGATAGAACATTAATACAAGCAAGAAATGTATCGATGTTGCCTAAAATAGTTAAACACATGGTAGTAATGCCGGATGGCCATGAGGGGTATGGCCCACCAATTGGGGGGGTAGGAGCTTTTAGCTTGGACAACCCCCCAGTAATACCTGGCTTCGTTGGTTTTGATATAAATTGTGGGGTAAGGCTATTAAGAACAAATCTAACTATTGATGAAATAAAGGACAGGTTAAATTTATTGGTAAATGAAATATTTAGAAATGTTCCTGCTGGTGTAGGCGAAGGGGGGAAACTAAAGCTCTCTATTGATGAACTAAACAAAGTTTTAGACTATGGAGTAAACTGGGCAATAGATAATGGCTTTGGTTGGGAAGAAGATAGGAATAGAATCGAAAGCCATGGTTATTTGGATTTTGCCGATTCTGATGCGGTATCTAATACTGCTAAACAAAGGGGTAAAGACCAATTAGGCACTATAGGTTCTGGAAATCATTTCCTAGAAATACAAGTAGTAGACCAAATTTACGATGAAGAGATAGCTAAAGCTTTTGGAATATATGAAAAAAATCAGGTTACAGTTTTAATCCATACCGGTAGTAGGGGGTTAGGCCACCAAGTGGCATCGGACTATTTAAGATTGTTCGAGAAAAAATACAAATATGATGTGCCAGATAGAGAATTAATTTATGCACCATATGATAGTAAAGATGCACAAAACTATCTAAAAGCGATGGCCGCTGCAGCTAATTTTGCTTGGGCAAATAGACAATTAATTACCTATTGGGTAAGGAAAAGCTTTGAAAAAGTATTAAGGAAAAATATAGAATCAATAGGTTTAGAAATAGTTTATGATTTGGCCCATAACATAGCGAAGTTCGAAGAGCATACAATAGATGGCAAAAAACAAAAACTTATAGTTTATAGAAAGGGTGCAACTAGAGCATTTCCCCCAGGGCATAAAGAATTGTGGGGCGAATACAAAAAATACGGCCAACCTGTAATAATACCAGGTTCAATGGGAACAGCTTCTTATCTATTGGTAGGACAACCAAAAGCGATGGAACTATCTTTTGGTTCTTCTGCTCATGGTGCTGGGAGACAATTATCTAGAGTAAAGGCTAAAAAGCTATATTCTTATTCTGAAGTAATAAGAAAACTAAGAGAAATGGGAATAATAGTTAAATCAACAACAAAAACTGGAGTATTAGAAGAAATACCTGAAGCATACAAAGATATAGACGAAGTAGTAAGGGTAACCCACGAATTGGGAATAAGCAAAATTGTTGCAAGGTTTAGACCAGTAGCAGTAATTAAAGGATGAACGAACTGGAATACTATTTAGATCGAGAGTATAAAAAATTATCTCTAATTCTAAAAGATGCTAAAATAAAAAAGGGAGAAAGATTTATTAAAGCTTATTGGGAAGATATAAAATATTTCTATCAAAAAGGGGAAAAGGTAAAAGCTTTCGAATTGGTTATGTATATATGGGGAATACTGGATTGCTTATATAATACAGGTTATTTAGAAATAAACCCTTCCCATAAAAAATGGTTTAAAGATATGTCATGATAGTTACAAGTTTAGTGAGTATTACTTACCATTTGGTGGTTAAAAATTTTTAAATGATGATGTCGTATACTCGTATGGCGGAGGAGCTAAAGGTTTTCCCCAAGGTTTTGAAATTCCTTGTCCTTGGTAAACCTATCCAATTTAATTTTCATAGTGTACAGAAAGGTGAGGATAAAACTACACTACAGATTGAAGACTGGGAGTACGGGTACATAAAATCCGAGTATGATTCTAGAAATAATAAAATAATATTGAAATGGGACAATAATAAATATGAGAATGGTTTATCGTCTCCTTTTGAAATAAAAAAGGACAAGGAAAAAGATATTGATATAAAGGCCTATCGAAAGATAGTTGATAATGGACCATGGAAAACTTTTGAAAACTGTCCAATAAGGGAAGATGATATAAACAAATACTTGGGTGGTGGTTTTTGGCAAGAAAATGAGAGCATAATTTTGGCTGTAGAAAGAAAAGGAAAATTATACTCTCTAAAATTGAGGGGCCCCAGTATAGAGGTAATGCCAGAGCTTGATGGTTCAAATGTTTATGTAATAAGAACTAGTAAGGGAGACCATGTTGCTGCAACTTTTTATTTTTCTTATCCAGATATGCCTGGAAAGGGAGACATCTTTTTTGATAATTTATTAACTCAATTACTCTCTTATGCCCCAGCGCTTCTTCATTTATTATTAGAAAAAGGGTATATAGATCCAAATAAAGAATGGTACCTCTATTTTGAAGCTAACGATGTTAATAATAAAAGGAAGATTCCTAGTAGCTTGTTGGACGCAATGTTTCGTGGTTGGTATGCTTATGCTAGCAAAGGCGAAAACAAGCTCGATAAAACAATAATATTTACGCCAAGCCCAGTAGACCTTTATCAAATGATTCCTAATTTGGCGTTAGCAAATACTCTTAGGGCAGGTTTGTATTATACTGCAAATAAAATTTTAGAAGATAATAAAGACAAGCAATATGGGGACACAAAACAAGGATAACAAAATTTTTGTTTTTACGCTGTAAATACTATAAAGAAATTCTAGCAGCTGTGTAGTGTATTTTTGTTAAAATATTTAAATCATAACATTATACTACCGTATGAGGGTAAAGCTTCCCTCAAAAGTAAACCTTGAAAAAGTGCTCCAAAAGGTTAAAACCCCAAAGCTAACCCCAGAGAAAAAATTAGAGATAGCACAAAAGCTTTATGAACATAGCAATGTATTAAAACCCCTATTATTAAGCATAGGTTTAGGATATGCTTTGCCTGCTTTGGGTGAAGAGATAAAAATCGATAAAGTCAAAGTAACTGGAATAGACAAAATAAATCCATACAAAGATGCCCATAGCGAAGAAAAAGTAACATTTACTAGAGTTTTACCGAATGAAGAACAAACCATTGAATTAGAAATAGGTACACCAACTGTTACTACCATACCAGTTAATTACAATGGAACAGAAGAGCTAACTGTTACATTAAGTAATGATGTAGTAACCTTGAAGTATACAATGGATATAACAAAAACCCTAACTGTATGGGCCCAGAAAATCAAAGGGACCGTCACAGATATTTCTACTTCGATTCGAAAAGAATTGTTTGGTCAAAGTACAAAAACCATCACAGAAATATTTAACTTAGAGGGTGTTGCTTATGTCATAAAAGACGGCACAGCTAATATATTATTAGTATTAAAAGATATGGGAGAAAAAGCAGAATCTCTAATACCATATTTGGCCAAAGCTTATGGTTCTGCTGTTAATTATTTGTTACAGTTTGTGCCAACTATTGAAAAATGGAGTAGTTCCATTAATGAATTTCTCGGAATAAATCCCGATAGCACACCTGTGAAAGATAGCATTAAAATAAGTAAAGCGTGGAACGAATTAATAAACAATACCAAAGCTTATGTAGAGAGAATAAAAGGAATAAACGGAGGAATAGAGATGGATAAGATATTACCAAAAATGTCTTTTGTAAAGGCGGACGGTGGGATCGCTAAAAGAAATTATATTCCATTAGTATTAACAGAAAAAATATTGGAAGGGGAGCATAAACTAGATATCACGCAAGGGAATGGAGGAGTGCCTCCATATAAAAATTTCACAGGGCCATACGGTTTTTTCTATTATATAAAGGAATGGTTAGAGCCTTCCAAGTTTAACAGCTTAAAAGAATACATATGGGAAGTTATGTATCGTTCAGTAAGGAATGCATTAACCAAAACCGGTTTATATAATCCAAAGCACTTATATGCTGTTCCTAACCCCTATGAGGATCTAAATATAGAGGATTTGGCAAAATTAAAATAAAATCTTTAAATAATAAATTATTTACCACTTATGAGTAATGAATATGTTAAAGTCCCCTTATGTGCTTTAAAAAAGGAATGGTTAAACAAATCCCAAATTATATATGAGAAAAACAAACCTTATGCTTTAATTGATAAAAACGATTTGGAAAAAGCTTTGGGTTCTCCAATAAAATGTATCGCCCCAGGGTTAGGAGAATACATAAAATCTGTGGGCTCTTATATAGCGGTAAGCCCCATACTAAATAAATTAACAAAATTACAAGACATATACTCTAATGAAGCCATGTTCGTAAGCTGGGTCTATGGGGTATACCCTTCTATAAAAGCTTTGTACCACACATTAAAAAAAGAATATTCTAAAGCTAAAGAGGATTTAGAAGAAATAAAATTGTTACCCTATGTTTTACCTGCATATTTATCATGGGTTGCTCTAAAACAGCATATTAATCCTAATATAGATTTAGATGGGCCAAACCAATATTTATTTAATGTATTAAACACATTTGCTAACCTAATGGCTTTAAGCATTTACATACCAACAGTTGTAAAAATGGAAATGGCCATAAAAGATAAAATAAAAAACATTTCCCCATTAAAAGTTATAAAAAATATATATGCCAAACCCCAGTAAGTATTTTTAAATAATCCCTTAAAGGTATCGCATGCCTAGAGAGAAACCCCACATCAATGTAGTATTCATAGGACATGTAGACCATGGTAAGTCTACCACAGTAGGTAGGCTAAAATATGATTTAGGTTTAATACCAGAGTCCGAATTGGAGAAAATTAGAGAAGAAGCTAAAAAGTATGGTAAGGAGGAATTCGTATTTGCTTATCTAATGGATAGACAAAAAGAAGAGAGAGCCAGAGGTGTTACAATTGATATAGCTCATACAGAATTGGAAACCCCACACAATTACATTACAATTGTTGACGCTCCTGGCCACAAAGACTTCGTAAAGAACATGATTACTGGAGCGTCTCAAGCAGATGCGGCAGTATTAGTAGTAGCAGCAGACGACGGTGTACAAGAACAAACCCAAGAACACGCAGTATTAGCAAGAACATTCGGTATAAACCAAATAATTGTATACATAAACAAAATGGATAAGGTTAACTACGACCAAAAAAGATTCGAAGAGGTGAAAAACCAAGTATTAAAACTATTGAAAATGATTGGATACAAAGATGAAAACATTATTGCTGTAATTCCTGGGGCGTCTTTCCATGGAGACAATGTAGTAAAGAAATCTGACAAAATGCCTTGGTACAATGGACCAACATTGTATGAAGCTTTAGACATGTTAAAACCCCCACAATTACCAGTTGATTTGCCATTAAGAATACCAATACAAAGCGCATTATCCATAAAAGGTATTGGTACAGTATTAACAGGAAGAGTAGAGACTGGTAAACTAAAACCAGGTGACAAAATAATTGTTTTACCATCCAAGAAGCCAAACGGTGCGATTGGGGAAGTTAAATCTATAGAAATGCATCACAAACCATTAGAAGAAGCATTGCCTGGAGACAACATAGGTTTTAGCGTAAGAGGTATCGAAAAGGGTGATGTAATGAGAGGAGATGTTGCAGGCCATTTGGATAACCCACCAACAGTTGCAGAGGAGATAGTAGCGTTAATACATGTTATATACCATCCATCTGCAATAACCGTTGGTTATGCCCCAGTATTACATGTACACACAGCACATGTCCCAGTAAGGTTTGAAGAGCTAAGAGGTAAAGTAAACCCCGCAACTGGACAAGTAATTGAAGAAAACCCGCAAGCATTAAGGCCAGGTGAAGCAGCAGTAGTAAAATTAAAACCATTGAAACCAGTAGTAATAGAACCATTCGATAAAATCCCACAATTAGGAAGATTCGCTATTAGAGATATGGGTAGAACTGTAGCAATAGGGATCGCAAGACAGGTAACGCCCAAACAAATTGAAATCAAAAAATAATGCCTTTCTTAAGAATTAAAATTTATTCTACTGATTTAGAAGAATTAAATAGGGTAGTAGAAAAAATAAAAGAGATAGTTAAACAAACAGGTGTAAAGATGAGAGGCCCAATACCTTTACCAACCAAAATATTAAGAGTCCCAGTATTAAGAATTACTGGGCATAGAGGTACAAAAATATGGGACACCTACCAAATGAGAATCCATAGAAGGATTATAGATATTGCCACAGATGATAGAACAATAAAATTGTTGATGAGAACTCCTTTAATTACTAAACCCGAAAAAATACAAATTCAACTAAAATATATTAAGGATAAAAACTTATAAATTCTTTAAGGCCCTATCTTTATGAAAGTTGTACCATTAGATTTTCCATTGGGGGAAGCAGTAAAGTTATTAGAGGAAGAAGATTTGCTAGCTAGCAAAAAAGAAGATACTGTTTTAGGGACTAACGAATATGTTTTACTAAAAAAATCTGCATGGAAAATGCCAGTTAATACAAAATTTGAGAGTTATTCTGTACCAATCCCAACAATAGATGGGAAAAACGATTACGAAATTGCAAAACTAATGTTTGAAACAAGGTTTTTAGAATTGCCAAATGAAGACCTTACAAAATCTATACATTATACAGATTTGCTAAAAAAATACAAAGATAAAATAATTACTAACCCAACCAGGTATTTTGGAGACTATATAGATGTGCAAGCTAGTGAAACGGTATTAGCAGTATTGTATGAAATGAAAAGACAAAAAGTAGAATACGCTACAGTTTTAGAGGGGGAAAAACCAATTGGTGTAATTTCTTTGAAAGATATATTCTCTAAAATAATATTTCCAAAGAAAAAGCCAAGAGAAGGTGAATTCGTTGACGAATATGATAGGCCATTAAAATTACCAATAAGAGAATTCGTAAACGATGTAGTAATAGAGACCGACGATATAAAAGAAGTAATAGAGCTAATGTTAGATAAAAACGTTAGATCTGTGCCTTTGTTAGTTAATGGCAGATATGTTGGAACAATTACTGTGGATGAAATATTAAAAGAAATAGGTTACATAGAAGAAAAGGGCAAATATTTTATACATGTGCATTCTAATGTAGATTTGTATGAGGATGATTACGATTATATAGAAAAGGAATTTGTAAGAAAAGTATGGAGAAAATATAAAGACTATTTGGAAACCGCTACTTTATATTTAGACATAAAAAGGGAAAAAGGTGTTTTGCCCGACAATATAGAATATTTTTGGCATGTTTCTGCTAGGTTAATAACACCAAAAGGCAAATTCGTTGCTAGAGTAGTGGGACCTTCTTTGTATAGCGCTATCAAAATGATTATGAGAGAACTAGTTTATGAAATAAAGAAAAAGAAAGAAGAATCGATAGAATTCGATATAGTATGAAAAGAACTATAATTTTATTGCTATCTGCTTTAGCATTAGGAGTAGCTTTATCGCAAATTGCTTTTCTTTTAGAAATAAAATTAGACATAAAGAAAACCACAGATTATATAATTAGACCATATAAAACATCAAAAATCGTTAATGCTATAATTTTAGATGGAAACCAATTTGAAGGGCAGGACAATCAAACATATGTTATTCCATTATATATAAAAGGAAACGGAAAATACAAATTTTCTATAGAACTAAAAAATTTTGATGGTAGCGCTTTATTAGCTATTGGTTTGTTCGATTCAGATAATAAAGAGTTTGGCGAACAATATAATATAAAAGCTTATTATAACAGCACAAATCCAAAATATTTCAATCCTTATAAATATATCGTTTGCAACAAAGATTGTTCTTTATTGTATAACACAACAATAGAAAGCGAAAAGCGTTTTGTGATCCTTTTACATATATACAATATAAATGAGAACAAAACTATAACATTATCGATTAGGGCAAATGAGGTTCCAAATTAATGATTTCTTAGATATAGAGTATAGCGAGCAATATCCCCAAAAGATATCTGAAATAGAGTGGGCATTCCCTTCAAAGAAAAAATATGACGAGTTTTTGGGGGAATTATTATTTAATATCCAATTAATGGATTTAAAATTATCAAAAAAACTTAGAGAGGAATATTTTGCCACTCCCTATAGTCCAATATCGAAAATGTTTGGCCAAACTGTAAGTGGGTTATTCCAAAATGTTTCCAATTTGGGTAAACTAATTAACGATCTAACTAGGGCAATAATAAGTCATATACAAGAATTGTATGGTATTAGAGAGAAATTGGACATAATAAAAGATGCCTGTGCGGATGAGAACTGTGAAAAACTAAAATTTTTCATAACAAAAGATATGGAAAAAGAATTCAAAAAAATTGAAGAAAAATATGGAGAAATAGTTTCAGAAAGAATGATTAATCCTGCAGTATTGTATTTGAAAAGCCTATGGTTAAACAATTCTGAATATGGGCAAAGAATAAAAGCTTTAACTAATATAGCGCCGAGCATAATAGATTATTTTAACGCTATAGAGAATGAAGAGGAGGCTTACAAATTGCCAACTAATGAAAGAATAAAAAGAATCGTAGCGAGTGCAATAAAGCATTTTAGAAAATGGCTTATACAATATAACAAACTATTGAAAGCTAGATACCAAATGCAAAAAGCTTATTTGAAAATGCAGTTAGCTTATTTATATACTTATCTAAGGATACTTCAACCATATCTAAGAGCTTTGTATGCTTTTAACCAAAAATATGTTTCCCCTACAGAACCGTTAATTAATTTTACAAACAAAATGGTTTGGGAATTAGAATTTCTTATAGAAATAGACAAAAAAGGCAAATTTATCGCTTGTTTATGGGTTAAGGTAAAGCTATCTGGTTCGGGTAATGAGTTAAATTTGTTACAAAACCCCTCTGTAAATATATTAGTCCAAACTTTGGTTTTGAGTGAAGATGATTACAAAGAATTAGACAGAAAAATAAACCAAGATATAATAATGGCATTTCAACAATTGTTAAATATGTCTTTAGATCAATTCAAAGAGTTAATAATATATATATTCGAAGACGAAATTGATAATAATACTATTCCAGGGTTAGAGTGGTTAATAACTAAAGAAGACATAGAAAAGTATAAAAACAAAAACAAAAAAGAGGAGAAAAAAGAAGAAAAAAAGGAAGAGAAGAAAGAGGAAAAAGAAGAGAAGAAAAAGAAATGGTGCAATTTGCCAATATTGGATGCTTTGTGTGGGTTATATTTGGCTTTCAAACCATTGTTTTCCCTATTGCCTAAAAAACCAGAGAAAAAAGAGGAAAAGAAAGAAGAAGAAAAAGATGATAAAAAAGACTGGGAAGAAGCTAAAAATAAAGCTATAGAAAAAACTAACGACTTGTTCAAAACTATAGCCAAAATAGCAGAATTGCCATTAAAAGATGCTTTATAAAAATTGAATGGGTGTAAACTTAAAAGAGATAGTAGATCCTGTAAAAAAGGAAATAGAGTTTAAGCAATTGTTTGGAAAAGTTATAGCCATTGATGCTTTCAATGCTTTATACCAATTTTTATTTTCTATTAGACAAGATGGAGAACCTTTGAGAGATAGCAAAGGCAGGATAACCTCCCATCTATCTGGTTTGTTCTATAGAACTATAAATTTGTTAGAATATGGTATAAAACCAATCTATGTTTTTGATGGCACCCCCCCAAAATTTAAAATTGTTGCATGGGAAAAAAGAAAAAAACATAAGGAACAATTAGAAAGCAAATACAAAGAAGCGTTGAAAAAAGGTAATATACAAGAAGCAATAAAATATGCAAAAAGCTTGGGCAAACTAGATAGTTATATGGTTGAAGAAGCCAAAAAATTGTTGGAAGCGATGGGTATACCCTATGTGCAAGCCCCTAGCGAAGGGGAAGCAGAAGCTGCTTATTTAACTAAAAAGGGTGTTTCTGATTATTGTGGTAGCCAAGATTATGACTCTCTATTGTTTGGTTCTCCAAGGGTTGTTAGGAATATAACTATTAGCGAAAAAAGAAAATTGCCAGGCAAAAATATTTATGTGGAAGTAAAACCAGAGGTAATAGAGTTAGAAGCAGTATTAAATTATTGGAAGATAACTAGAGAACAATTAATAGCTATTGCCATGCTTTTAGGAACAGATTATAATGAAAAAGTCCCTGGCATAGGGCCAAAAACAGCAATAGAAATAGTAAAAAGGTTCGGCGATCCAATAAAAGTTATAGAATACTATAAAATACCCAATGGAAAGGAAATATTCGAGTTTTTCCTTAACCCCCCGGTCATAGATTTTGAACCTAAATGGGGAAAACCAAACAAAGAGCTAATATTTAAAATTTTGGTAGAAGAGCATGACTTTAACCCAGAAAGAGTAGAGAGAGCAATCGAAAGATTAGAAAAAGCTCTTAATAAGATAAATCAAAAAACTTTATTTAGCTTTTTTGGTAGTTAGACAAAATTTTTATTATTTCTTCTTTTCCTAAAGCGATTATTAGGCTAGCAATTTTTGGCCCTTGTTCTTTGTTTATTAACATTTTATATAGCTTGGGGTAAAACTTTTTCGGATCTGTGTGCTCTTTTATTATATTGTGGATTGATGTTTGTATCTCTTCCATATCATAATGCTTCATTTTTTCCAAATATTCAATAATTTTTTCCAATGCTTGCAATTCGTTTTTGTCTAAAGGTATAGTAATTCTCTCATAATTTGGTTTAATTTTTACTCTTTCTGGGCCATAGGTTATAGCCCAATATGTTGCTTTCCTTAGCCTTTCCAAATTATAATCCTTTAATGGAATATTAATCCTATCAAAAGCTCTTTTTATCCTTTCTAGTACTTCTTCTTCAAATTTTATTGGTAAATGGGTATTAATTAGATATTCCTTAGGCAAAACTATTTGTCCTATGATTGCTGCAGTGCTATATTCTATTTTCTTAGGAATCTCTTTTGGAATAGATCCTTTAGTTAAATAATAAACAATAATTTCTTCATTTTCAATTTTGTTTTCACCAGACAAATGTAATAAAACTTTCTTTTCCAATTCATCATATTCTTTAACTAAAGAAGGAATATTCTCCATCTTTATATCTCTATGTGTTGTGGGTCTTTTAGTATATAAATACAAAACTACCTCTTTTTCCATAATTTTCAAGAACTCTGTTAAATTGTATATATTACCTTTGGAACCGGACATTTTTTTACCATCAACAGTAAAAAATTCGTATACTACCGGTATTGGTGGCTCTATATTGAATACTTCTTTTGCTATTTTAGGACTAATTTTCCAAGAAGACACATAATGGTCTTTTCCCATTGGTTCTACATCTGTATCAAAATAAGCCCAATCCATTGCCCATTCCACATACCAATCTAGTTTACCATTTCTAATAGTGGTTTTTCCTTTATACCCACAGCCTTGTATTGTTTTTTTCTTTAGATGCCTTGATTCACATATATATTCTACTTCTTTCGTTTTAGGATTATAGTTTATAACATGTGTGCTACCGATTCTATTGCAGTTCTCACATATTACAGAGAATGGATATTCTCTTACATGCTCTTTATGCTCTCTAAGAATTTCATTTATTTTATCTTTATTTTCTAAAGCTTTTTTTACTAAATTCTCCCATAAACCCGTATTATATAATATGGAAGGCGAGTAATATTCGAATCTTATATTATCTATTATTCCTAGCAATTCGAACTCTTTAAAGTAAATAGAAATAAAATGCTCGCTCCAAGAGGAATGGCATTTGAATGGGTCTGGTATTCTTGCCACAGGAAAACCATCATATTTTTGTTCGTATTCATGTTTTTCTTTAAAATCAACGATATTTCCATATTTGTCCGCTATTTTCGATGGAAATCCTCTCATTGGATCTCTATCGTCAGAAGTAAATACTAACCTAACATTATATCCTAAAATGTCTATTACTTTAGCTATAAAATATGCTCTAATGACATCGTTAGCATTACCTATATGTAAAACCCCTGTTGGGGTATTAGCACATCTAACAGTAATCAAATCTTTATTCTTCTTCTTTGCTCTTTCTATTGCTTCTAAAGCAATTTTTACTGCCCAGAAATCGCTATCTTTTAGTTTTTCCCTTATATACTCTTCTATAGTTAATAACTTCCCATTATAATACACTTTGTTTTGTCTTTCTAACCCCAGTTCTTTCAATTTTTCATCTTTTGCTAATGGCAAGTACAGCTCCACTATATGAGCAATTCCAAATTTTTAAATTTTTTATATTTTGAAACAAAAGCTTTTATAAAATCTTTGGGTAAATCCGATAAAGTATTCCTATAACTGCTTAGACCTAGCTTTTTTATGGTCTGTTCATATTTATTAATATGATCCTTCAATAAAGCAATCGCTGTTTGTTCATCTATTTTATTATCACGCAAATATTGGATAGTTATATAAATATAACCGAATTCTTTTCCCAAATTCATTAGTATGTCTTCGTTTAGGCTGTTGTTTGCAGGTATTTGGCCTAACAATACTATATAGGAATAGAACTCGCTCTTTTTATCTATCGATTCTAAAGGTTTGCCTTTAATTAATAGTTCTTCGCCTTCCAAATAATATTTTAAAGCATCTATTATTCTATCTGGAATCCTTGCTAAATTAATAGTTTTTAATAAAATATATTTACTAGCTAAATCCTCCAAAGCATCGTTTTTTAATTTTAAGGACACATCTAATAGTTCTCCAACAAAAGAGTATATTAGAGCTTCGTCATCGTCAACATCGAACATTTTGGCTATCGCATATATTAGTGTGGCAATATAGAAATCATTGGAAACAACCAAATAATACAAAATATCTTTATCGCCGAACAACTCTTTAGCCATATCTACGAATTTTTGTTTGTGCTTCCTATAGAATTGTAAAAAATATCCCATCACTTCTATTTTAGTTTTTCTTTATAAATTTTCTTTAGCTTTGCTTTAATTTGTGGGAACACATAGAATAAATAAGAGAAAAGCCCAAACAATATTGCTGAAGCATAAGATAATATAGTGGCAATTATAGCACCTTTGATTGAATATTTTGGTATCAAAATCAAATCGAAGAATATATTAACTATTAGTGAAATCCATAAAGCTATAGCGCTTAAATGGGGGAATCCTTTATATTCGAACAAAACATTTATATAGGATAGGCTATCCAAAAACACAATTGGCAAAGCTATTAAAGTTAAATCATAAACTATTTCGTATTGTTTTCCCAACAATAAAACTATAACTTTTTTGCCCAGCAAAATAAAAGCTATAGCAAAAATAATGGCTATTAAAGAATGGTAAAATATTGTTTTTCCCAATAGCTTTAGAGAATCTTTCCAGTTTAAATCCCTAATAGCTGGAGCTAAAACGTTTCTAGCATTGAATATATTTAATAAAGCCTCTATTGTTTGTGAGACCAATTTGTATATACCAGCATCTTTAAGAGAAAGCAAAAAACCCACAATCATCGTATCTGTTATATAATAGGTGTTTTTGGCCAAATTTATTAAATTATAACTAATTAAATGGTATAGCTCACTTTTTGTTAGATTTTTCACAGTAATTTTCGGTTTAATATAGATAAACAATGCCGATGCTATTAGAAAATCTGTTATTACCCAGTCTAAAAATATGTTTCGAGAAAAAAGAGAGATAATTAACTTTAAAATAGCATCCAATAGCATAGATATAGAATATAAATCATATTGGTAGTTGGCTATAAGATTAGCTCTCAAAGTCATAATAAAAGCTAGGAATATACTATCCAATACTAGCAATAAATATATTATTGGATCCGAAATTAAAGATTGTAAAAAATAGTACAAACCTAAGAAAATAGGCAAAAAAATTATTATTCCTGCTAAAATTATACCATAGTATTTAGTATCTTTGTATTTGATTATTTGTTGGGCTGTCCCAAGGTTTATTAATAAAGCATAAGTCATAGTAAGGCTTGTAAATATTACGAACAAACCAAAACTATTTGAATCTAGCCTTCTCGCTAATATTATTGTTATTGCGGAATAAATTAAAGTGCTAATTAAAGTGCCGAGCTTTTCGTTAATAAGATTATTGAGAATTTTCAATTTTATCTTTTATTTCGTCATATAATAGTTTAGCAGCATTTTCTGCTCTAATTAAAATTTGGTCTATAACTTCTTTAGAAGGTATGCCCAATTCTATGGCTAAACCAATAGAACTTCTATGGGCTTTAATTAATAGTTCGTCAATTATTTCTTTAGTAGGTATAGCTAATTCTATAGCTAAACCTCTAGCTTTTATATAAGCGTCTTTCAATTGCTCTATATATAGATCTAATGGAGTATTCAATATTTGTTTGTCATAGAATACTTCATCTTTAGCGGCTATAAGAGTTACTTGCCTTTCTATTGGTTTTATACCCAAAGTTTGTAAAACATTGGCAACTTTTGGACTTACTATTTCCCCTTCTTTTACAACTACAGCGTCTTCTACAATCTCTATTTTACCACTAGTGACTTTGGTTTTAACTCCCAATGCCCTAAGCTCTGTTTGTATTGGACCCACAGGTATATTGGTTATACCCTTTGGAATAACTATATCTTTTGGAGCAATTTCCCCTGCTTTTATCGGGACATTAACTTTATGTTCCATGAATATTTTTGCTATTTTGAATATGTTCTCGTTTGTGCTTAATAATAAAGCTGTTACCTCTTTTTCTTTTTCCAATTCGTTAGCCAAATCTTCGTAACCAGTCTCTTTCAATGCTCTAATTATTAACCTTTTTTTAGAAACTCTCATATTAGCTAGGTTTCTAACTTCTTTTCTAATTCTTTGTAAATCTCTCGTAGGGATCCCCCTAATATTAGCAATTGCTACAGTTTTACCTTTTTTTATAATATCTTTTAACCTATTAACCTCTTCAACCTTAGAAGGATTTACCATTGAGGTCTTACACAGAATATTTTAAAAATTAGACTATAATTCTAGCAATTTTTGCGAGATCTGGCCACCTCTCTGCAACTTCTTTAGCTATTGGAGTTTTTATTATTGTTCCTTTTGGAGTTCCATAGTCGTCTTTTAATAACGCTACAGCGTTATCCTCAAACTTAATTCTTGTTCCATCTCTTCTACGCCACTCTTTTTTCATTCTAACTACTACTGCTTTGAATATTTGCCCTATCATATCTGGTTTTCCATCTCTTACAGATACAATAACTAAATCAGCAATACCTGCTTTAGCGAGTCTTCTTTTTCTGCCTTTGTAACCTTTTACTGCAATAAGCTTTACAACTTTTGCTCCAGAGTTATCTGCCACATTTAAATAAGCACCAACAGGTAAAGCTCTTACTATTGAAGCACTTATTGGTTTCATTCATAAACGATGTTATAGAATTTAAATATGAGAAAGTGGGTTACCCTATTTGCTGGGAGTTTCGCTTTATGGTTGGGCTATTATATTATAATAGGAGAACCTAAAGCAATAAAGGAAACATCGAAACCTTCTATCAATAAACCAAAACCTATAATAGTGAAAGAAACTAAAAAAGAAACTAAAACAGAACAACCCAAAAAAGAAGAGATAATCATAAAAGATAGAGATGATGCTTTTATATATTGGTTGTTACTCTCTTTAAATGCTAGCAATAATAAAGGAAACAATAGCTAGCTCTTTAGCTGTAATTGATAAATTGGTTTTACCCTTTCCTTTAATTTTATGGTATCTGTCTGTATTTTTGTTTATTAATTTGTTCTTTTATGGTTTATTGATTTTTCTTTCAAAGAAAAAATCCATAGATATAGAAATTAAAGAATGCAATTGGTTTTTCTATAGTGTATTCTTTGCTATTATGTCTAAGTTGCATTTGCCGTTATATTGTATAAAAGTTCCAAAAACTAAAGAAATAGCAAGAATATATTTGTTTGTTATATCTATTATTGGTTTGTTCGCTGTCAACGATATTCTAAAAGAGTATATAATATTTTTCATTGTTAGTAGGTTAATTCCTTGGCAAATATTACATTTTTACTTTTATTCTATAATAGAGAAAGATCCTGAAAAAATATTAAAGAAAAAGTTTGAACCTTTAACGGATGGCGATTATATAATACAATATTTATTTGAAAAAGACATCTATCTCCCTATTGGTTTGATAATAATAGAATTTTTCTTAGACTTGCCATATAAAATTGCTATCCCTTCCCTAATACTAATATTTTGGTCTCTCTATGATAAAATCCTTAAATTTTTTATATAATTTGTACTCCCAACTCTTCTTGTGCCCATTTAATAATTTCTTCTTTATTTAACCTATGCCTACTACCAACTTTGCTTCTTTTTATTCTTCTCCTTTCAACTCTATAGCCAGGCCTTTCTAATGTTACATATGCTTCTAATCCTATTAAACCTAACTCTGGATCATATTTCATTCCTGGAATCATTATATATTCGGGGATACCAAAACCAAACCCCCTATCTGTAAAAGAAGAAGCTTTTATTTTGAAATCTACTGCGGGTAATAGTTTTTCTTTTAATATTTTGTAAGCTTTTTCCCCTCTTAATGTTACTTTTACACCTATGGGCAAACCAGGTCTAATATGCCATTGTTCTACCCTAACTTTTGCTTTTGTTTTTACTGGTTTTTGGCCTGTAAGTCTTTTTAACAATTCATAAGCTTTATCTAATTTTTCCCCACTTTCTCCAACCCCAATGTTAAGAGTAACTTTTTCAATCCTAATTTTTCTCATAGGGTGTTCCATAGCAATAGCGAAGAAAGTTATTTAAAAATAAATGGTTTCTCTAAAAATGGAGATTTATAACTATGGAACTCAAGATAACGCTTTAGTTATAGAAATGAAAAGAGGAGAATCGATTAATCTAAAAAAGGGGTCACTTATTTTTATTAAAGGTAAACATGCAATAAAACCATCAAAAGAGAATAGTTTCTTTTTATTAGAATGCCTCGGGCATTGTTCTGTAGGTGTTTCGATGGGTATTGGTAAAAAAGAAATAATAAATGTTATTGAGCCTTTATATATAAATATGAATAATGTAATTGGCTTTTACAATGCTAAATATGTAAAACTGGGCAAAAAAATAATAGATTATAATACTTCTATGGATCTAATTTATACAAGGGAAGGTAATTACATTTTGTCTTACAAAGGGGATAAACTAGAACTTAGAATAGGAAATGAAAAAGTTTTAGTAGATTTGGACAATTTGGTTCTAACTAATGGCAAAATAAAATTTATCCCTCATAAAAATGCTGTAATAACAGGGGAAGAACCATTGTTAGCAGAAATCGAAGGCCCAGCAATAATATATTTGCAAACCATCACTTTATAAAAAACATTTCGTTTACTCCATATGGGTAAAATAATAAGCGCTATACAAATTGCTTACGAAGGAGGAATAGATTTAGATACTTTGAAAAGAATGCTTAAATCATATAAACCCAAAGGAAATGTTATTCCCGATGTTGTTACTAAGCATTATAGAGATTTGGAATTTGGCCAACTAAAAGGGGTTAGAATAGTAAGAATCGCAACCCATCCAGATTTTCAAGGAAAAGGATTTGGTTCAATAGCATTAAAAGAAATGTCTCAAGATCTAAAAAATAAAGGATTTCATTGGATTGGTACTGGTTTTGGAGCAACAGTTAAACTATTAAATTTTTGGCTAAAAAATGGTTTTATTCCAGTCCATATAAGTCCGGAAAAAAACCCCGCTACTGGAGAATACTCGGTTGTAGTTATAAAACCATTGTCTAAAAAAACAGAAGAAATAATAAAAAGGGTTAATTTTGAATTTAAATGGAAATTTTTAAATTCTGTTACAGATGTTTTTTTCGATATAGAGCCCAAATTGGGAGTAATGTTAACTTATAGCCCATATAAGCATAGCTTAGAGAAGCATGGCATTAAAATATTTACAGATGTTCAATTGGATAGAATAAAGCTTTATATTAATGGACCTATGACATATGAAGCTGCGGCAGATCTAGTTAGGCTTTTAGCTATTAAACATTTTGTTGAGAGAAAAATCGAACTACCAATAGAAAAAGAAGAAAAGTTGTTTGCCAAATCTTTATTGGCATGGAGCTGGAAAAAGATGTCGGAATATTATGACAAAAAGCCTTCAAAGCTTAGAGACGAAATAAGAAAGATATGCAAAGAATTATACCGTTCCTATTTCTAATATTAGTATTAGTATTTCTATCTCTAATACCAAAGAGTTGTAAAGTAGAATATGTTATTGATGGAGATACAATAAAAACGAGTTGTGGTAAAGTAAGGCTTTCTTTAATTGATGCCCACGAAAGAGGAGAACCGCTATATGAAAAAGCGAAAGAGTTTGTTCAACAATTTCTTAGAAATTGTGACCCCGTTATAATAAAAGAAGGCTATGATAAATATAATAGAATTTTAGCGTTAGTTAAATGTAACAACAAAACATTGAATGTTGAGTTAGTAAAAAACAAACTGGCTATTGTTTATTTAAGGTATTGTCCTTATTCCAAATTTAGAGATTATGATATATTTTATAATTTTTGCCATTATATTAAATCAAACAAATATGGTTGTTTAGAACTAAAAAGGAAAGGGCAAAAAGTTATTATTTTTAACAAATGCGATAAAATCCATATCGATGGGTTTGTTACTACATATAATGGAGAGTTTATTCCTATTAATGTTACTATTGAAAAACAATATACTATCGATTTTTATGCCTATTTTCACAAAAATGTTTTAGACCCGAAAGAGAAAATTTTTGTATTCGATAGGAATGGCTTTTTGTTAGCTCAGCTTGGCTCTTCTTAATCACTGCTCATCCTGGGACAGCCTCATCATTTTTGCTTTAGTTTTTCTAAAACTTTTTCGAAATGTGGGAGCTTATCAAAGGCATATTCAACTAAGCTATCTAAAGCTTTAGCTAAAAATTCAGAATTAATCCATATACCGACATCGTTTTGGTCATAAGCATTTTGGTCATCGTTTAGCATAAATAATACTTCTTTTCCATCAACTATTATCATTCTACTATTTATTTTATCGCTATCCCTAATTTCTACATAAGGAGCAATTTTTTTCAAATATTCTACATTTCTCTCTGTTATTTTTGTTGCCATTTTTATGTTTACTCCCCTATTGTATAATTGTTTAAATAGCTCTTCAAATGCTCTTACTTTCCTAATAGCTCCAGTTTCGGTAGTGAATATTATAACTTTTTCCTCTGCTCCCCTCAGCATAGCCTCCATTTGGGAATATACACTATATCTCCCCCTAATGGAAGCAGCATTGTCAGTTATATCTAAATTCTTTAGCCCTTGTTTATATAATAATTCTAGTTGTGCAGCTAAATCGCTTTGTGCTATCAAATCTAATTTTTTAGCTTTTTCTTGTGCTTCCTGTAATAGCCTTTGTTTTACCCTATTAAATACTTCTCTAGGGGGGATAGCAGCATATTTAATAGGTTTTCCTAATCTCATAACGACAAAACCTTTTTTCTCTAAGCTTTCTAAAATATCATAAGCCCTACTTCTTGGGACATTAGCCATATCTGATAGTTCTCCAGCGGTAGCTTCCCCTTTAGCCAATAGAGCCAACCAAATTCTTGCTTCATATAGATTTAGACCAAATATTTGTCTTACTGTATTTACTAAATCCTCATTTATCATTAGCTTATAGATAGACCTGATTTAAAAATTTTTTGTTTACCTATCGTGGTAAAGTAGTTAAACATCCCATTTATAAATAAAAAAACTATTATCGATATGTGCGCAGGGCACTAGAGTTGCCAATAAACATTATAATAATATTAGTAATAGTGTTTTTCGTATTTACTATTGTTGTAGGGTTTGTACCTAAGCTATTAGGGGGAACCCTAGGCAAATTAGGAAGAATTAGCGCTTATACCCAAGCTAATAGTGTTACCGCTGCCCAATCCACATGCCAAACATGGTGTGAAACTGCAAAACAAGCGAGTTCTCCCCAACAATTTTTAACTTCTACTTATTGTACTAAAAAAATCGCTATCCCTGCGTCGAATGGTTGTTGGCCCTCCCCAGTTAATGCTGGGGGTAGAGGGGAATGGTTACACCCCTGTGGGGGCTCTACTGTTAGCGAAACCCAATGTGGAGCAAGAATAACAAATTTTGATGAAAACTATAAAGGAAATAATAATATGAAATCTTACGACCCTGGCTGTGTTTCTGCTGACGATTTGTATAAGGAATGTACAACAGATAATGATTTATGTGTTTTTGTACCAGCAGGGTTAAAAGTTAATATTCCAACCAATTGTTGGGGAACCCCCATAGAAACACCTTGCGATACCGTTATATTTGTTGGAGATAAAACCTACGATTGTGGGGTAAGAAGGTTTTATGTTAAAGTAGATAAAGGAAAAGTTACATTATTCCATAGTAATAATGGTGGAACAGAAGTAGAAATGTGTGCTTGTAGGGATATGTCCAGAACAGATAAGGAAGTTTATTTGATATATTTTGATGGCAAAGTATTAACATGCACTATAGGAGAGCAATGTCAATAACCTTTAAAAATAGTAAACATAAAAGAAATATGCGAAGATCTATAGAATTACCAATATCTGTAGTGCTCTTCGCAATAATAGGTTTAATGGTTTTTTCTATATTATTGGGATTCATTCCCAAGGTTTTAGGCTCTTTGTTAGGAGGTTTTATGTCCTCTGTTTCCGCTACTAAAGCGCAATCGATAGAGGAAGCAAGAGCTATTTGCCAGCAATGGTGTTCTTTAGCTAAAACTTCTAGCACACCAGAGAAATTCCTTAATAGTGATTTTTGTACAAAATATGTTGCTATCCCTTCCCAAACTAGAAACGCTTGTGGAGTAAAAAATACAAAACCCAACCTATATGTATGTAACGGCATATACAAATACGACAGTGGGAATAGCCAATGGGTGCTCCTTACGGGATGTGAAAAATATGAAACTGGCTCCCAATATAATTTAAGCAGTGATGCTAATTGCAAAATCACGAATTTTAATGTAGATTGCAGAAGAAACGGTTTTGTTCTAAAATGCAATGTTGAATTGAAAACAGAAGGCTCTTGCACAGTAGATAGTGTTAAATTATTTTATGGAATCGCCAATGGTTTCGTTGTTGCTTTAGCTGGCGAAGACGAAAGTAGTGTAACAATAAAAAATGGCGGAAGCTACACCATAAGCCAATCTAAATCTCTATCATTAAATTCCGGTTCTTACAAAGGAGAAATAGAGATAGAAGATCCTTGTTATACTAAATACCATTACGATAAAGCGAGATGTGAAAGCGATAGTGCTTGCTCTTGGTTAAAAACTGGTAAAAGCATTGAACTAAAAAAATGTTACGAAAACCCAATAGGAGTGGTATGCTCTTTGCCCCCATTATTAGTTGGAACAGTTCAATATAGCTGTGCAAGTGATGAAAAAGGTTGTTTCTGTATAGGGAGCGATGGTTCTATTCTAAGAAAGTGAGCAAACTTTTAGTTTATATATTTATGTTTTTGCTTATAACACTTTTGTTAGTATTGTTTACAAACCATTTGATGAACGCTTTTAAAATAGGCCAATAGACAAAGCGATGGGTGAGATAGCAATTAGACTTTTAGTTACAGGAGGTAAAGCGACCCCTGGCCCACCAATAGGGCCTGCACTTAGCCCATTCAAAATAAACCCTGGTAAGGTTGTCGCAGAAATAAACAAACTCACTAAAGAATATGAAGGTTTGCCTGTACCTGTAGAAATAATAATAAATCCAGAAACCAAGGAATATAAAATCATCGTTGGTTTGCCTCCAACTTCAGCATTATTAATGAAAGCTGCTGGAGTAACAAGGGGCCCACAAAGAACAGTTCACGAATGGGTTGGTAATGTATCTATGAAAGATGTTGTGGAAATAGCTAAAAAGAAAATAGATTCTATGCCAACTAGTTCTTTAAAAGCAGCAGTCAAATCTGTATTAGGTACAGCGAGGGCCACTGGTATAAAAGTTGAGAACAAAGACCCAAAAGAAGTAACTAAAGAGGTTGACGAAGGAAAATGGGACCATATTATAAATGAATAGAATTATATCAATTAATGGACCATTAGTTATAGCCAAAGGGAAATTCTCTATATTTGAAGTAGTTAGGGTTGGAGAAGAAAAACTAATTGGGGAAGTAATTGGTATAGAGAATGACAAAGCTTATATACAAGTTTACGAAGACACTAATGGCTTAAAAGTTGGTGAGCCTGTATTTAATACAGGGAAACCATTAACTATAGAGCTTGGTCCAGGTTTGTTAGCCAATATTTTTGATGGGTTGGGACGACCACTAAAAGATATCTATGAAAAAACCCAATCCATATATATTCCAAAAGGAATTGATTTACCAACCCTAGATAGAAAAAAAGTATGGGAATTTATTCCAAAAAAGAAAAAGGGCGATACAATAAAGGGAGGCGATATAATTGGGACTGTAAATGAAAATGGATTTGAACATAGAATTATTGTCCCACCAAATGTTGAAGGCAAAATAGAAGAGATATATGAGGGCAATTTTACCATAGAGGAAACTATTGCTATAGTAAATGGGAAACCAATAAAATTATATCATGAATGGCCTATTAGGAAACCTCGTCCTTATAAAGAGAAATTAGATTATAATTATCCATTTATTACTGGTACTAGAGTTTTAGATATAATGTTTCCTATAGCCAAAGGAGGTAGTGCTGCTGTTCCTGGCCCATTTGGTTCGGGCAAAACAGTTCTAAACCAACAAATAGCAAAATGGGCCGATAGCGATATAGTTATATACATCGGTTGTGGAGAAAGAGGTAATGAAATGACCGAAGTTTTAGAAGAATTTCCAAAATTAAAAGATCCCAAAACAGGTAAACCTTTAATGTATAGAACTATTTTGATAGCCAATACCTCTAATATGCCTATAGCCGCTAGGGAAGCATCTATATATTTGGGCGCCACAATTGGAGAATACTTTAGAGACCAAGGTTATAGTGTTGTTGTTAATGCTGATTCCACTTCTAGATGGGCCGAAGCGTTAAGAGAAATCTCTTCTAGGCTTGGAGAAATCCCAAGCGAAGAAGGATACCCGGCATATTTGTTAAGAAAATTGGCCGAATTCTATGAAAGATCTGGAAGAGTAAGAACATTAAACGATTTAGAAGGCTCTTTAACAATAATTGGAGCAGTTTCTCCCCCTGGAGGAGATTTCAGCGAACCAGTAACTCAAAATACCTTAAGATTAGTAGGAGCACTATGGGCCTTAGATTCTAAATTAGCTTACAAAAGGCATTACCCCGCAATAAACTATTTAATATCTTATACAAAACAATGGGAGTTTGTTAAAAAATATTTCGAAGAGCTTTATGAAGATGTGATAGAGATTAGAGAAGAATTCTTTGCCATACTAAAAAGGGAATCTGAATTAATGGATATAGTTTCAATAGTTGGACCTGATGCTTTGTCCGACAATGAAAAAATCTATTTACATATGGGAAGAATAATAAGAGAGGGCTTTTTACAACAAGATGCATTCGATGAAAACGATTCTTATTCGCCTTTAGAAAAAACCATCGAGTTAATGAGAATAATCCATAAATATTATGTTACAGTAAAGCAATTATTAGGTAAAATCCCATTAGAAGAAATAGAACAGAAAGGAATACACGAAAAAATAATAAAACTAAGGTATAAAAGTTTAAAGGAATTCAGAGAAGAAATAAAAGCTATTGAACAAGAGATTTTATCTCTTCTAAATTCTCAATAGGTATTTTCTTTCTTTCCCTTGTTAGCCTATCTTGAAATGTTACTAAATTATTGGCTAAATCCTTTTTACCAACAATAACTAAATACCTAATGTCTTTCTCTATAACATATTCCATTTGTTTCTTAAAGTCCCTTCTAAGCAAATCAATATAAACATTTAATCCCAAATCTCTTAATTTATTGGCAATTCTCCATGCTTCTTTGAAAACCTCTATATAAATAACTGCGATTTGCGTATATGTCTTTTTGTTTAGATTAAATATACCTTTTTCTAAACCAACATCGATTAATGGGTTAATACCTATACTCCCTCCAACGGCAGGAATTTTTTCTTTAGAAAATATCCCTATTAGATTATCGTACCTACCACCTCCGCCCAGGGCTCTATTAAAACCTTCAATCCACACTTCATAAACCATACCAGTATAATAATCAAAACCCCTGGCTAATTTTATATCAATTTTTATTTTATTTTTCTTTTCCACTAAATCAATAATTTCCCAAAACTCCTTTGGATAAAATTCTTCAGGATTCTCTTTTAGCAATTCTATTATCTTTTCAGCTTTATCCGTTATTTGCTTTAGTTTTTCTAATACCCCTTCTTCTCCTATTTTGTCCCACTTATCTATAATTCTAGCTATTTCAATAAATTTATCCTTTTCTCCTACTTTTTCTATTAGTGATTCTAATGCCCTTCTATCAGAAACTCTTAGATAAACATTAAATCCTAAAGTTTCATAAGCCTCTATCATCATATTTAATATCTCTGCATCCGCTTCAGGATAAGGAGAACCAACTATATCGGCATCGGCTTGCCAAAACTCTCTATATCTTCCTTTTTGTGGTTCATCGTATCTAAAGGTTCTATCTATCGTATATCTCTTAAAAGGCAATTTAGGCCTAAACCTTGCGAAATACCTAGCCAATGGCACAGTTTGGTCATATTTTAATGCATACCATTTTTTGCTTTGTGGTACCCTAAACCGCCATATCTCTTTTTTCTCTGCTTCTTCCCCATATTTGCCTTTTAATGTGTCCCAATATTCTACAATTGGAGTAATAATTGGATCAAACCCGTATTTTTGGTAAACGCTTTCTATTTTTGATACTATTTCTTTCCATAATATGGCCAATTCTGGAGTAAAATCCTTTGTCCCTCTCGGAGGTAAAATCATATTCTTATTTTGTTAGGTAACTCTTCAAAAACTTGTTTAGGGTCTTTATCTATCTCTACTCTTGGGACAGGTAAAAATTTTTTGTAATTACCTGCTGCTATTACTAAGGATTTGTTCCTTTTTGGAAACACCCCTATTATTGTTTTACCAGTTTCTTTATGGATTATTTCTATTGCTCTTTCTAAACCAATGTTGTGCTCTTTAAATAAAGCAAATATAGTATTATGTTTTTCTATTCTCTCTATTTTGCCTTCGAAAAACTCTTTTAGAATAGAGGAAACCTTTTCCAAATAATTATTCAAATATTGGGTAGCTATGTCTAAGGATCTTTGCCTTTTCATTAACAAACCAAAAGCATAATGGTATTCCTTTTTTTCTATTAAAGCATCTAAGGCCAAATCTAATAAAATCAAATCATCAAAAAGGTTTTCCCCCAACAAATAATGGTCCATTAACACGTTTTCTGCATCTTTTATTAATTCTAGATCCATCCTTCTTAGAATTATGTTTGTTACTAGTTTATCCTTATCTTTGTCGCTTAGATCACTAAATTTTATCCATGCTTTTTGAGGATCTAAATTAGACTCTCTTAAAAATTTCTTTACCCCTCTACTATCTGCAGTAACCCCTGGGATATAAATAAAAAAGCTTTGTTCTAGCGATTTTATTAAAGGCCTAGTAAATATACCAGGGATAGCCAATCCCTTTTTGGGCTCTACCCCTTGTTTAGTAAGCAAAAATATTAGATCTTTTCTTTTATTTAAAGCATATTTATTATGAAATTCCAAAGCTTGTTTTATACTGAATTTCCTACCGTTTACCATAAACTCATCGGAAAACGATATTTTTACATAGAATTTTCTTTCATATAAAGGGTAAACTAATAATGCTAAAGCAATAAGGTTTTCCTTTGTGGGTTTTACTTTTATATCGGCTTTTTTTGTCTCTTCTATTTCGGAAAAAAGATTATCTATCACTGCTTGTTAGATTTGAATTCGTTATATATTTCTTCGAAAGGCTTTTCCCCATATTTTACTATAACTGTGTTTACTTGTACAATCTCATCGCTTATCGTATTGCCGTATACTGTTTTTTTAACCCTCATTCTTTTGTCCACCCACCACCAAATTTTTTTCCTTACTGCGCCTTCAACTTCTTTTCTCATAGGAAATCCAGCGATATCGCTACCCCCAGTTATTTTTAATTCATATCCATCTAAACCTATTTTAGAACCATCAATTGTATCGCCAATTTTTTTGCCATATAGCCATTGGGGTTCTTTAGTTTCTATTTGTATTGCTTTCCCACTTTTAGGATCACTTACTACTATTTTAACTACAGATGCTTTTGGCATTTGCTTTCAATTAATATACCTTTAAAGAGGTACTTATAGAGAAAACAATGATACCTTATATTCTATATATAGTTCCTATATTGCTAGGGATAGTCTTTTCTTTATATGAAGTACTGCCATTAATTAGTTCCCCTTACTCGGACCCTTTGTTTATACAGTTTGTTCTTCCAGCACTAGAATAAGTGGGAGCTTAGCTGATTTATTAAGTGTTGGAGAGAAAAAAATAGGTTTTACTTTTAACCCTTCAGAATATTGCTTCCAAAAAGTATACTTAATTCCAGAATTTGATTTGGAAACAAAGAGAGCATGTGATTTAATAAAAAAATACGATTCTCGTTTATACAATTATTTCGAATCAGAATACGGCCCTTGTAGTAATAAAAAAGAATGGGCCGAACTATATGTTAGTTTAGTATTGGCCCAACTATCAGCTTTGTGCTACAAATATTACTATGGAACCCATCCTGAAGATAAATTCCATTACAATGTTTTCCCATGCTTTTATGTTTATATCGATGGCAAATATAATGTAAAAGAATACGAAATAACACTATTACAAATTTTGAAAGGCTATTATTTTAATTATATAGTAAAATCAGAAGGAGATCTTGCTAGTAGTTTATACAAATTCGTATCTAAATTTGTAAACATAAAAAAAATTGACAATAAAATATTGATTAATAACAAATTCGAGAAAAAGGATATTGTTTATTATGATGCTAGCAATGATAAGGACGAAATAAATATTAACAACAATGGAATCTTAATAGCATATGTTGATGGGCTTGAAAGTTATTCCATAAGCGAAACCCCCTCGATATTAATGGGTTTAACTGGATCTATCATTATAGAAGCTGCTATAGATTCTATCACTTTTAAGGGTAGTTCTATATTTAAAGCTGCATACAAAAGATTGAAAGACCTTGGAGAAGAAGAGGCTAAGAGGGTTATAAAAATGTTTTTCAAATCTTTAAATAAAGTAACAAAAGAGTTGAGAACTAAATATATATACTCTATTTTAGATTCTATTATGGATACGGAAACCTATAGAGGTTATTTGAAAAAGATAAGAGAAAAAGCTTTAGAATTTAATCCCATGGGTACAGTAATTGTTGCAAGTTTGCCTAATATAAATATAGATATGTCTCAAATTTTATCCAACTATATAAGCGAATCTAAAGATGTAACAAAAAATACTATTACTTTAGAATTGAAACCAGGTATTAATCTAAGGCTTTGCTATTGTAATCAAAATGGTTGTTTAGTAGGTAATTCCGAATCGCTAAAATTTAAATGCGAAGGAGAAATGATATATGGTTTATGCGATAGCGAACCAGGGGAATATATTGTTGCACCAATTATATATTACAAAAAAATAAACTGCGATGAGGGTAAAAGTTAAAGATGATAAAGTACAACTATATATAGAGGATTACGAGGATCTAGTTGATTTGTTTTTGACAATAGAAAAAGGCGATATTATTTGTGCTAAAGTCCCTATAGTTATAAAAAAAGAGTATGAAAAAGAGAAAACCGTTAAATATGTCTGTATAGAGGTTGAAGAGTTAAAATTAGATCCTTATTATGGATTAAGGATTTATGGTAGAATAGTTAAAGGCGACAAAGATGTTCCTTTAACTAAAATGTCCATAAATTTAAATGTTGGTAAAACTATAGAAACCCAATATAATGAAAAATGGTTAAAATTTAAACCAAAAAATGTTGTATATGTTTTGTGTGTTGACGATGAAAAGGGAGTATTAGCGGAAATATATAGAAACAAATATAAAATAATAAAAGAGTATTATAGAGAAGGCGAATTAAGTGATTTTATAGATCAAATACTAAAAGACATAAAAGAGAACACAATAGTATGCGGGCCAAACTTTATTAGAGATATTATCTCTTCGAAAGCGAATGTGCCATCAATCTATGCTTCCTATGGGGGAGAAGAAGGAATTAGAGAACTATTGAAAAACAAGGAATTCTTTAATTTGATAAAAGATGAAATAGAGAAACAAAAAATAGAGAAATTGGAAAAAGCGTTCCAGCTATTATATAAAGGGCAAATCTCTATTGGAGAAGAAGCCATAGAGGACATAAAAATTGGGAATGTAGAAGAGGTTTATGTCCATAGGGATTATTTAAAAAGGCTTAAAGAGAGAAAAGAAGAAGATCTATTAAATACAATCCTGGTTTTGCCCAAAAAATATAACGCCAAAATCTATATAATAGAGGGCGATAGTGATTTGGCAAAACAATTGTATTTTCTAAAAGTCATTGTGAAGAAAAGATGGTTTTAATTATATAATAGGGAGCGTTAGTTCTTATACCATTTTCGCTAAAATGTGTTCTCTCTACTTTATAACCCAATTCCTTTAGTTTTTCCATTATTTTATCCATAGGAGGAATGTTAGTTTTTAAGGCCTTAGCTATAGATGGCAATTCATAATAATAGGGTTTATCTATTTCGGATTCTTCGTTAATTCTTTCTATTATTTTGTTTGATTGCTTATTGAAATAATCCCTTTTATCTAATTTTATTGCCCATAGCTTTCCCAAATATAAGGGACCTATTCTAAACATTTTTCTTTTACAATAGGGACATACGCTTTCGCTTTCCGATATATAATAGCATTTAGGGCAATAATATAAATAACCTATTTGAGATTTCAGTTTTTCTATTCTATTTGATCCTTTTCTTTTAAGCATGTATACCCTATAATAATGGTAAGCGCTATGCGCATAAATTGGAATTAAAGCTCTCTCGATTTCGGCGCCTTTGTTTATTAGATGGGCCACCAACCCTCTTACTCCAATTTCGTGTTTGATTGGGGTTTTTATTACATTAAAATTGTATCTTATGTAGGCTTTCCTATGCTTTTCCCCGGTCCAAACTGCTGTGTCTGTATAGGTTATAGCCAAATATTTAGAAGTATTGTTTATTAAATACAAATAAGGAGTTGCAGAGCCGAATGGATCTATATCTATATATTCATATTTTTGCTCTATCGCTCTAGCATCTAAATTAGAAATAATTATCTTTCCTTCTTTTATATTGTTTAATTCCAAATTCTTTTTTATATATTCGATAGCGATTGGATTTATATCATTAAAATGCACTTCCCTTATATTTGATTCTAAATAGTATCTAATCCCCCTAATACCGCTAGCGCTCATTGGGTCTAAAACATTTTTTATCCCTAATTTGCTAGCTACTTCTACCGCTATATCTCTTCCTATAGAAGACAATGGATTATAAAATACGGGCATCTCTTTCGATATATTATTATAATCGGGAATCTCTATTTTTGCTAGCCCTTCTTTTATAATCATATGCTAAAACTTGTAAGTGCAATAATTAAATGTGTTTTGTCTTTGGTATAATTATAATATTCCAAATTCGTATATCCCCATAAAGAGAAATGCTTTTGATAGTATGGTAATACTGATAACAATTTTTTATCTGAAACATTATAGGTTAGTAAAACAGTTGCATATACCTTAAACAAAGTTTTCTCCACATCATAATAACAGGTTAGCTTATTGATTTTTGTCTCAAAAGGATAGTATATATAATAAGTGGAAAGATCCATGTTTGGACAATAATTCTTTATACCAGTAGTATTGCCAACAAATTTTAACCAACCTTTTACTGTTTGTAAACGCCAATAGGAATAACTGGTATTATTTATGTTTTGCTCTGCATCTTTTAATCTATCTAAAGCCATTCCTAATGCTTCAGCATCATATATTGTTAATACCTTATTCTTGATTTTTTCTATTTTTTTCTTTATTTCTCTTATTTCTTCAGCAATTTCCAATTTTGTATGGTTTTTATCGTATTTGTAATTAGCTATAAAGCAAAAAGATGCCGCGCTATAGTAATGGCCTTTCTTAATTGCTTCTAAAGCTTTTTGGAATTCCTTTGAATTTGGTGCTATGCTTTCAGTTTTATTACAAAGTTCTAAAGTTATTTCTCTCATAATTTTGTTATACCATTCGGGGATTTTCAGTTTATGCTTTTTCGCCAAATCTCTTTTTGTTATAAATTTATACACTTCGAAAACATTGTTAAAATATAAGCCTTTCTTAAAGTTCTCGTTTCCATGAATAAGGGTTTTATTATTTTTTAATACTGCTTCATATTTTTTATCAATACCAGAAACTGCTCCAATAATACCAAAAGGCAATATTACTCCGGTAAAAACATAATTTCTTACATCGAAATGCGGAGCAGTTATCAATAATAGTTTGCCTATAGTTAAAGCTAACCCTGCAGAGCTACCAGAAGAATAATAGCTATTGCTTTCAAAACTAATTTTGTATTGGTATATATTTTCTATTCCTATACTTTTAATAAATTCATCGGACATTTTTATCGAATATTGGAAATTGTTATCTATATAGGAGTTTAAGTTAACATAATTGCCTTGTCCAATAGTTGCTTCTATTTTTATTGGTACTATTTCTGCACTATTGTTTGTTATTGCCACAGCATTTATTTCTATATACCTATGGGTTTGGAATAGTATAAAAGACATTAGCAATAAACTAGAGATAGAGGCATAAATTAGAATATCTTTTGAATTCATAATTTTTTATACAAATCGAAAGCTAGATCTATTAACTCTTCTATCTCATTTTCATCGAAGCTACCATAGTCTTTTTGTATGCTAACAATGTTTTCCCCATCTATTGCGATACTAATTTTGGCATTGCTAATTTGTTCTTCTTCTTTTGTTGGGTCTACAAATATTATGTTTTTGTATTTGTAAAAGCTTATATATAGGGGTTTTCTCTCTAATAGGTTAGCTTTTTCCAATAGTTTTACTACTGCTAACATTGATGCGTCTAAAATATTGCCATCGTCTTCTAAAACGATAACATCAATATAGAAAGATTTTACTTTGTTTTCATCAATAACATGTTTTTCTAAGGCTATAGCATTAGAGCTTCTTAATGCCCTATCTATTAATCGAGCCAATATTAAATCTTGTTCTGTCGGAGGGCCTTGGAAATATTCTTTCCCCGCAATAGGAGAGAAATCAGCATTAACTATTAGATTGGCTTTACCCTTTTCCATAGGCTCTTCTTCACTAATAGATAGGCCTGCAATAACTTGGGTATTGCCTAAAGAAAGCCATACCCTATTTTGGTCTTCTTTTATTTTTATGGGCCTATATTCTAATAAAGGTCTATTATCTATATGGAAACCATCCATTAGTTTTTGCTCTATATAATGCATTCATCTCTAAAACTAAATAATTTAAATTATTTTGTGTATATTATTACTCTATCGTAATGCTCTAATCTATGGTCTAACCCAACTCTTTGGCCTTGGTGTTTGACGCTTTTGCCCCAAACCCTCGCAAATCTAAAGTTTTTTAGCATATCTTTATGTATTCGTTCGACTAAATCTTTTACTGTAGAGCCTTTATCTAATACTAAACCATTCTCTGTATCTTTAGTGAAAACCAAAATTTTGTTAGCCCTTTTAATTATTTCTTCCCCGATATTATCTATTTTCTCTTTAGTTAAATCTATATAAGGTTTATGAGATGAACCTTCCAAATAATCAATTAAATCTGAGATAGTTGCTTCTTTGTATGCTATTACAGTTGCATTGTATATCCCATAGTTTTTTAGAATTTCACTTACTATTTCTTTTGTAGCTTTTAATGGACCCATAATTTTTATTCCTCCTGTGGGTTCTTTTATTATTTTGATTTTGTTTTCTTTTTCTCCTAATTTTATGCCCATCTTTTCTAAAAACCGCTTTCCTTCTTCGTCAAACAATATAATAAGATCAGCATTTTTCAACAAATAGCTATACTCTTTAGGAAAATGGCTTGGATATTCTATTAGTTGGATTTTTGCACCTTTGTAATTGTATATAACGCTAATTGGTTGGACTGTTTCATATGGCAATTCTGTTGAAGGAAAATCAGTATTAACTAATTGGTTTATAAAATATGTTTTCCCACTATTGGGCCCCCCAACTAATACAACCATTATGTCACCTTCTTTGGAGATACCTTTCTTTGATAATTTTTTAGCTTCCTCTTTCTTTTTTTCAATCTCTTGCCTAGTTTTGGATATCTCTTTTTTAAGTAAAGCTAATAGCTTTTCTGTACCTTTGTGTTTTGGACATAGATATAGAGCTTCGTATAGATATTTTAGCCTTTCCTCTAAAGTTTTGGCAGCTTTAGCTTTTTCCCAAGCTTTTATAAATTCTGGTGTTAGATTAGCTGGCATTTAGCTTTTCTTCCAAATGTTTAATTATTTCGTCCCTTTTCATATAACCGGGAAAGCTTATTCTTATATATAATACATCTCCTCCTTCTGTGGGGATTAGTTTGTCTTTTCTTAAGAAATAGTCTTTATCAAACCTTAAATACAATACATTATTCTCCCATCTAAGTTTTATGTAGTCTAAAAATTCTTTTTTATCCTCAATCCTTTTAATTATTTCTTCCAAAATTTTCTTTATTACTTTGTTTTTGCTAGTTTTGATTTCTAAAGTATATAATTTATCTGATACCAACCCAGTGCTAGATCTTATCTCTATTAAAGGTTTATCCTTTTTGTCTAATTCTTTTATGAATCGATTTAGTGATTCTTTTAATTCTTCCAAATCATCCCAGTCATAGCCTATAATTCTTATTATTATGTTTTCATATTTCATTATAGGGCTTTATTGTATTAGTTTAAGGGCTTTCTGCCAGTCCTTCCTATCGACAAAATAATAATAGCCATACAATTGGTTATCGATGTATTCTAAATATTTTGCCACTTGCGATACTTCTGTTATCGGTTTTATTTCATTATCATATATTTTTATGTCCTCTATTTTGTTTTTAGAGACTATTCTAATTTTATAATAATTGATATTGCTTTTTTCCAATTGCTCTTCCAAATCTTCGTTTTCTTCATTGTATTTAGCGAGAAGCTTAGGTAAATCCCTATTTTCTATTCTTTCCCATTCCCCTATTTTATAATATTTAAACAATCCAACTAATTCATAATCGTTCATTAATGCTATTTCCATTGGCTTATAATAATCCAACAATTTTGTTATTGCTCTCTCTAATAAAACATCACCAGCTAAACTAGATTTATGGAAATAAACTGTTTTTCTTAAATGGCTCCTTAATATTAAAATTTGTTCTATCAAAGATAAGGCTTTCTCTCTAAAAGCATAGGTATTATCGATTTTAACGATATTTTTTATAACATAATGATAATTTATATTTGGATTGCCATTTGCAGAATAATAGGAATCTCTTTGCAAATAGTCTAACCTATCTGTGCCTAAGCTAAAAGTAACTATGTTTTCTCCAATAATCCCTTTGTATATCTCATTTATAGTGTAACCTAAACTTTCTATTTCTTCTTTCAATGTTTCTAACCAATAGTATGATAATTCCTCATGATTTTTGTTTAGATATTTTTGCAATGCCATTTCCCCTGTATGGGAGAATGGGCAATGCCCTATATCATGCAATAAACCAACTAAAGAATAGTATGTTGTATCCAAATCTAATTGGTTTGCTAATAGTTTTGTTAAATAGTATACTCCTAAAGAATGTTCAAATCTCGTATGGTTCATAGATGGATAAGCCAAATAAGTCAAAGCAGTTTGTTTTATATATCTAAGCCTTTGGAATGCTTTGCTATCTATTATAGGTTTTAGTTTGTCATCAACTTCTATAATTCTATATATAGGATCTGCGATTATCATAATTCCCATTCCCACATTTGTTTAGCTAACTTCCCATCGTAGAAATATTTATTTATATCTACTTTTTTAGCTTTCTCTTGTAAATCTTTTAAGAAACGCCATATCTTTTCGATAGCGTATTGCTTTAGTTCCCCAGTAGTTAGTGTGCCTTCTCTATAGGATTGTTCCAACTCTTTCAATTTTTTTGTATCTTCCTCAAACAATGCTTTCAACCAAAAGAACACAACATCTATATCTGGGTTTCCTCCATATTTTCTATGTAATTCCAAAGTAGGTTGCCCTCCAGAAAAGGCTTTCATTATTTTTCTTTTTACTTCTTCATAGCTATCATCTAAAAATATTGCCGAATCTGGATCGGAAGAGGACATTTTAGTATATGGCCCCCTTAATCCCCAAATCATTTTGCTTAATATTTCTGCAGCTTTGTATTTATTTAGTTTTGGAGCTATGTCTCTTTGAAGTCTAAAATATGGGTCTTGGTCTATACCTGCAGGTATTAGGGGCCTTTTGTTTTCGAAAAATGTTGGTACTATTTGTAATACTGTATAAAATACTAAACCCACAGAAGTGCTATCATTAAACCCAAATACTGCTCTCGCTTGTGATAAATTAATGTGCCTCGCAATTGGTATCGCTGCAGAGTATAAATGTTTTATATATTCAGAATTAATGAACATAAAAGTTTTGTCTGGGTCGAAGCCCAATGCCGCAATATATTTTGCATGCATTTCTTTTATTTTTCTTCTAACCTCTTTATAATCATCAACTTTTTTAGCCCAATATTTTTCTTCGTCTGGAAACATTATATATACATTAACATCAAATTTCTCTTGGAACCACCTAGTTAATATAAAAGGAACTAAATGTCCTATATGCATTTTCCCTTTGCTTGGAGCTATGCCTGTATATAAAAAGAAGCCTCTTCCTTCTTCGTAGTCCTTTAATACCAAATCTAAATCTCTATGGGCATAAAATATGTTTCTCTCAATCAATGGGTGCAATTCCTTTGTATATTCTTTTAGTTTTTCCTTTAATTTTTCATCGATAGGTTTTACCCCAAAAATTTCTATTAATCTTTGGTAGTCGCTTTCATCTTTTATTTGAACCTCCCAGGGAGTAACTTTTGCCATTCAAAAAAGATAAAAAATTTTATAAAAAATGTTTTTGTTCCCCAAAATGAAATGTGATTCCTATTGCGCATTTTGGATTATTTTTATAGTTAGCATAATAGTATGGAATTTGGCCCCTTTTTATAAAGGGTTGTTAACATTTATATCAATAATTGTTACCCTCTTGTTGATAATAAGATTATTCTATTGGAAAAAAGTGAAACAAATAATAAAGCTATATCAAATGCAGGCCAAACTATCTAAAGCTTTGAAAGAAGGCAAAATAAATATGGAAGATCTCGCTAAGGAATTGGATTTATCTATAATGGATGAGCTTTTAAAAGATCTCATGAGGAAGAAAAAATGAATTATGAGTATGTTGCTAACAAAATCAAAGAATTGGAAAGCCCAGTATTGGTTATAACTGATACCGACCCCGATGGAAAGAGCAGTGCTTTGCTGATGAAAGCTATATTAGATAGGCTAAACAAGCAATACAAAATATATCCTAGGCCTTTCGGGAAAAAAGAAAAGCAATATGGTTATATAATGAATTTGATACAAAAAGAAAAGCCCAATTCTATTATTATGTTAGATTACCCAATCGATGATAGCACTTTAAACAAAATAGGGGAAAGTTTTAGCAAACCTATAATATATATAGACCACCACAAAAGAAGTGTTCCTCAATTAAAAGATAACATAGTTTATTTTGACATAAGAGCTCTAAAATTGGAAATCACTTCTACTTCTGGGGCTGTATATAGAATAGGGAAAGCCCTATTTAACGATTTCGGATTATATAGTAATATAGCTGCGATTGGAGCGATAGGCGATTTTATGTTTGACCCAATAATTAAAGAAGACCTAGAAAAATACTATCCCTCTTTGTATCAAAAGGGTTCTATTACTCCCATATTCATTTATTTGTTTGATTTAATATCCTATTCGCCTTTTGAAGATTTAATGAATTTCCCATTTCCCAAAAATGTAAAAGCAATGGGCAAAACCTTTTTCTATAGGTATAAAAATTTGGCTGATGCCGTTAAATACTATGAAAGCGATTGTGTTTTAGTTTATAAAGTGAAAAGCTCTACTAGTTTTGTTTCCACTTATTTAAGTGGTCTATACCCAGATAAAATTATTGTAGTGTTTACTAAAGTGGTAACTGGTTTATTAGATAGGTTGCCTTTCGTTAATAGATATTATAGAGCAAGCATCAGAAACCAATCTAGAAATTTAGATGTAGGAAAAATAGTAATGCAATATAAAAACAAAATCCAAGGTGGGGGCCACCCAAGGGCAGCAGCAATTATGTTGGAATCAAAATATTTAGACCATTTCATTTCTTATCTAGAGTCGAAATGTAATCAATAATTTGGTTAACTATAGTATCAACATCTTTATTGGTAACATCTATTTTTATGTATTTTTTTCCAACCAATTCGCTTTCTATTATACCAGCGGTTTGGGCCCAGATATTTTCGAAAATTTTGCTAAAGCTATAGCCCCTCTCTTTTAACCTTTGTTCTATTATTTTCGGATCTGCTATTAGGTATACTACTAAATCCACATCTAATAGATGGGACAAATGGGAATCGATTACACTATTGTCAGGAATTTCTATATTTAACATATCGTCTTCTATTATATAGCTATCATAAAACCAATCATATTTTGGTTTGTATTTTTCTATTATTAGCTTATTTAAGTCAATGTATTGATAGCCTAACTTTTTAGCTAATGCTTTAGCTATTGTTGTTTTTCCTACTCCTGGTATGCCAGTAATAGCAATTTTCATCTTTTTAAGAAAGACAATAATTTATCAATGAATGATTCGCTATAAACGAATTTCTCATTTGTTAACCTTTCAGCTATTCGTTTTATGGCAATAGCCCCTTTTGTTTTTTTATTTTCGATAGTTTGATTTTTCATTGTATATCTTTTTATGGTTGGATCGTAAGGGATTATTCCTAAAATGCTTGTCTCTAGGAAATCTTCTATTGTTGAAGGGTTAACAGAGCCATCATACATATTAATTATTGCCCCTTTAATAGAGATACCTTTTTGTTCTGCTAAAGCCATGGCCTTTGTTGTATCAACCAAAGAAGAGGCATCTGTAGTAGTAATAGCAATCGCTTCGTCTGCTCCTAAAATGCTATAACGCATTTCTCTTCCTAAACCAGGGGCAGTATCAATTATTATATAATCGTAATGCTCTTTTAGGCTTTCAATTACATCTTTTATTTTTTCTGGGTTTATGCCTTGCAAATCCTTTAATCTAATGCTAGCGGGCAAAACATATAGATTGTCTTTTTTTACTATAGCTTCGCTTACATTTATGTCTCCTCTTAATACATCATTCAATGTATATAATGGGTTTAATCCTAAAAATATAGCAACATTTGGAGTAGTAAGGTTTCCATCTATTAATAAAGTTCTAAACTTTGTGGAAAGGACTTTTGCTAAGTTAACAGATATTGTCGTTTTACCAACCCCACCTTTGCCAGATAATATAGCTATCGCTGGCATTGGGTTTTTTATATAAAATTTATTCTTAAATATCCTATTTCTATTGACTAGTAGTTAAACCTAGCTTGTTTGCCAAATAGCTAATATAATTATACAGGTTTTCTTCCATTGTAGATTCGAAATAGCTTAAAGCGTATAATATATTGGCAGAACAGCTAGTTAAACATCTTATTTTTAATGAATATATTTTATAAGAGTTAACGAAAGCACCTAAAACTATTTTATTAGGTTTGCAATACAAAGACCACTCTTTAAACACTGTTAAATTGTAAAAATTATCGTTATTGCTGTTTTCTATAGCCCCAGTATTTAATTGGCACCCCTTCATAAATAGGGTTACATTGTATACCTTATCTTGAGGCATTGTAATTTTTATTATATTGTTTTTCTCCTCTATAGGGATTTCGCTAATTATTCCAGTTCTTTTTCCATATATATAGAAGGGCGAATAGTATACTATATAAAAATCTGCTGTAGTGTTACCAGCAAGTTTACTTTTATCTATTTCATAATAAAATGCCTCTGTTTTATCTGGGAATACTGTTTTAGGTTGGGGAGTATAAGAGATTTGAGGACTAACTATTGTAAAGTTTATGGGCAATCTCCCCCTATTGGTTACTAAAAACGTTAGTTTTATTTTATTGTCCTTTATTGGGATTTCACTATACTTTGGAACAGTTATATATAAAAATTTGCTAAAAGTGGGTTTTGGTTCTATTTTTTTAGGTTTTGTTTGCTGTAATTGTATACAACCGGAGAGCATAAATAATATAATTAGTAGGGGCCACACTGTAGTATAAACAATCATTATTTAAATACTTGGGAGTGAGAACAAAACCCATTTAAATGTTGGTAAAAAAATAAAATAATGTTATTCGAGAAAAATAAAAATAAAGATGATTTGGCATTCAAATTTTTAGAGGCTATTAAAGAGGAAGCGGAAGAAATCCCAAAAGAAGAGCCAAAACAAGAGGTTAAAGAGAGTGTAAAAGAGAACAATATTGAACAAATAGAGAAGCCTTCTTTATTTATACACATTGATGATTATGAAGAGTTGAACAATTTATTAACAGAGATGCAAAAATATTTAGAAGAATTAAAAAAATTGTTAAATAGCTATAACCAATTACATGAGGAAGAAACCAAATTGTTAGAGGAATGGGGAAACAAAATAGATGATAGCAAAGAGAGAATAGCAAAGATATTGGAGATTTTGCAAGTGAAAGCTTTTTAAAATAGGAATTCACTATGCCCGGCGCCCGTAGTCTAGGGGAAGGACGCCGGCCTGCCAAGCCGGAGGTCCCGGGTTCGAATCCCGGCGGGCGCATTCCTATCTATATTGGTATCCCTAATGCAACATTAGTTAAAGGTTTAGCATTAGAACTAAAAAAGAACGAATTGGAATTAACATTAATTTGGACCCAATTAAAAGAGATTAGAGAGAAAAAATTTATAATAGTTCAAAACATGAAAGAGAAGGCAAAGCAAATACAATCTATATTAAAGGTTATAAAAGAGAAGTTGCCTGCAGTAGATAAAAAAGAGATAGAAAAGCTATTTGTTAAAAAAACAGAGAAACAAAAAGAAGCAAAACCCGAAGTAAAGAAGGAAAAAGAAGAAAAACCAAAAGAAGAGAAAAAAGAGAAGCCAAAAAAGCAGAGCAAAAAGAAAACCAAAACCGATAATATAAATGATTTAAAAAAACAAATAGAAGAGATAGAAAAAATGTTAGAAGAATTAAAACTCTAAATTTACTATTAGTCCATCTCTAGCTGCAATAGTTCTTACATTGGTTCTTTTTTCAATTATTTCTGCCATTTTTGCTGGCCCCTCTTTTATTATTCTTTTACCGAAATGTGTTAGTATTAACATTTTCGGTTTTGCCAATTTTGCTAACCTAATAGCATCGTCTAAGCTTAAATGTTTATTGCTAGTAAAACCAAAAGGATACAAGGTATTAGCTATTAAAACATCTACATTTTCGAAAAACTTGGCCAATTCCGGAAAATACCTTGTATCTGCAGTATAACCTATTGTTTTATCATTTACTTCTATTTTCATTCCTAATGTATATGGATCTGTATGTTTTGTTCTTATTGATTTTACTTTTAGATTTTCGTCTTCGTATTCTCTTAGAACTTCGTAATGGTCTAAATAGTTTAAATAATTGCGCCTAACTATTGGGTAGCCAAATTCTGGGGTTTCTTTTAAAACGCTTTCACTTGCTAATAAAATACCTCTCTTTTTTATACCCCCCAAGGTTATAGCATCTATTACTGCATTAACATCATTGGCATGGTCTAAATGGACATGGCTAACCAATATATATCTAACCTTTCTTATATCGATGTTATACATTTTTGCCCTAACTAATGCGCCCTCTCCTGGGTCTACATGTATATAAGTTTTTCCATTATCTATTATAAAACCGCCTGTCCCTCTAATTTGGGTAGCAAAAACATTTCTACCTCCACCGCTACCTAGGAATATTATACGCATTAGGCACTATAACTCTATTATTTAAGAAATCTTTGAAAGAATAATTTTTTGTCTTTTTCCCCAATTTCGAATTGGCCGAAAGGCCAAGCATAATCTAATATGTCATTTATTTGGCTTTTATCGAGCTTTTTCAATTGTTCTATTGCATATCTTAAATCGCTTCTTAATTCGGTTAATTCGCCCTGGTATAGAATACCTACTCTCTTCGTTATTGGTTCGTGTTCTTTTAATTTTTCATACAAGTTTTCTAAAACATATTTAGTAGCAAAATAAATAGAAGGGTGTGCGTGGGCCTTTATTATAACATAATCCCATAGCCTATTTTGCCTAATCAAATCTCTTATAAAATTTATTTCGTTTCTAAGAACTAATAAATTATGTTTCGCTATTATGTAAGTTTTATTTTCCATCCCTTTAAGTTCGCTCGCTTTGTAATCTAGTATATAACTATCTGTTAAATCTTCCAATCTAAATGTTCTGAAAGGAGTTAAAATTCTCTCCTCTTTCGCGAATAAAGAGTAGGAAGCAGAATCAAATAGATCTGCGCCCAAAGCAACAAACAAAGGCATAATTAATGGATGGCCCAACCCAAATAAATGGACTGGTCTATCCCTTGGTATATCTAATAATAAGGGCCCTATTATTTTTGCTAAGCTTTCTATTTTATATTGGTTCATATATGGGACTATTCCCCCTATAGCATATATGTCAATATCTAATTTGGAAACTTCTTCCAAAGCTTTGTATCTTAGATCTAAATATTTGTCTCCCTGTATTGGTCCATTGATTGCAAAATTTGCCATCTCTATGGCTTGTTTTAGCCTTTCTAATGTTATTTCTAAATCTTTTTTAGCTTCTTCGTATGTTTTACCATAGGAGGGAATATCCAAAATATTACCTATATCTACCCCAATCTCGTTTTGGAAATAAATAATATCTTCATTTTCTATATCTATATCGCCATATTGCAATAATTGGTATGCTCCTGAATCGGTTTCAATAATACCATCGAAGCCCAAAAAATTATGAATACCTTTTTCCATTACTTCTTCTTTTCTTTTAAACAAAATATATGCATTAGTAATTATAGCGTTGAAACCCATTTTTTTGATCTCTTTTATGGGCAATTCTTGTTTAAATGGGTTAATAACTGGGAATAGATATGGAGTTTCAATAGTTTTCCCATTTAGTTTTATTTTTCCAACTTTGCCAGCAGCATCTTTATATTTTATTTCAAACTTTATTTTCATATACAAGAACAAAAAAACAATTTATAAAATCAGCCCCTGCAAGTTCTTCACTAATCTGTTCCGCCATCTCTCATCATTCAGAGCTATAAAATATTGATAGAAAAATGCATATGCCTAAGAATATAAAGGTTAAACCCCACAAACTTGAAGGTGTATATATAGGAAATAACAAGTTTTTGTTAACGAAAAACTTAGTAAAAGGTCAAAAGGTTTATACTGAAAGAATATTCAAATCTAAAGGGGAAGAATATAGAGAATGGATTCCATTTAGATCTAAATTAGCATCAGCAATAAAGAAAGGGCTAAAAACTTGGCCTTTCAAAAAAGGAACTATCGTATTATATTTAGGAATAGCCTCCGGTACTACAGCTTCTCATATAAGCGATATAATTGGGGAAGAAGGAATAATATTTGGGGTAGAATTTGCTCCTAGAGTTTTAAGAGAACTAATGTTTGTAGCTAAAAAAAGAAAAAACATAGTACCAATATTGGCGGATGCGAACCAACCAGAAACTTACCAACATATAGTAGTGCAAAGCGATGTTATCTATCAAGATGTTGCTCAACCCCACCAAGTTGAGATATTTTTGAAAAATTTAAGATTTTTCGCTAAGCCAAACGCAATTGGATTTTTGGCGGTAAAAGCTAGATCAATAGATGTAACCAAAGATCCAAAGGTTATATTTAGAGAGGTCGAAAGAAAATTAAGAGAGGCGAAATTACAATTATTAGAATCAATAAGGTTAGACCCATATCATAAAGACCATATGATGTTTGTTGTAAAAGTTCCAAAAGCATGGTAGGCGAATTATATCGATTTATTACAGATTTTGGTGTAATAGAGGGCTACATAATAAAAGAAGAGCCCAATTATTATTTAATAAAGTTAAAAAACGGTTATAATATTGGAATAAAAAAATCCCAAATAAAAGAGATGGAAAATTTGAATGAAAAAATAAAAGTTGGGCAATTCCCAAAAAGAAAACCCAAAGGAATAGGAAATCTTGGTTTCATTTATACTGGAGGTACTATAGGAAGTAAAGTCGACTATTTAACTGGGGGGGTATCAGCTATAATGGATATAGAGGAACTATTAGCTATAGCTGATTTGCCTTACGATATAAAAATAATTGATTCCCCTTTTGTAAAGTTTTCCGAAGACCTAAATCCAAAGGATTGGGTAGAAATTGTAAAATCTATAGAAAGAACATACAAAAAAGGGGCTGAAGGTATTATAGTTGCGCATGGCACAGATACAATGCATTTTTCTTCTGCTTATGCTTATTATGCTTTAGAAAACCCAATCCCTATAGCTTTTACCGGGGCACAGAGAAGCAGTGATAGAGCTTCAACCGATGCGGTAATAAATTTGTTTGCTTCTTCTATTTATGCCAATTCCAATATTGGAGAAGTAGCAATAGTGATGCATGAAACAATTAATGATGATACAGCTATCGCCATTAGAGGTATATCTGCTAGAAAAATGCATTCCACAAGGAGAGACGCATTTAAATCGATAAACGAAGAGCCATTAGCTAGGATTTATTATCCATCTGGTAAATTAGAGATAATAAACAAAAAATATAGGAAAAGAAGCGATAAAGAGATGGTTGCAAAACCATATTTAGATACTAAAGGTGCATTGATTTGGGTATACCCCGGTTTCGATCCTTCTATTTTAGAATACTATAGAAACTATAGAGGTATAATAATTGCTGGTACTGGGATGGGACACACATCCAAAGAGCTAATACCTATGTTAAAAGAGTTATCAAAAGATTTATTTATTGGAATAACAACCCAATGTATTTATGGTATAACCCACCCATATGTGTATTCTAGAGGAAGAGAGCTATCAAAATTTGCTACTTATTTACAAGGCACCCCAGAAAAGAATTATGTAAAACTATTGTATGTCTTGGGGAAAGAAAGCGATTTAGATGGCATAAAAAAAGAGATGAAAAGATTGCCTTGAAATCCTATTTATTGTTAATTTATTTGCCTAGAGATACAGAAATAAAAACAAAAGCGAAAAAATTCTTTTTGAAAAAAGGCTATTATGTATATGTGGGCTCAATGAAAATTGGGATTAAAAGAGTTATTAGGCATTTTAAGAAAAACAAGAAAAAACATTGGCATATCGATTTTCTCTTAGAAAAAGCCCAACCAATATTTGCTATTCTTTTGGATTTAGAAGAAAAAGAGTTATCAAAACTAATGGAAAATTATGGTAAACCTATAGAAGGATTCGGTAATACCGATTTAGATACCAAATCAAATTTGTTTTTCCTTCCTTCTAACGAGATAGCCCTCGATAAACAAAGCATCTATATTACAATCGATAAAATCGGTTAATGCATCTTCAGGGGTTCTTACTATGGTTCTCCCATGCAAATTGAAAGAAGTATTTACTACTACTCCAAACCCTGTTAATTCTTTTAGCTTCTTTAACAATCTATAGTAATTAGGGTTATCTTTTTCCTCGACAAATTGGGGCCTCGCTGTTCCATCGACATGCCTAGCAGAGGGTAGTTTGTCCCAATATTCTTTTTTCAACCTAAAAGCTATTGCCATATGTTTATGTTTGTAGGATTTTTCAAATAATCTCTCTCTTTCTTCCTCTAAAACAGATGGACAGAAAGGTTGGAACCAAGGTCTTCTTTTTACTTTTAAATTTAGCTTATCCCTAGATTTGGGATCTCTTGGATCGGCTAATATACTTCTATTACCTAAAGCCCTTGGCCCAAATTCCATTCTTCCTTGGAATATAGCGACTATTAACCCTTTAGCAACCATTTCTGCAGCTAATTCTGGCCATTTATCTCCAATATATTCGTACTCTATTTTGTCAGCCCATCTCTTTAATGCTTTTTCTACATCTTCTTTTGAATAACTTGGGCCCCAATAAGGCATTTCATAATCTTTTAACCAACTTATATCATAGCCTAACTCTATAGCTTTTAATACCGCTGCTCCAGCAGAAGTGCCATCATCAGCCATTGCTGGGAATATATATAATTCCTCAAAGGGAGTTCTTTCGAATATATTCAAATTCATAATTACATTAGCTACTACTCCTCCAGCCATTGCTAGTCTCGGTATTTTATATTTCTCATATACCAAATTTAAATAATTCACTACGGTATCTTCTAGCCATCTTTGTATTGTAGCAGCGAAATTCTCATCACCAATTCTTTCTTTCCATTTTTTTAGTAAATCGACTCTTTTTATTGTAAAATACTTTTTAACAATTTCTTTATTTATTTCCCACCTTAATTTGTCTTTATTTATTGGGAACGCTTTATTTAATAGACCATACAACTCTTTGTCTGGTTTACCATATGCTGCTAATGCTTCTGTTTTGCCTTCGTCAGAACCTGGGGTAAACCCTAATACATAGGTAAACAAGCTATACACATTTCCAATGCTTACAGTATTGAAATAGGAAAATTGGTGATCTTTGCTACTTTTATATATGGACAAAAATCTTTTACCCATAATCCATGCTGGACTATTGTGCAGTAACTTCCTTTCTTTTCCATTAAAATACCATACTGTGCTAAAATTACCATCCCCATACCCATCTAAAGTAAATACTATTGCTTCTTTACCATTAAAGGGACTAAAATAATATGCAGAAGCTGCATGTGATAGGTGGTGGTCGTAAAATTCTATTTTTGCATTAATCGAATATCGCTTAAAGAAATCATTTATCGCTTTCAAAGTTAATTTTCTGTCAATAAATTTTGGTAGTGGTATAGTATTGGTTAAAACCAATAATATAGATTCCTTTAATAATTTAGAAAACTTGCCCTTTTTTAGAGCATCTTTAAATATTTCGGTTTTCTTCTTGTCCATTATTTTTTTCCAGTCTTTTATGTATTTTGGCTTGTACATTTCTCTTAGGATTTCAGCTATTCTAATCCTTACTATTCTATGATAATTGTTAAGAAAACCCGGAAATCCCATATACCAATCCATGAGGGGAATACCTATATGCTTTATGTCTCTTCTAGTTTCTAAATTTAGTTCTTTTAGTATCGGACCAATATGAAAAGGATCGTGTTTAATTCTAGTATATCTCTCTGTTGAGGCCGCGAATATCTCTTGGTTTTCAGGGTCTAACAAAAAGACAGAGCTATCATGGCCAACCCATTTTGTTCCTAGTATTTTCATTCTATTGGCAATATTTAATATTTAAACTTGTTAATAAATAATTAAAGGGATCTTTCTTTCTATATTGCTCGCCCCGCCATGGTCTCCTAAAAAGTTATATCCCCTATCAATAAAGCCATTGTCTTTAAATTGTATAAAAATACTATCTATTAGATGTTTTACTCTATCGGAATAAGAGCCTAGCAATCTCTTTATCGCTTTCTTATTGAGTTGTTCAATTACGATGTCCAATTCTAATTCATTTTTTAGCTTTTCAAATATCTCATATATTGTATTGGGGTCCTCTTTAGGTTTTACGAATAGGTTTCTCTGTTCTCCAGCAACAAATTCTATATCTAATTCTTTGAATACCTCTATAGGAATTCTTTTCTTTGTATCTAATTCTATAAAACCATGGTCTGCTGTAACAATTAAATTATATTTGAACTTCTTTAATCTGTTAATAAAATATTTCAAAAACTTAATTTCTTCTATTGATTGTTTGGAATTTGGGCCATATAAATGGTTTAAACTATCTAGCTTAGGATAATATATAAAAATGAATTTTTTGCCCTTTTTTCTTGTTATTTTTCTTATGCTTACTATTACTTCGGACAAACTTAAATAGCCAACCCTCTGTGCGCCATAGTAAACATATTGGGAATATAAACTATTAGAATATTCTTTAGGAATGAATACATAGCTTTCTGCATCGATTTTTTGGTATATTGTTTCAAACCCTTCAAGAATTAAATGTTTCTTTGTATTTATTGGACCTAAACTAGAAACATAAGCTACAGGAGCAATAACCTCTTTGAAAATCTCTGAATAGGAATACCAAGCGTAGATCCCATGGTCGCCAGGATATTTAATAAGGTTTAAACTAGTTATTACCGGAGCAGTAGATGGTATGTTTAATGTTTCTATAGTTTGGAAATCTTTTTTAATCTTTTTTGCTTGTTCTATGGATAGACCATCAACCAAAAACAAAATAACATCTTTATCTAAATCTAATTCGGTTTTTCCTTTATTATAATAAGATAAAATGTTTTGTGCTAAATCGATTATGTTCATTCTATAACATCGATAATTCATTTAAGGGTAAGCCCCGGGCGGGATTCGAACCCGCGACCTGCGGCTTACAAGGCCGCCGCTCTGCCGCTGAGCTACCGGGGCCGATAGAATAATAGTTAACATTTATAAATGTTTAATCTCTATTCTACGTAAGTGAAATTGAAAATCGTGACTGTAAAAATTGGAGACGAAAGAGTAGAATTAGCGATCCCAGAAGAAGACGAAGTTATAGGTATTGTAGAGCAAGCATTGGGATGGGCCCACTATAGAGTTAAATGCTTCGATGGGGTAGAAAGAATATGCAGAGTACCAAGACCAAGAAGATGGACTAAAGATAAATTTAGATTCAATGTTGCAGAAGGAAATTACGTTTTAGTAAAACCATGGCCCAATAGTAAAGACAAAGGCGACATAATTTATAAATATGACCGCAAACAAGTGGAAGCACTTAAAAAATTGGGTTATTTAGAGGAAGAATTTTGAAATATCGAATATATTAAGAATTTTAATTGCTCATCTTCGGGTAAATCCCTAAATAAGAATCCCCTAATGTATATATTTTTAGCGGTTTCCTCATCTATGCCCTTGGACATTAAATACAATAACGCCTGTTCGTTTATTTTTCCTACAGATGCTTCATGGTAGTATTCGCCTTCTTTCACAGTATTCAATGCCGGCATAGTGTATATTTTGCCTTTCCCTAATATTATGCCATCGCAAGAGCTATAGCCTTTGCCTGTCCCACTAATTAAAGTTTTGTTTATTACTTTCCCATCATAGGTTACAACCCTAGATTTTAATATAGCTACCGAATCCTTTATATAGGCCTTACTATCTGTTTTTAATAAACCCTCTTTTTGTTTGTAAATAACATACTCTCCTATATTAGATTGAATTCCATAGAATTTGTTTATATTTATACTATTCCCGCTAGAATCATTGCTTATCAAATAGTTGTTTAGAATACCTTTCTTTACATAATACCTATTCAAAGAAACTATCGTGGATTTGCTATCTATTTTATGGATTTTTGCACTTTCTAGATGGCCTTTAACAATGGCAATGGTTTTACCCAAATGGTACCCTTCGTTTAGAGAAGTACAATAGGTATAAATTTTAGCAAATGCCCCCTCTTTTACTATAACTTTATTCAAAACTTTTTGATTTTCGCCTGTGGAAACATATACTAAGCTTATTGGCACATTTATTTTAGTATTTTTAGGGATTATTATCTTATAGCCTTCGTAACCAGTTTTGTTTAATGGCTTTACTTCTATTCCTAAGTTTTCTAGCATTTCTATGTATTTATCTATAGCCAATTTCGCAACCCTCATAACACTGTTATATATGGGCATTTAAATAATTTATAATAGTAACCGCATGTTACCCAATTTGGATAACCTAAAGGAAGAATATCAAAAATTGGAAGAAAAGAAACAAGAAATTGTTGACCGTAGTATTAGAATGTCTAAGCTATCGAAATCTCTTATTTATTCTATGATTAGAGAAGATTACAAAAGTGCCGACAAATATAAAGAAGAGCTAACTAATTTGGCAAAAACCCAAATTGAAGAGTTAAAAAAGTATCCAATGTTTTATTCTAACGGTTTTATAGGCTTACAAGAATATGTAGAAGCGCTGGCCTTATATTATTACATAAAAGAAAATAGAATCCCATCAAAAGAAGAGCTTGGAGTAGACACATGGGTTTATTTATTCGGTATCGGCGATATAGCTGGGGAAATATTGAGAAAAAGCAGCGAAGAACTAATTAAAGGCAATATCGAATATGCTAAAAAGGCTAAACAAGATTTAGAAAGCTTATATTTGGATTTGCTTTATATAGAGTTAAAGAATTTCGATTTGAGAAGGAAATTAGATTATGTAAGCAATATAATAAACAAGCTAATAGAGTTCATTATATGGAAATCCAAATAGTGGACCCGCCGGGATTCGAACCCGGGGCCTCCGCCTTGCAAGGGCGGCGTCCTACCGCTGGACTACGGGCCCAGAGGTTGTAATGTATGGACTTTAAAAAATTTTGAGAGGTTATAAATATTTTTAATATTTAAATACAAATTTCAACCATGGAAGAGTTTATCCGAGCTGCACAGGAAAGAGCAAAGATGGATGAAAAACAACAAATAGATGAATATCTTAATAGAATAAAGAAAAAAATTAAAGTTATTGGTGTCGGGGGTGCTGGATGCAATACTATTAATAGGTTATATGAATTAGGCTTACAAGATGTTGAACTAATTGCAGTTAATGCAGATGTAAAAGATTTGGCTAAAATAAAAGCTCATAAAAAAGTATTAATAGGAGAAGAAGTTACTCGTGGTTTGGGTACAGGAAGAGACCCCGAATTAGGAGAACAAGCTGCAAGGGAAAGTGAGAAAGTAATAAAAGAGCTATTGCAAGGAACAGATATGGTTTTTATTACTTTTGGCCTTGGTGGGGGCACAGGAACTGGGGCTGGCCCAGTTATTGCTGATATAGCCAAACAAATGGGTATACTAACAGTAGCCGTAGTGAGTTGGCCCTTTTCTAGTGAGGGTAATTTAACATTAAGAAACGCCCAATGGGGATTAGCAAGATTAGAAGAAACTACCGATACACATATAGTTATACCAAACGATAAATTATTAGAAATAGCGCCTAATTTACCAATTGCTGTAGCATTTAAATTAAGCGATGAAGTTTTAGCTAACACTATTAAAAAAACCACAGAGTTAATATTAAAACCTGGCCAAGTCACAAGAGATTTCGCAGATTTGAAAGTAATATTAGAGAATGGCGGTTTAGGTATGGTTGGCTTTGGAGAATCCGATTCGGAAAACAAAGCATTAGAAGCTATTGAGAGAGCAATAAACAATCCATTATTGGATACAGATGTTAGTGGGGCGAAAAGGGCTTTGTTGCACATAGTTGCAGGCCCCGACTTTAAAACAGAGGAATTAAACAAAATATTAGAATATGTTAGCAATAAACTAGACCCAGAAGCGAAATTATTATGGGGTCTATGGATTGAAGAGGAAAAGAAAGGCAAAGTCGAAATAATGATTTTAGTAACAGAGCTAAAGAATGTACCCGATTATCTAAAAATAAGCGAAAAAAGAAAGAAGAAAGATGAATTAGGAATAGATGTTATCTAATTTTGTTCGCTCTTAGTACAATCTCTTTATTTTTTTCGTCTCTAAAACAAGAGTATATGTACTTTTCTGCACAGTATATTTGAGAAGTATCACAACTCTCCTCCGAAGGAACTATAAGGATATACCCCCTACCACTTATAAATTCACCACCTATAATTTTACAAAAATATCTTCCATATTTTCCTAAAATTGTTGCATGATATATGTACACTACCTTAGATTTGTTTGCTTCTATGTAGATAGGATAAAAACAAACCACTTCTCTATATAGCTCCGTAATTTTTGAAGGTAAGTTCTTTTTTAGTTTGTTTGTAAGGGCAACTAAATCAAGATATTTTCCAGTCTGATTTCGAATAGTGGAATCTTCTATATAATACCTTAAAAGGTAGCCTGCACTTACTTTTACAGCTTTGCATGCCATCTCTGCCTCTCTAACATCGTACAGAAAATCTAAAAAGTTTTGCTTGTTTGCTTGGAGTTTGTCAACTATGATACCTAAAGCAAAGATCACCCATATTAAAATGTAAAAAAATAAAGTTATATACGCTAGCATTGTATATAACCGCCATATTTTATGCTTTTTATATTGCAACTATACTTTTTCCCATTTATTATAGTTTCCATTGTCGGAACACCAGTTACAGGGCTCCCTTCAATATATTTTTTTACTTCCTCCTTATTAGATGTAGAAATGGAGTCACAGCTACCTTCAATTTTCCCGTTTTTTATCTCAAAATTCCCTTGACATAGTATAGTAGTAATTTCTATAGTGCTGGTTTTTTCTTCAATTTTGATTGGAGGATTGTTGTAAATTATCTCATCAAATGGATTGCAAAAATAGTTTTGTGCGAATTCCCCTCCAATGTTGTTACAAATTTCTTTAGAAACAGGAGAGATACAGAAATAGTATTCATTACCTGCACTCCTTTTTACTAAGCAACTACCTTCATCTTTGGATGGTATTACATTATTGTATTCGAACACATCTTCACAATACAAGTATTGGGGTAATAACTTATAGGGATTAACGTTATAATATAGAATATCGAAGGTGTTTAGCTTTATGTAAGTAAATAAACATATTGTTTTTTTGCCTTTTAATGCTAAACTTACTGGTATAACAATATAGGGCAGGTCATTTATACATTTAGCGTATAGCTGGGGTAAAACAGAAACCAAATCTTTATAACACATGTGCAATATTTTTGGATTTTTTAATATAGAACAATCTAAAGAGAATTTATAGTTAGCACATATCTGTTTAGCGTGCTCTTTAATTATATTTGATTCCCATTGCTTCGATGGAATTTTAGTTTTTTCGAAAACACTATTCATTAATATTAAAGAGAATGCTGCCCCTATTAGTCCAATAAGAATATATACTATTGTGCTAATCGCGCCTCGCATGTTTCTAAATCAATAACACATACATCTCCGGTTTCGATTTTGTTACTTTTATCAATAATAGCCTCTCCACTATTCTGTATATGTAAATATCTTTCTTCGATAGTATCCAATGGTTTACCATTGTTGAACAAATTTCCTATATCGCAGTATACTTTTTTTTGATTAACTATTGCATCTTTTACCCTAGAGAGCAAGGTGTTAAAATCCAAATTTTTCTTTTCGGCGCATTCTTTTATTTTTCTAATACAATCTATTTTCAATGTATAAAAGTTATTAACATGTATAGCATTGTCCCTTAGTATTGCTATATTATGCAATAATGTGTTGATTGCTTTCACATAGCAGTTATAATTTTTTTTGAAGTTATTGATGTTATCATTACTCTTCAAATCATCTTTGTTTAAACAAAAATCGTTTAAGACATCGGAGAGCCTTTTGTCAGAACTAAGACACCTCACTGGAGTATCAATGGTATCGACAATGTTATCTTCTATAATCTTGCACCCCAACAAATTATTTATCTCGTTAGCTAGATTGTATAATTTACTGTTAGAACCTGTTTTAAAACCACTACCGCAATCAAAATAGTCTTTTATAGCACTTTCTAAACTATTGGCCAAGCTTTCAAAAAAGTCTCTCCTCTTTTGGTTTTCATAATTAGTAATAGCAGTAAAGATGTCACAATCTTTACCACTACAGTAATCTATAGTTTTTTTATAATCATTCAGCCTACCCTCTAATCCAAGGCTTCCTATCCAACTGCTAAAAGCATTTTGTATATCTTTATTTTCCACTCTAGTCCCATCGGAAGAGTCTATGTGGTACTGAGTATCATAGTATACTTCTGTGTTTATAGCATAGAGGAAACTAGTGCAAAACCTTAGAGGCATAGGTTTTCCAAAATGTTTACAAACCTCTAATGGAACAGGGGTAACACAATAATATTGTTTATTGTATACATAACAATCTACTAAAGTATTACCCAATTTTAATTGTTCTAAGAAATAGGTTATAAAACCTTCCTTTTCGGATAAAGCTTTATAACAAGTTAAATAATAATTGTAATTGTCAATATTTGTTATAACCGCTTTTTTTAATTTCGTTTTGTCCTCTTCTTTTATATTTTCCCTATAAATAAACTTATATACTGCTTGTATGCAATGGTTATCTTTTGTTACAGCCAATGGCAAATAAAACCCTTCTGGAAGGTCTTCTCTAAATAATATTTCTAAAGCTTTTATTTTGTTATACCTATCTTCTAACCTAGCTATGGGTTGTAAATTAATTGGATACTCTATATTAATAGTAGGGTTTTCTTTTGGTGTGGCAAATTTTACCAATTCCACGCTAGTAAGTTGTTCTATGTTCTTTTTACTTTTCAATGTTGAAAAAGATAAATAACCAACTATTGCAATAGCCAATAATATTAGTATTATATATTTAATTTCATCGAATATCGCTCTCATTTTATTATATTTTGGTTGGTTTTTAAATAATAGCAATAGCCTTTAGCGCTATCGGATGAAGCTCTATACACAGTAATTATCTTTCTAACTTCTGTATCTATTTGTACATTGCTTGGTCTGCTATAGAAATAGCAGACATAATAGTTAACAGTAAGCAATTTCATTGTTGGCGATCCATCTACTATATACCCAGAAGGAGTATAATAGTATATATTATCTTTTTGAATTGGGAATAGGCTATCTAAAACTATTACTAATTCATCAATGGATGGTAAGCTATTTATATAATCTATACAGTGCCTCCATCTAAGGATTTTACCTCCAATCCTATAACAATAGGGTTGGTTTGCTTCTAATAATATTGTACCTTTAGAACTGTCGACCCTACAACAATAGCTATCTACTACTGGTTTAGTTCCTACTATACCATATCTTATTAAAGCCAATAAATTACCTCTATACTCTTTTGGTATTAGCCTATCGCTTTCCCATAGGCCTAAAGAGTCGTGGGCTAATAAATAGGATACCTTTGCGTAAGGCATAGGGGATTCATCGATAGCATAAGGGTAAAAAGTATCGCTTATAATTAAGAAATACCTATAAGGATTATAATCAAATTCCAAAGGTTTTATCTTATCGCTTATTCCTTTGGTTGTTTTATTTATGGATTGGGCTGTGTTGTTGAATACTATACTAACTACTCCTAAAAACATTATTAGTATTATTAGAGAACCTAACCAAGAGATCATTTTACTAAATCTAAACAATCACGCTCTACCCAAATACCTGTGCAACCAGCTGGATCGTTAGAAGTGTTAAAGAGTAACTGTTCTTTAATGTTATCCCATTTAATGCAACAAAATCCATTATCTATTGATTCGTTAACTGTTACTTTTATATTACCCCAGTTTTCCTTGTTTATAATCAAATAGTTTTTGTAGATCCCATTACCCTCTTTAGGAAGAGTTTTTATTGTTTCGCAATTATTAATGTATGCGGGAAACACATATATGTTGGGATAACCGAATTTAATAAGTTTTACTATTAATAGGCCATTCTTTTCTTCTATAGGCAAAATATCGATTTGTCCATTTAAGGCATTACATATCTCTTCTGGAGCTTCTATAGCTATTAAGCCTTTTTCACAAGGTATTTTGCAAACTTTCCCACTATCGATAATATTTAAATCGTATATGCTATATTTAAACTCGGTATTGGCTTTTTCGAAATATTTACTTACTATATTCTCTATTTTCTCTTCTTCAATCCAACAAAGTTTTCCGAATTCCCCTATTGTGTAAGAGGTTTTTACTGGCACGTTATTGGCAATTTGTTTGGCAGGGGCAAAATATTGGTTACATATATATACCTTGTTCATACTATTTACTAAGTCCTTGTATCCTTCATCTTTTGGAGAAATAACATCTACTTTGGTTAAAAATATCTCACTTTCCCAACCGTTTATTGTTTTTCTTGGTATGTCTGGGGAAACAGCTTCCAATAGATTGTTTTTAATTATAAAACCTCTATCTACCTTGTACATAAATTCGTTGTAGTCTAAGAATAGCCAATAGAATCTATCAGGATTTAATTGAGACCACACCAAATCTCTATATCTAACACAAAAATCTCTATTAGATGGGAAAACTTTTTTATCAGCGATTTCGCCTTTTTTGATAAACGCTACGCATTTTCCTACTTTTAATGCGTCTACTTTTAGATCCAAATCAGGAGTACGTGAGATCGTTTCAGCTTTTTCCTCTAAAAAATTAATTTTTTCGTTTTCATCCTTTTCTATAAATTGCTTCAGAATATCTCCATTCCGTAAACTATTAATTTTTACTCCATCTTTTATTTTATAACATAGAGTTGAAACTTTCACATAATTGTCTGCCTCATTGGGATTCATCTTTATTAATTTTCTGTTTGTATCGTCATATAAAAACAATATATAGCCTTTGTATTGTTTATTGCGTTCATCATAAGATATATTATGTATATAGCCTTGGCTGAATAGTTTCAAACAGTCATCAAATTTTATGTTTATCTCACTTATTCCATTATATATAGCGTAAACTATATTTAATTTTCCTGCACTTATGTCTATATTTTTAGTTTTAGGATGATCATCTTTATCAACAAAGTTAATTTCGAAAGAATTAGAAGAGAGCAAAGTTTGGGAAAGTTTCCAAGTGTATTTCTCTAGTATAGGCTTACTATAAGGGGGAGCCCTCCTAAAGGGATCATATTTATAAGATAAAGTAAACTCTATGGGCTTCTCCTCTATAGATGGGGCAAAATTCTCTGTAGCAGTTTCTCCAACTTCTTTTGCTTGTTTAGATAAAGCCGCTAATGGATTTACTGTTTTGAAAAAACTGAAAGATATTATTGCTATAGACATTAGAGCAACAACTATTGCAGAGATTAGCCATATTATATTGGATAGGGCCCTCACTAAGATAAATAAATAACCCCATTTAAATACTAAGTGCAGTTAAGTATGAAGCCTATAATAGAATACTATTTGCAAAAATATAACAAAACAATCAATATAAGCGATATAGCAAAATTGGTTAAACATAACTCTAACATCTCCATAAAGAATATAACTATTGAGAATAACATCTCTATAGGCATACCAAAAAGCCCTAGTATAGATTTTAATCTATCCTATTTGTTTGTTTTGGCGATTATTATTTTTCTTATAAAGTTTAGGGGGTTGTTTAGCCCCAACCCATTGAAAAGGTTCATTTATTTGCTAAAATTGCTAGGCAAAAAATATTATGAATCGAATAGAGAATTTATTAGAAAATCCATATTTAAGAAATATTTAGAAAAGAAAAATAGATTATTCGAAAAACATATATTCCTTCTATTTTTGTTTGGAGGTTTCTCGAAGACAATTTTAATAGAAAAAGACCAATTTTTATGTAATCCTAATTATTCTATCTTAAATTATATAGATAAGGATTTGCTTAAGCGATACCCAGAATATTCAATGTTTTTTGTTTACAATGGGTATATTTTTAATATGGCTTCCGAAGTTGAAGGTATTCCAATATTAAAGGGCTATTTTGGGATATGGAATTTCAGTTCTAAAAAATGTGAAAACTATAAAGAAAGAACTTTGATAGCGTATAAAGACAATAATATAATAATTGGAGACAAAGAGTTTTTCATTTATAATAAAAAGTTAAATATAGACTTTAATGCCTTGGATTTGGCCAAATTTCTATATAACCAATTCAAAAACATAAACATTCCAATAAACATAAATATTTACCAATATATAAAGGGATTGTCTATACCAATAGCTTATTTGTTTTATGTTTTTATGACTATGTTTTTGCTGTTTAGGATCAAAAATATTAAAATAAGAAAGCCGAAAGTAGATATTAATTTTTGGGGGTTGGAGTTATACAAATTAACTGGAGATAAAAAATATTTGGAAAGAAAAATTAATGTTTTGTTTTATATTATAGAGCGTATAAAACTTCTTTCAAATAATAATAAACAGCTATCGTTAAGGCAATCCCTAACAAGGTTAAAATTAGGCCTGCCCAAAAGTATAAATCGGTTTTTGGTAAAAAGGGGCTGATCCCTATAAGGTTATAAACCAAAGTAGATAGTATATTATTAATTAAAGGCTCTATATAGAAATAATTTATTAGCAAAGCTATCCCGATGGGAATTAAAATAGAGACCAAAAAATATAATTGATAGCTATTCTCTTCTAAGGCCCTTTTTATAAATACTGCTATCGATATTATAGCTAAAACCAAGGGGATAAACAGTTTATTTAATATAGACTTTAATCTATTCGCTATAGAATCATAAGAGTTTTGTAATATAGCATACCATTTGTTTGCTAAAAATGTTAATATATTATTTTTAACCACTTCGGGTTTTTCTAATAAGTCTTTACAACTAACTTCGTATGGGTATTCTAGATTTTCTTTAACATATTGCTTTAGCAAAGGTTCTGTATATTTAGGATTAATCCTACAACTATATTGGTATTGCATTAACGATATTACCATTGGCATATAGAATTGTTTCCTATTGTTTTCGATTAGTTGTTTTACTTTGTTCGGGGCATTATCTATTATTGGATAGGCAAATAAAGGGGTTAAACCGATAGTTAATAATATAAGACCAATTATTAGCTCTATCATTTCCAGAATTGCCACTCTCTAAAGTAAAAGTCGTTCGACACTATTATGTATAACTCTTTTGGATTAAGTATTTTTCCGTTTTGGGGCTCAAAATAAGTACAATTGTTTTTTTGGTTTGGCAATAATGGTTTGTCACATATAGCTGTAATACAATGGCCCAAGGTTTCATTTATTTTATAGCAAACTATCGATGGGTTTTTTATTTCTATTGTATAAGCTTTAGCGTTGGGCAAATAATATATAGTATTACCTTCTTTGTATAAATAAAGCTTACTATTGTTCTGTTTAACATAAAAAGTTATTTTCTTATAACCGTTTCTAGCTAAATAATATATTAGGGAATAAGCAAACAAACTCCAATCTTCACAATCCCCTCCTTTAGTTCTAATAAATTCGTCAACACTTTCTAAATAATCGCCGCTCTCTTTTTTATAAGAGAAACCCAATTTATTTTGCATTATATTAACTAGGCAAGCGTAGTTAAGGGTATCATTGTTGGTACATTTATCTAATGGCAAATCTGTAAAATTATAGTTTTGCGCTTTTATTAGGAATTTAATTCTATCATTGTTAGAATACTGTGATTCCAGATTGGTTAATTTTAACCTTAAATAATAATTCTCGGATTCTAATTTTTTGTTTTGTTCTTCCAATTTTTTTATAGTTTCGTTTTTAGTCTCTAATAAACCAATAGTTTGGTTATATTTTTTTAAAAGACTACCATATTGGCTTTTCAAACTGTTTAGATTATCCAATAGGGTTTTTAGTTTGTGCTCTTTATATTTAAGCTGGAAATATAAATAACCACCTATAGCTAATAACATAATTAATGGCAAAGCAAATAGTAAACGAAATATCTTAAATATGAAGAACATTAAAATTTAGATTGAGTCTAATTAAAAATTTATTCTTCTTCTGGTAATTCTGGTTCTTTCTTGGATTCGCCCTCTTTCTTGGTTGCGGCTATAACATCGTCTATCCTTAATATCATTATTGCTGCCTCAGTTGCGGATTTTATTGCTTGGGATTTTACTCTGAATGGTTCTATAACACCTTTTTCCCACATATCTGCTACTTTGCCTTCGAATACATCTACACCAGCCCATTTTTCTCCTTTTTCGTGCCTACTTCTTAGTTCGGCCATTATTTCTATTGGGTCTAAACCTGCGTTTTCTGCTAAGGTTTGTGGTATTATTTCTAAGGAATCAGCAAACTTCAATGCTGCTAATTGTTCTTTAGATGGTAATTGTTGTGCCCATTCTCTTAGTCTTTTTGCTAGTTCTACTTCTACTGCTCCACCCCCAGCAACTACTTTACCATCTTTTAATGCAACTGCCACATCTTTCATTGCATCAGTTAATGCTCTTTCTATTTCATCAACTATATGTTCTGTACCACCCCTAATTAATATAGTAACTGCCCTTGGATTCTTGCAACCTGTTACAAATACCATGCTCTCTCCAGCAACTTTTCTTTCTTCTACCAATTCAGCTTCTCCTAGATCCTCTGGGGTTAGGTCTTCTACATTTGTTACTATCCTAGCACCAGTTGCTTTAGCTAATTTTTCCATATCGGATTTCTTAACCCTTCTTACTGCGAATATTCCATATTTAGCTAAATAGTATGCTGCTAAATCATCTATACCTTTTTGTACGAATACGACATTAGCGCCCACTTCTTTTATTTTGTCGACCATTCTCTTTAGCATCTCTTCTTCTTTTCTTAAGAAAGCATCCAATTGTTCGGGAGAGGTTATATTTATCCTAGCGTCTATTTCTGTTTCTTTAACTTCTAATGCTCCATTGATTAAAGCTATTTTTGCATTTTTGACTACTTTAGGCATTCCTGGATGGACTCTTTCTTTGTCTATTACCACACCATCAACTAATTCAGTATCTTCTACACCTCCACCAATTTTCTTTTCTATTTTTATAGAATCTATATCTACTACTGTTTTACCATCAACTTCGTATGTTACTTTTCTAACAGCATCAACTACCAAGTCTGCTAAGAAGTCTCTTGCTAATTCTGCTACTTTTCCAGTCATTGCTGTTTTAGCTATTTTCTTTAGAACCTCTACATCATCTTTTGTTATTTTTTCTGCTATTTCGTCTAATTCTTTTAATGCCCTATCTGCAGCTTTTCTGTAACCTTCAGCTATAACAGTTGGATGTACACCCATGTCTAATAATTCTTCAGCGTTCTTTAGCAATTCACCAGCGATTACTACAGCTGTAGTAGTACCGTCTCCTACTTCTTCTTCTTGGGTTTTTGCTACTTCAACAATTAATTTCGCTGCAGGGTGTACTACTTCCATTTGTTCTAATATTGTTACACCGTCGTTTGTTACAGTTATATCTCCTAATTCGTCTACAAGCATTTTATCCATCCCTCTAGGACCTAAAGTAGTTCTTACAGTTTCCGCTACTAATCTTGCAGCCATGATATTTGTTCTTAAAGCGTCTCTTCCTACTGTTCTTACATAGTTTTCGGGCAAAATTATTACGGGTTGTACGGATTTGGTCATACGTAATAAAATGTTATGCTATTAAAAACATTATGGCTAAAATTATAGCTTTTTTGTCCGAGCAAATCTATTACAATCGTTTAGCCGAAAATAAAAAATAAAATGGTCTATTAGTATATTTATAAACTAATAATAAAATAATACAAGTGAGGAGAACCTTCAGAGAAGCTACTATTGCTGAGTTCTTTGAGAAAAATAAACAATTCTTAGGGTTTGATAGTCCAAGAAAAGCTTTAGTAATGACTGTTAAAGAGCTAGTAGATAACGCCCTCGATGCTACAGAGGAAGCGAGAATATTGCCTACAATCAAAGTTACATTAAAAGAAGGCAAATATATGACAGTTAGAGTCGAAGATAACGGACCTGGAATACCTTTTAACGAAGTTCCAAATGTTTTTGGCAAATTCCTATATGGTACAAAATTCCATGTGTTGAAACAAAATAGAGGCCAACAAGGTATTGGTGCTGCGGCAATAACATTGTATTCCCAACTAACAACGGGTAAACCAATTAGGGTATGGGACAAACCAATAGATTCAAACAAAGCTTATTATTATGAAATAATGATTGATACAAAAAGGAACGAGCCTGAAGTATTAGTAAAAAAGGAAGTAAAACTAAACATAAAACATGGACTAATTGTTGAAGCAGACATAAAGGGAGAATACACAAAAGGAAAACAAAGCGTAGACCAATATTTAAAATTAACAGCAGTTGCTAATCCCCATGCAGAAATAATATATAGAACTCCAAAAGGAGAATACATAGTTTTCAAAAGAGGCACAAATGAATTGCCTCCCTTGCCTAAAGAAATAAAACCCCATCCCCATGGTATAGAATTGGGACAACTAAAGAAAATGGTTAGCGAACATAAAGGCGATCTAATGGATTTCTTAATAAAGAATTTTTCTTCTGTAGGAGAAGACAAAGCAAAAGAAATACTAGCTAGATATATATTCTATAAAGAAGGCAAAGAGGATTTTGAAAAGTTCTTTAAAAGATTTAGAGGGAGAAAAATTGATATAAAATCATTAACTAGTGAAGATTTGGAATTATTGCTAAAAGCAATGAGAGAGACCAAATTAAAAATGCCTTCAGCCAAAGCTTTAATACCGATTGGAGAAAAAAATTTGCAAATTGGTATTACTAAAGAGTATGATGTAGAATATTTGGCAGTAAAAACTAGGAAACCTAAAGTATATTCCGGGGGTATACCATTTTTGGTTGAAGTAGCTATAGGCTATGGAGATTTTGAAAAAGCTGAAATATTAAGGTTTGCCAATAGAACCCCATTATTGTATAAAGCAGGAGAATGTGCAATAGTTAAAGCTATAAAAGATATAAACTGGAAACGCTATGGTTTTGAGGTAGAGAACAATTTGCCAAAAAATGCTTTGATATTAGTACATATTGCCAGTGTTAAAGTCCCATATACTAGTGAATCAAAAGAGGCAATTGCAGATATACCAGAGGTAAGGGAAGAAATAAAAAGAGCTTTACAAGAAGTCGCAAGAAAAGTTCAGATATATATTAAAAAGAAAGAGGAAACCAAAGAATTGGCAGAGAAATATTTAAGATTTTATGCCTATGGAAAAGAGATAGAAAGATATTTGCCTAAGCTTATTGACAAAGATGTTGATTCAGTAGTAACTAAAACCATATTAAAGAGATTAGAAGAAGAGCTATTAGAAAGGATAAAGAACAACAAAACCATTGTAACACATATAGAGAATAAAGACTACGAAACTGCTAAAAAGCTAATAAAGAAAATGGTGATGCCATTGATTAAGAAAAAAATAATTGATGAAAGCTTTATAGATAGGTTAATCCAACTCTACAATGTCTCCTAAACTGTATAGCTCTTCTTTCGCTTTTTCTTGGGATAAAGCCACTTTTTTCTTTTCCATTATTTTTATGCCCAATAGTTTCTCTATTTTTTTAGCTAGCTTCTCACTAGGATAATAATCCCCGCTCTCTATTTTACTTATTGTATTTATATCTGTGTGTAATAGCTTTGCTAAATCTGATTGAGTTAAACCCTTTTCTTCTCTAGCCTTCTTTATTAGTTCATTAAAATTGGGCACAAACTCTATTATTTCTTCAACAATTGGTTTGCGTTCCTCTTTAGATATTGTTTTTTTCAAATCTATTATTTCTAGGATTTTACCATAGCTAGAACAGCTTTTGCAAACTTTTAGCTTGGTGCCTTCTATTTCTATAATGTAAAGTTTGTCTCTAATGGGATCTCCACAAATTTCACAATAATACATGTTATGGCTATATAGTATTTTTTAAAACCTTTGCTAGTTAAGACCAATGGAAGTACCTTTATACAATTTACAAGCCTCGCAAGTGGGCAATATAGAATTGCCCCCACAATTTAATGAAAAAATAAGATTTGATGTTATAAAAAGGGCTTTCTTAGCTATACAATCCCATAAAAGACAACCTTATGGGGCAAGCCCTATTGCTGGTAAACAACATAGTGCATGGACTTCTAAGAGAAGGAGAAGCTGGAGAACTAGCTATGGAAGAGGTATATCAAGGGTTTCCAGGGCTATATTAAGAAGGCATGGCGCATTATTTTATTGGGTAGCTAGAAACATAGCACAAGCTGTAAAAGGTAAAAAAGCCCACCCCCCAAAGGCTGAAAAGGATTGGTATGAAAAAATAAACAAAAAAGAGAGAAGACTAGCAATAAGGTCTGCTTTAGCCGCAACTAAAGAATTAGATTTAGTAAAAGCTAGGGGACACATAATAGATAAGCCTGTTCCAATAGTTGTAGATGGGTTAGAACAATTGAGAAAAACAAAAGAGATACAACAATTATTATTAAAATTGGGATTAGAAAAGGAATTAGAAAGGGTATATGAAATCAAAAGGAGGGCTGGTAAAGGTAAGAGAAGAGGTAGAGCATATATAGAAAGAAAAGGCCCATTAATTGTGGTAAATGACTATAACGAACAACTATTCAAAGCTGTAGATAACATTCCAGGGTTAGATATAGAGGAAGTCCCTAATTTGAATGTAGAACTACTCGCCCCCGGGGCGAAACCAGGAAGGCTATTAATTATTTCTAAAGATGCTTTAGAAACTCTTAGAGAGAGGAAACTTTTCTTTTAACTTTCTATAAGCTTTAAAATATTGCCTTAAAATATATAGTTTGCTCACATTGGCTGCATACTCCATTATTGGATCTTTTATTTTAGAGGTTACCATCCCTAAGGCAGGCCCTATAGTTAAAGACCAAACCAAATATGGAGGAAACAATTCTTTGAATTTCTCTTTGAAACTAATGTCTTTCCCTCTATATTTCTCCAACAAACTATCTAACAATGCGACATACCCAACAAACAATGCTTCGCTAATAATGTTATCCAATGGGTATCCGAAATTTGTTTTGGGCATGTGAGAATCTATTATATAATAAGTTCCAATTATTCCTAGGTAATCAAACAAAATGTTTGCTAAATATTTAGCTATGCTTTTTCCTATATATTTTGACTGCATATCCCTTATGTGCTCTAAATATGGATCCTTATTGGGAGTTTTTATTGAAATATAGTCTACAATCTCTTGAGTTGGCAACAATACTATATCTTTTTCGTTATCTGAAGTAATCATAAATAAACCATATGGTTTTGCAATTCTTCCATCTTTTAATTTATAATGATCTATTTGGTAATTAGAAAGCAAATCTTGTAATAACAAATCGTTTACCCTTAGAACATATTCTGGCATTTACTACTATTAAGTGATAATTTAAAAATGGGGCCGCCGGGATTTGAACCCGGGACCTCCGGCGCCCCAGGCCGGCGCCCTACCAAGCTGGGCCACGGCCCCAAGCATAATATAAAAACTATTTAAAGATGTTTTATTATAATTTTTCTCTCCCTTGGGCCATCAAATTCTAAGAATAATACTCTCTGCCATGTTCCTAATTGTAAATCGTTATTCTCTACAGGTATAAAAATCGAATGCCCAAATAAACTGGCTAACAAATGTGCATCTGCATTATTGTCTATTAGATTATGCTTATATGGGTAATCGGTTGGCATTATCCTTTCGAACAAATTATAAAAATCCTCTATTAAATTGGGTTCATATTCGTTTATTGTAATAGCTGTGGTAGTGTGAGGGATAAACAAAAACAATATTCCATCTCTTATTTTTATGTTTTCTCTAACTAAATCAGTAATATCAATTATTTCTCTCCTTTTGTGGGTTTTTATTTTGATTATCATTTTTATTTGTTTGTTCATCATTTATACATCTATTGGGGATTGGCCCATAGTATCCTGTAGCCTCTTCATAATTCTCTTTTATCAAACTATGCAATTTATTAGACAATTCTATTTGTTTTACCCATTCTCCTTCTAATTTTGATTGGCGAGCCATAGTTCCTAAAAATCTAACCATCTCTTTAGATAAAGGCTTTGGCTTACATAAAGCCCATGGTGTACCGGGTAAGGGCATAAAATAATGAGCCCTTACTTTCCCTCCTTTAGAAATAATCCATTTCATCAATTCTATAGTATTTCTATCGCTTTCTTCATCTTCATAAGGAGTACCGACGATAAAATCGACTATTGGAGTAAACCCATATTCTATAGAATATTCTACAGCCCTCTTTATTGTTTCCACATCATGTAGTCTATGCATTAGTTTTAGTATTCTATTATCACCACTTTGCGCCCCAATAATTATTTTTCTATTGTCAGCATATTTTAATAACAATTCTAAAGTTTCTGGTATAACGAATTCTGGTCTTACTTCACTAGGAAAAGTTCCGAAAAATAGCCTTCTTCCTTCTTTTCTTAGAGGTTGTAACGCCCTAAGCAAAGCCTCTAGTTTTTCCAAAACCAATATAGCACCTGGGGATCCATAAGCAAAAGCGTTAGGAGAAATGTAACGCATATCTCTTAGATAGCGGGAATGTTTTACTATTTGGTCTATAGGTCTATGTCTCATTCTAAATCCCTTAAAGAATGGGGTTTGACAATAATTGCAACCAAAGGGACAACCCCTACTAATCTCTATAGGGCCTACCATTCTTATAGATTCTGCGAATGGTGGATATTTATAAAAATCTTCTACTTTTGCAAAACCTGTAAATTTGTAACCATTTAAATTAAAAGCTAACCCTCTAATAGTTAACAAATCCTTATTGATTGCTTTGTTCTTTTTTAGATTTTCCAATAAATAATATAAAGTTTCTTCTCCTTCTCCTACTACAGCGATATCGAAACCCATCTTTAATGTATGTCTAGGCATAGCACTAGCATGGTAACCTCCAGCGATGGCTATAGCATTTATTTTGCTTTTTAGCATTTGGATTTCTTTTTTTACTTCCCAAACCTCTGTGCTATAGAAAGAATATAAAACAATTTTTGGTTTTGTTTTGATTAGATCTTCGAAGCTTCTCGCTATTGCTATTTCATTTATATCAAAGCCTTGTTTCTCTAATGCGCCTAATAGATAAGAAAAAGCATTTCTATTGTTTTTAGTTAACCTTATAGCTATCACAGTATGCATATAAATGTCTATTTATATTTTCGTATATGGATTTAGAAGAGATTAGAAAAAAGAAATTGGAAGAATTAAAAAAGGAAGAAGCAAAGAGAAAATTGTTAGAGCAATTAGAATCGAATGTTATGCAGTATCTAACTTCGGAAGCAAAACAAAGGTTATATAATATAAAAATGGCCCACCCTGAAAAATATGAATTGGCATTACAAATATTATATAGGGTAATACAGCAAACCCCAACAATTATTGATGATACAACATTAAAAAAGCTATTGGCTAAGCTATTCCAAAAAAGGGAGCCAAAGATAAGATTTATAAGGAAGTAACAAATTCAATAAATTCGTTTACCGCTTTTTCTAATTCTATGTTTTCTATTATTTTTACTATTTTTTCTTCAAACAAAATAGGAATTAACATATTCATAGAAAGGGTTAACCATTTCTCCAAATCGTTTATATTTATTTCAGGCCTTTTTCTTTTGTCTTTTTTTCTTCTTTCTAATATTAGTTTTGGAGGCGCATATATGTATGTTACAGCTCTAACATTTAAATTGTTAACAAAATCTCTAGTAACACCAGGAATCAATATATTGTTTTTGTAAAATAATAAATGTGTATCAACAATAGTTAACCCTTTAGCTCTTTTTTTAATCGCTTTTTTTAAGATATCTTGCATTTTTCTATAAAGGGAAGGACTTTTGATGTATAAATCTAAAATTTTGTCCCTATCCATTTTTAAAAAAGAAGAAACAATATCGCCGGCATTTATGTAAGTGAAATTAATTCTTTTCATTGCTTCCTTTATTATTGTTGTTTTTCCCACTCCTGGTAAACCTGTTACTAGTACAACCTTCATTGGAATAATTCGCTAAAAATCTTTTTTATTTGTGAACCTGTTAGATACATCGATGCTACTCCTGCTATTACGAATGCAGACCTATCGCTAGACAATGGTTTTAACCATTCCCATTGGAATACTCCATACAAAATAAAAAATATACCCATCATAAAAGTAGTACCTACAGAAAATGTAGAAATAAACTCGCTCATAGGCAAATTTTCCCCAACAGTTATTTTTTTAATTAAATAATGTAATAAAGCTAGCAACACCCCAAATAAAACTGCTATAGTTTGATAATCCAATCCATTCACCAAAAATTATAATGTTTTGATTTAAAACTATAGCGGGCCCGGCGGGATTCGAACCCGCGACTTCCGGGTTAAAAGCCCGGCGCTCTTCCAGGCTGAGCTACGGGCCCAGAGTTAGGTTGGGTTATTATTTAAAAATTTTATAGACTCTATTTCCGGGTATACTTTTTTTATGTCATATACACTAAAGGTTTTGTTTATTATGGTATATAACCTACCGTCTTCCCTAATAAAGAATTTATTGTGTTTTTCTAGGAACTTGTCCAAATTAACCCACGCCGGAGGTCCCAAATGTTTTGTTTTTATTGTTATTTTCTCACAACAAACCCACAAATAGGATTTGTTTTTGTCAAAATCTATAGTATAGGCATAAACTTCAATACCATTTTTTTCTAAATAATTAACGATTTTTCTAGTTAATCTTGAAATTTTAGCATTTTTTATGTCTTCTTTAGTTTCTTCTACTCTAAAGGTTATTTCTAACATGGTTTCAAAATCGGATTTATTGATTTTGTACAAAATGTTATTATTTAAATACAAATAAGAATTCGCTATTATCAAAGCGAAGTTTTTATAGCTTAAAGAAGCCGCAACATTCCTTGTTTTATCTACTGGGTCTATTAATATTAATGGAGAAGCTGTTTTGTCTTTACCCAATTCATTTATTGCTTCTTTTATATTAGAATAATGCTTTTCTATATCGATAAAAACCTTGGGTTTCCATTTTAGAATACCTTTTAACAAATTAGTAAACCCTTTGTAATGTATAGTTAAAATCTCGCAAGCATATCCAGATAAACCACCTAAATAGGATTCGGCCCCATAAGTGTTAATTAGTTTGTTAAAAATTTTGAAATATTTTGCATCATTTTCTAAACCTTTTATGTTCTTTTTTACCCATTCCACATGGAATTGCGAAATATCTGTAACGAATTCCCTTTCTAAGGGGCTATCCAATTTTAATATTGGAACTATTTCGATTTTTAATCCCTCATAAAAGGTTTGGAAATAGTCCCTACTTCCATGTAGTTTTATATAAGGAACATTATGTTCTTTCAAAGTTTGCTCTATGTATATACTTATGTTTTGCCCTTTGTATTTTTTAGGAAACCTAACAAATATATCGATGTCTCTGCCCAACCAAGTGCCTTTTGCGTAGGAACCCCCTACAAAAACATCATAAATATGGGGAGTTTTCTCTAAAATGGGAATTATGTAGTCTAAAGCTTTTTTAGCTTTTTCATAATCTTCTTTTTTTGGTAAAAATTGCTCAAAATTTGGTTTAAAATACATTATTCTGTTTTTTCTTTCTTTTCTAACAATTTTAGTATCTTTTCTTCTAGTTTCTCTATTTTTTCAGTATTTTGTTCTACTTTTAGCTCAATGCTTAATAATCTTTCCTCTAACAATAGCATTTTCTTTATTACAACTACTAATCCAATAAACATGCCAACAGAGATTGCTGCGCTAACATATATGTAAGGGATTAACTGCAAATGCGGTAACAAAGCTAATAAATTTTGGTTCACTTCTTGGATTGATTTGTATACCATATCTAAGGTAACGTTTTGCATTATAATCAAAATCGAAATAATTTATAAATTTTAGTGAGCTTTTACGGATTTATAGAATTTTTTGAATACAGAGCATAGAGTTGCTACTACTGCTACTATAACGATTAACAATTCTAACAAATCTATGTATTTTGTATATGCTGCTACTCCTGCAAAGCCCTTAGCAACTCCAAAAGACAATAATACTCCTGCTAATAATAGCTTTAACAACTCTAAGAAAGAGTTAACCAAATATAATGCTCCAATCTCTTCGTTTACAACATATTTGGATAATAGGTAAAATAAATAGAAAGATGTCGCTAATGCTAATGATGGTGCCCCTATTACTGCTGCTACTGCCATTGCTATTACAAATACCAAACCCAAAACCACATCTCTCATTTCGAGGTTCATATAATTAATTGCAATCATCTTTTAAAAATTATTACGGCTTTATCTATTGATAGGGAATGATAGCCTTATTTAAATTGTGCTATAAAACAAGGGTTTAACAAAATTTTAAATAACATAAAAGTTGCCTTGTTTTAGAAGTTCTATCTTTTCTTTTGGTAGTTGTATTTTATATAGATCAATACATCTTAGTATTTCTTTTGCGTCTCTAGCTAAATATATACATCTTTTCCATTCAGGAATAGAGAAATTGTTCGGATAAATTGTTTTGTAAATTTTTATTGGTTGTATTTCCCATGTTATGGCATGTTTATTATAGAGGGTTAACAAACTATATATATTCCTTATGTTTCTGCCTATTGCTCTATAGCCATCGTAAAATTTAAAGTATTTAGAATTGTCAAAGAAATAAAGCTTAACCCATAGCATATTTTCTGCTTTATTCATAAAGAATCCATAGAAATACCAGTTTGCATAAGAAGGCTTTTTAAATTCCATTGCTTTGCCAAACAATAATGTATTTTCCAAATCTATAGTTGGAGCTAAATACAAACAACCATAGCCATTTTTGTTTAGTATTATCTTTTTATCAAAGATATAAACGCATCTTAATGGATAAGCCCTTTCATTTATTGCTTTAATTCCATACGGGGTAGGTATTATGTCATACATGTATATTGTGCCATTAACTGGAATAGCATATTTCAAATCATTTGAAGTCAATACTACTAGTTTTTTCCCAAATTTAACCCAAGGGTTTGCATAGCCTATTTCTGTTTTATACAAAGTGTGCGCTATATAATAATATTGGGTTGCAGTTCCATTTATTATTGGTTTGTCAAATTCTAGTTTTATTTTTAGAACATGTGAACAATAATTGCCATTAACATCTGGTATGCATTTTTCACCATAGTTTTCATCATCGTTCGGGAAATCTAATATATATTCTATAGTATTATTGTTTATTACTTTTGCTTTCGCCCTTGTCACTATAGTAAATATATCGTAGTTTTCGTTACTTCCTAATTTAAGGAAAGCTTGGCTTTTACCTATATCGGTATAATGTATTAATAAATATGTAGGTCTCGTCCCATTATAATTGTATTTAACATTTACTCCGAACCACTCTTTTAGTTTCTCTTTTATTGTGCTATTAAAGTTGGCATGTGCATATAATAATTCTAATGCCTCTGTTTCATTGTATGTGCCTAAAACATACCTACCAAATAGATGGTTCCAATAGGGATAATAATTACCCCCATCTAAAAAAGTAACTCTATTTGTTTTGCCCAATATATTAGCAAAATATTGAGTTATATATCCATAATCCCACCAATGCGTTATTAAAGCATCTTTTTCCATTTTGTTAAATATTTGTTTTAACCCTATCCAATCTATTTCGCCTAAAGCGAATACTGGTTTTACAAAATAACCAGTAACAAATAATAAAGAAGCAAACAATATAGAACTAATAGATGGGAATAAGAACATAGCTAATATTGTTGTACCTACTGGTATAGCAGTTATTGGGTTTATATGTTTGTAATACACTAGAATTATTAGTATGGACAAAGCTATCGATACATATTTTATATATTTCTTGTTTATGTTCAAGTTTTCCAATTTTTTAAAAGCGTAACCAACAAGAATTGGGACAGCAAAAGCACTGTAAAATATGGTTCTAACTGCTATTTGCCCTATAGCTAAGAAAAACATATTGCTTAATACAAATATTTTAGATAAGTTGGGCTTAGTGTAAAATATATTATACAAAATTATAACTAAATAAAATAATAAACTAGGTTTAAAACCAATTACATAGAAAGAGGCTAGTACATAGAACGCTAATAAAATACTTTCCGTTAATGTTTCTCCAGCCAAGAATGCAGATATTACGGTAAAAGCTATACCAACCCATTCTAATGAATCATACCAATCTATAAATTGAGTGGGTCTTGCCTCAGCTACTGTGGACATAAATCTATTACCTGAATAAATATTAGACATTTTTAGTCTTTCAATTATAGATGGGAATAGGGGCATCAAAAATAACAACGATAATATTGTATATAACATTAGTTTGTGGGTTTTGTCTTTTATTTTTAGCCTAGTTTCTAAAAATTCAGCTAATCCTAATGTGAATAATAATATACCACTAGCATATTGGGATGTATGCAAAACCCAAGGGGTTATATTTAAAGCGTAAGCGATAGCCATAACAAAGAATATGCTTAAACCCGGTATAACAAATTCTTTTATTGGCTTATTGTGTATCCATCTTAATAACTCCATTATTTCTAGAGCGAATATAAATACAGCAGAGCCACCCCATGCTAAATAAAGAGAAACAATCGATACTAATAAACTAATGGAATATAAAATTTTGTATTTTGGATTTGTTTCTTTTATTAGCCTATAATAAAGGAATAAAATTAAAATATAAAGAAAAGAAGCAATTGGTTCCTTTTCGAATCTTCCTGCTAATAATCTATAACCATTAGCAGGAAATACCGCAAATAGCAAAGCTGGTAGCCCAGTTCCAACCAATTCTTTAGATATATAATAGTATAAGATAACAGACAAACCGAAAAAGAATGGATTAGCTAATAATACAACCAAATTTTCGTAATTGTATATAGAAGTATTTAGACCGAAAAAGTTTGCTATTAGCGATAAAAGCATAGTTAAGGGTTTTAGAAAATATAATACTATTGGATATAGAAAATGAACAGGATGTGGTGGAGTACTACAGAAAGGAACATAGGCTAAACAATCTGGGAATATATTTATACCATGTAATACACTAAGGAAATATCTATAAGCCCTATAAGGATCTGGGCCGAGCAATTCTTCGGGATAAAGAGAACCTATTGTTACCGCTTTAAATAGAAATCCAGATAGAAATAACAGAATTAAAAATACAGGTTCTTTGTATTTTTCAATTTTTTCTAGCATTTTTAATCGAATTTGTGTTTTAGTCTTAGTCTGGGCCATATTCCTAGGGAAGTTAACTCATCTAAAAATAGTTTAAATGCATAGCTCATTTCTACATAACTTATTTTCTCTGTTTCTCCACAAACTGGGCAATAAGCAGTGCCTTTTTCTTTGTTTTCTATTGCTATAGCCCCACATTTTTCACATACTGGGACTTTTACTAAATCAGAACCAAATCTTTCATATAAACTAATTGCTGCACCATGAGATAAAATTACATCAGTTTCCATTTCTCCAAATCTTAAACCACCTTCTCTGGATTTACCTTCTGTAGGTTGCCTTGTAAGTATAGCCATGGGCCCTCTAGCCCTTGCATGCAATTTGTTTGCTGCTAAGAATTTCAATTTATGATACCACATCACTCCTACAAATATTTTTACTTTGTATTCCTCCCCAGTTATTGGGTCATACATTGTTTCTGTGCCATCCTCTCTAAAACCTAATCTTAATAATTGTTTTCTTAAATCTTCTACAGGCTCTTCTTCCCATGGGGTACCATCAACAGCTTTCCCTCTTAAAGAAGCAACTTTTCCTGCTACCAATTCTATTATTTGCCCTATTGTCATCCTACTAGGCAAACCATGGGGGTTAAATATTAGGTCTGGCACTATACCACTCGCAGTAAATGGCATATCTGATGGAGGTACAATTAACCCTATAACACCTTTTTGACCATGTCTAGATGAAAACTTATCTCCAATCTCTGTAGGTCTTTCCATTCTTATTCTAACTCTTACTTTTAGATTGCTGTCTTCTCCTTCAGTAACTAATACACTATCAACAATACCCTCTTCTTCGCTTCTAACTGTTATAGAGGAATCTCTTTTTTGCAATGTTGCAGCTCCAAGCAATGCTAGTTCTCCCCCTTCTAAAAACCTTGGTGGGGAAATTCTACCAATTAATACATCTTTTCCTTTAACTTCTGCTTCTGGGTATACAATACCATCACTTTCTAAATGTCTATAATGTTTTTCTCCCTTGTAGCCTCTAACATCGGGACTTGGCACAGTTATTTCATCACTTAATCCTAAAGCATATTTCCTTTCTACTGCTTCATAAGGTCTAAAGTACATTGTTCTAGTAAAACCAAAGTCTATAGCATTTCTATTAATTACTAAAGCATCCTGTGTGTTGTAACCTTCGTAAGCCATTACTGCAACAACCATATTATAGCCTGCGGGTCTTTCATCAAACCTAATTAAATCATGCACTATTGTTCTAACCAAAGGTTTTTGTAATGTTTGTGCTACATGCACATCGGATTCGAATCTTAATGGGTAAGCCACACTATATAAACCTAGGGCCTGTCTTTGAGTTCTTTCTCCTCTATTTAGCCTAGCAGATTGGTTAAACCTCGCATATGGAACTGCAGCGGATAATATTCCTAAAATTACTTGAGGACCTATTTCTAAATGTGTATGTTCTGGAGTTAAATCCTCTATATCTAATGCTATATATGCGTTTTCTTCTTCAGCAGCATCTAAATATTCTATAATACCTTGTTTAACTAAATCATCCCATTTTAGTTTGCCTTGTGCTAATAACTCTATATGCTTTTGAGTTAATTTTGGTTTCCCATTCTCTACAACAATTAAAGGTCTAACTATTCTACCTCCATCTGTATAAATATAAATATCATTTTGTTCATCCAGATAAATATTAACTGTTTCGGGCAAATAACCTAAACGTCTTTTTTTCCTAAATTCTTGAACGAACTTTTCAGGGTTATCGGTTTTGCCTATATATTTGCCATTCAAATATATATCGCCAACCACCGAGGTTTTATATAGTATAGATTAAAAGCATTATCAGCAATCCGCCTTTTCATCATTGTTCAGCCTTTTTCTTCATCACTTCTATAGCCTTATTCATTAGATACTCTTTAAGCTCTTTTGGGTTAGTAAAACCCTTTATATTTAATTTCTTATACAAAGCCCATTCTTTGTCTGTAAATAGATCGGTTTTAGAGAAATAGATTATTGGATTGCCAAACTCTTTTTTAATTTGTTCTAATAAGTTTAGTTGGTTCTTTAATGGGGCGCTAGTTTCGGTTAGGTCTATAATATATATTATATCGTCGGCTAAATACCTTAAAGCTAGGACTGCTCTTTTTTCTATTTTATTTATTTTATCTAATGGCCTATCCAATATTCCAGGGGTGTCTATTACTGCTATATCTCCGAAAGGGGTTTTGATTTTACCAATCAAAATTTGTTTTGTTGTAAATGGGTAATTCGCAGTTTTTACTTTATTGTTTGTTAATATATTTAACAAAGTGGATTTACCCACATTCGGCAACCCACTAATTACCACATTGTATATAGAATTCCCAATATAAGGGAACTCTTTTAAGTTTTTTTCTATTTCTCTTAGCTCGTCAAATGGCAACTCTTTTATTATAGAAGATACTCTCCCATAGAAGGATTTTCTTGCATTTCTTATTTGCTCTATATTAGATGCGCCTTTAATTTTATTTTTGTATTGTTGGAATAGCTTATCAATAAAATCTGCACTGTATTTGAATTTTGCTAAAGTTCCTTTATATTTTTTAATTCCTATATAAGTATCTAATAGCTCAACATAAAATATTGGCATATCCTTTATTCTAGGAAAGCTCTCAACTATTTTATTTAATTTAGATACTAAATAATCTCTTACTACTTTTATTCTATTGATTTCGGTTTCCTTTATTTTAGCTAATCCTTTTTTCTTTGATTGTCTATATACCGCTTGAGAAACAATTCTTGCTTTTTCGAATGCTTTATCTAATAGTTTAGACGCATCCACCTCGTTAGTTATAAAATATAGAGATTTAAAAACTCAGTCTCCGGGTTCTTCTTCATTTATCTGAGTAGTCTAGCGTCATCATTTATAATTGGGCTTTCGCTTTTACGATTGTGAAAAACCTAGAATTTAAAGGAGAATATAAAGATCTAATAATTAGTGGTAAAAAGGTTGCTACAATTAGGATTGGTAAGCTACCAATAAAAAAGGGACAAAAATTATATATACATTCTGGGGGCTATGTTATTGGAGAAGCGATAGTAAAAGATGTTAAAATAATAAGGCTAAAAGATATAGATAACGATATGGCAAAAAAAGACGGATTTGAATCGAAAGAAGAGTTAATAGCTAAACTTAAAGAGCATTATCCTTTTTTAAAAAAGGACGAGCCATTAACTTATATAGAGTTCGAGTTTAAACCATATGAAAATCCTATCCCTAGTGAAGACTTTGCTTGGCAAGGTTTCGAAAAAAACCCAATAGAGATTGCTAAAATCGGAATAGAAAAGAAAGATGAATTATTGTTATCAAACAAAGAAGTTGAATTGCTTAAAATTCTAATCGAAGAGGGCTCTATAAGAAAAGCAGCATTAAGGTTAGGAAATCTAAAGAAGAGAGAGATATTTAGAAGGATATTAAGAAAAATAATGCGACGCCTTCAATCTATGGAGTCAACTAAGGATTTAAGTGAGTGACCAGTTTTAATTGCAGTTTTGCTTGCATTCGATGTTAAAGTAGTACTAATTAAAATTAATGCCAAGGATAAAACCAAAATAATTATATAATTAACTATCGCTCTCATCTTCCATATAAATAAACAAATTCTTGCTTTTCTAATGCGTGCTCTTTGACAAACTTTATTATATCGGTTTTTTCTATTATGTCTTTATCCGGTTTGCTGTCCAATTTATATACTTCGAATACATATCTATGGGGTTTCCCTTTTGGAGGGCAAGGTCCATCGTAGCCAATTCCTTTAATATTGCCAGTAATATAATTATAATAGTAGAAATCATTGTAGGTTTGTATAAAGTTTTCACCTTTGTGTGTTTTTGGTAACCCCTCTAGTATCTCTTTGCCCCAAAATATTATTCCCCAATGGAACCAATCGCCCGCGGGAGCATCGGGGTCATGCATTATTATAGCATAAATACCTGGCTCGTTAAACTCTATTCTTGGATTAATGTTTTCGCCATCACAAGTATATTTTTTAGGCATGAATTCACTATCTATATATATTTTGGCAAACCCCATATTATTTGAGGGAGGCGAAAAATAATAAAATATGAAACCAACGGATAGTAGTAAAGGGATCGCTATTAAAACTTTTTTCTCCATATATTTTTAAATTTTATACATTTAAAGCTATATGTTAGTAAGAATTGCTGAGGAAATTCTTGAAAACACTTTAATTAGAGTTGAAGATAAAATTAGAACTGGGACTTTTCCCACTTTTTTAACTATCCAAGTTTTCGTTTATTTGTTTTTTATATCTTTTATATTAACGATTGCAGCTTTTGTAATAATGTATTATTTGGTTAACTTTTTAATACCAAATGTAAATGCTAGCTTAATAACTTTGTTATCATTGGTTGTTATTGTGCCTATATTAACTATAGTGACTGCCCGATTAATTGTTTGGCTATTAGAAGGGTTTAGAGTTGATAATTTATCTCAATCACTAAGAAAAAGTTTTTTTGTTTTGTTTTCTTTATTGGGTTTATTCCTTGGGCCTTTCATTTCTAGTGGTTATATACTAACGCTATTCCAAAATTCTACTCCTGTTTTAGCCCAAACGAGTTTTGTTTTGCCAGCAATAGCCCAATATTTTAGTATATCAATTCCTATGTTTTTGAAAGTGCTAACCCATAATTTAAGTGTAGCAGGAGTTTTATTATTATTAGCCATATTTTTGGGAGAAGACGCATTTTTCATACTATTATATAATGCTGTAGCGTTAGCAACATTAATTACAGATTTATTACCGAAAACAGATCTAGCCCATGCAATAGCGAATTGGTTGTTATTCACAATAATGTCCCTCCCCCATATGATACCAGAATTTTTAGGGTTTTTGGCTTTCTATTTATTAGGAGTCTACATTAGTTTTAGATATTGGGAACCATTAAAAGAATGGCTAAAAGAGAATGGTTTATTATTAAGATCCGAAGTGTATAAAGAATTAGAAGAAGAAATAGATATAATAGAAAGATGGCAAAAGAAAATGAGTGGGTATTATGTTTTAATGATGTTCATACTAGGAGTAATATTAATAATAGTTGGAGCAATTATTGAAGTCTTTGTAACAGCCCCAATAATTAGGGCCATACTAAAAATATGAAACCTATCTTAATTTTATTAGCTGTAGTATTAATTATAGTATTTTTTATTTTGTTGCCTTTTATTCCTTACATAGCTACTGGGGCAGTAATAGCCTATTTTCTATGGCCCTTATATAAAAGGCTATCCAAATTTGTCCCAAAAAGAATTGCGGCCCTTGGTTTAATAATTGTTTTGGGCTTAATAATTGGAGCTACAACTTATTACTCCTCTTTAGTTTTGTATGTTGAGTTGTCTAAATATTTACCCACCATAATAAAACAATATAGCTCTAACCAAATGGTTGGAAAATATTTACCAATCGTTTTACAAAAACTTTATCCAACCATATTAGATTATGCTACTTCTCTGATAAAGCTATTGCCAGACATGTTTTTAGGCATATTTATAGCGATGCTAAGCGCTTACTATTTCTTATTGGATGGACAAAAAGCAATAGATTATATAATCAATTGGATTGCTGAAAGTAAAGAGGATAGAAACCAAATAATTAATACAACCAAATCTTATCTAGATGCAGTAATAATTGGTACTATATTTGGGGCTCTAGCCCAAGCGGTTGTGTCCTATATTGGTTTCTTAATATTAAACATAAAACTTGCTTTAGTTTTATCTATATTGGTTTTTATAGTAGCGATATTGCCTATTGTAGGTCCATCAATGATATGGGTTTTGTTAGCCCTATATTATTTTATGCAGAATAACATTAGTTTTACAATATTTTCTTTAGTATATGGCTTATTCGTTGTGGGATTGATAGATAATATTGTAAGAATGTTCACAGTTTCGTCTAAAGCAGATATACATCCTTTGTTAGCGGCATTATCCATGATTGGGGGGTCTATACTAATGGGATTTGCCGGCCTATTTTTGGGCCCAGTATTAGTTGGTTTAGCCTTATCTCTTATTGATTATATAAAAAACAAAAGAATTTATTCTTCTTCAATTTCTTCGAGCTCCTCAAATTCTTCGTCAATGTAATAATCATCTTCTTCCTCTTCTACTTCTTCATATAGATCTTCCATATATTCTTCATATTCCTCATCGTACTCCTCTTCTTCTTCCTCTTCGGGTAATTTCTTTTTATCTAAGATGTCCATGGCACTATTTATGATGGGATTTTGTTTAAAAGTTAGTATTTTTAAATACAACGAATATCTTTTTTATTATAAACATATAGAATGGGTTTGCCATTTTTTAGCTTAACAAAGCCAAATCCCTCAATTTTTACACAATTAATCTTTATGCCTTTCATTTCTATGCATTTGTCATAGCAAATTCGATAGTAACACCAATCGTTAATACATTGTTTGTATTTTATTTCGCCCATAAATTTTACCCTTTCTCCCATATACTCTTTTATATCTCTAAAATTTATGGGCTTTTGCAAATTTTGTATAATAAATAAAATTGCTATGCCAAAAACTGCCAATAAGTTATACCGCATGCACCAAATAGGTAAACAACGCTATCAACATTATAATTATCTCTTCTTTATCTATTTTGCCTAGTTTCCCTGCTACTAATAGCATATAGGATGTTATTATAGACAAATATATCAAAGAAAGCTCAGTAGGTTTTAGTTTTATTTCTCCGTATAGCAAAGGAATAATACCTAAAGCCAAAGTTAATAGAGTTATTGTGCTACCAACGCTTTCTTCTAAAGTATGTTTATCCGATACCAAAGCAGAAACTAATTGGGGAACTACCGATACTAAACCTAATAAAAGACCAACCAAATTCGGGGATAAATTAGTTCTAATAACATAGTATAGAACAATGTTTATAACCAAAGACATAGTTACCATCCCTAATAGAATGGGTGATATCTCATTGTAAAAAGTGGAAAAATCAATCTTCTTACCCCTACTTTCATATAAAGTTGCTAACAATATTAAAAAGTAAGCTAATACTAATAATAAACCATCTAATTCTGTTATTATTCCATCAACTACTGCTAAGAATGGCAAAAACAAAGCAAAAACTATTAAATCTAAATAGCCTTCTATATGTTTAAGGGAAACTTCTTTTTTCCCTTTTATATAATAGATTAACATAGAGAATACTACTCCAAACAATGCAGAAGTAGTAATTATGTATAATGGAGTTTTATAATTAAAAATGTTGTTGCCGAATACGATTAATAACAACTCTGGGATAGACATTATCAAAGAGGCTAAAACGAAACCCGATAAATGCTCTAACATGTTTACTTTTTTTAGGAACGATTTTATCGATACTGTTACTAAAGAACTGGCCAAAGCAACAACGAAAGAGGATAAAACTATGTTAATAAATATATTATAGTCCATTTTATATTTAGCAATAGATATTTAAATTTTGATCACACCAAAGCATATGATAGATATATCTAAAATAAAATTGCCCAAAAACATCGATATTAAACAAATCAAGGAATTGCCTAAAAAAATACCCATAAAGGTAAATCTTAAAACGGATTTGGTTAAAATAAACAAAGATAAAGGGACTATCTATATTAACGACAAAAAAATAAAAGAGAAGCTATCAAATTTGCTCTCTAAGATCCCCTTTAAGAAATAACACATTAATATAATGTTTTTTCTTTGTGTGGAAAAAATATATGGGCTTTATTGGAAATTGGTACCTTTTTATTATTTTAATATCGTAATCCTTTAACTTTTTTAGTTTTTTATATTGCGATTCCTCCCATAATAAATATACAGTTTTGGGCTTGTTTTTTTCTATAAAATGAAAAAACTTTCTATATTCATTGCTATTGTGCCCAAATGGTGGGTTAGCAATCACATTTTCTATATTTAATTCCAAATCGCCCACATCTTTTATTAATATTTCTACATTATTTAAACCCAAAAGTTCCTTGTTTTTATATAATATTTCTTCTTGCTCAGGATCTTTTTCTATTAAATATACTTTATTCCAACCCACTAGGGCTAAAGCTAATCCTAATATGCCATTGCCAGAACCCAAATCTGCTATTTCATCTCCAATAGGTATAGCCCACGCTATATCTGCAGCTATTTCAGAAGGGGTTTGGTATTGCTCCAATTCATATTTAGGATTTTTTATAGGAAGTAGTTTAGATAATATTATCGCTAGTTCTTTCTTGGATAGCTTTCTCGATTCTAATGATGGTTTCTCTTTCTTCATCATCCAAATATTGCCTTATCTCCTTTATATGTCTCTCTACATTTGGTATTAGTTTTTTCTCCAAATAGAGTTTTTTTCTTTTGGTTTTACCTATCTCTACTAATAATTTTCTAACTGCATCCTCTTCGCTAGCAATTTTTAATATTATTTCTATGGCCTTTTTAAGCTCTTCACTAGCCTTTTTAAGGTTTTCATCTATATAATAATGAGGTTGCTCTTTAACATTACTCTCCAAATCGAATACTTTAACTCCCATTATGTTTATGGTTTTAGTTTTTATGGAATAATCTAAAACATCTAAGGAAGAGTATAAAATACCTCTACTTGTTGCGAACTTAAAATAATGGTCATACATGCTTTTTATAATAGGTTGGAGTTCTTTTCTATATTGTTTTATCTTTTTTAATCTTTTTATTAATTCGAAAACCAAAACATTGAGCTTTTTTTCTAAAATAGATTGGCCCTTTTTGTATAGTTTTAACTTTCTTTTTAATTCAATTAGAGTTGTTTTATTCTTGGCATACACCTATTATTTATAGAAAAATTTTTAAATATCTATCTATTGCAATCTCGGGGCCGTAGCTCAGCCAGGCAGAGCGGCGGATTCGAAGCCGAAGCTCCAGACCCGTAGGTCGGGGGTTCGAATCCCCCCGGCCCCAGGCTCTTTAAAATAATAAAATATTTTTCCAAGTGTGGGCAATTGTTGAAAAGGTTGTCCAAAAGTTGCCTACAATAAAAAAACCAAAATATTTAACTAATTTGGATAGATTAAAATGGAGCGCAATCGCAGTTATTTTATATCTTTTATTGTCTTATACCCCATTAATTGGGGTTTCTCAAACTGGGGCCGGAGTATTTGAGGAATTGGTAGTTTTATTAGGAGCGAGCTTTGGATCTATAGTTTCTTTAGGTATAGGCCCCATAATAATAGGTTATCTATTGGCAGAACTATTTATTGGATCTGGAGAGCTAAATATAGATATAACCACAGAGGAAGGCAAAAGAAAATTCGAGAATTTAGCTAGATTTTTTATGATAGTTTTTGGTTTGTTTGAATCTATAGTAATGGCCACAATAGGTTGGTTTAAGCCTTCTCAATTTTTAATATCTTTATTTGCAATGCCTTTTTCTTTTTTAGGAAGTAACGCCTTCTTAATAGGTTATATTTTAGCAGTTTTATTTATTGTTGCACAATTAATGTTGGGAGTAATATTAGCTTATTTATTAGATGATTTGTCTCAAAAATGGGGTTTTACCTCTGGGATCAATTTATTTATATTAGCCACAGTATCGAGAGAATTGTTTGTGCAATTGTTTAACCCATTGACACAAATCCCTGGGACTCCTACTCCTCCAATAGGTAAAATCCCCCAAATCTTTTATTTCATATCCCAAGGTTTATACACAGAAGCGATAGTAGTAGGGTTGCAACTATTAGTTATAGTTTTAGTAATATTATTGTCGGTCTATTTTTATATGGTTAAAATACCAATTCCAACGAGTTTCGGTAAAATTCCTGAAAAAAGCTTAAGATACGAAGTTAGATTGATATACACTGGGAATATCCCAGTTATATTCGCTTTCGCATTTTTACATCAAATATTATTAATAGCATGGGTTTTGCAGCAATTGGGAATACCATTATTAGGCACAATAGAGAATGGCCATCCCATTAATGGATTGGTAGCCTACATTTATCCCGATACAGGCTTTCTAATATCTTTAATTTTGGGTAATCTTACTTTAGATAATTTAATAAGAACTATAACTTCTTCGCTATTCTTTTTAGGTTCATCAATATTGTTTAGTATATATTTTGTATTAGCCACTGGCCAAGATTCTGAAGGTTTAGCAAAACAATTATCAAAAATGTTTGGAAGGATAGGACTAAAAAGGGATTATAGAATAATAAAGCATTATTTGGATAAAATAATTCCTTGTGTAACCGTATTAGGTGGTTTCATTGTTGGATTTTTGGCTTTGCTAAGTTATTGGGTTTCTATCCCAATTGGAGGGACATCGATATTGTTAGCAACGATGATATCTTATATGGTGTATGAACAATTGAAAGAAACAGGGATACTTAAAGAATTAACGCAAATCATTTCTAAACTAGAATAAATTTAAATTATTTCCTTTTTTATAGAAATGGAGATATGGACTGAAAAATATAGGCCCAAGAGAATAGATGATATAATAAACCAAGAAGAGATTAAAAAAGCGTTAAAAAGCTTTGTAGAAAAAAAGAACATGCCCCATTTATTATTTGCAGGCCCTCCTGGGACTGGCAAAACTACTGCAGCATTAGCATTGGCCCACGAACTATATGGAGACGCATGGAGGGAGAATTTTTTGGAATTAAACGCCAGCGATGAAAGAGGCATAGATGTTATTAGACATAAAGTAAAAGAATTCGCTAGGGCTAAACCAATAGGGGATGTGCCATTTAAAATAGTTTTCTTAGATGAAGCAGATGCATTAACAAGAGATGCGCAACAAGCATTGAGAAGAATAATGGAAAAATACTCTCAAAGCACTAGGTTTATACTAAGCTGTAACTATTTCAGCAAAATAATTGAGCCTATTCAAAGCAGGGTAACAGTATTTAAATTTAAACCTCTAGAAAAAGAGGCTTTTAGAGAGCTAATAAATAGAATTGTAAAGGGAGAAGGCCTAATATTAGAAAATGAAGATGAAATAATTAATGCTTTGTATGATATTGCAGAAGGTGATTTAAGAAAAGCAATTAATATTTTACAAGCCGCAGCGATGATGTCCAAAACAATTACTGTTGATAGGCTATATGAGATAGCCTCTATAGCGAAACCAAAAGAAATAGATGAAGTATTAAATAAAGCTATGCAGGGCAATTTCTTAGAGGCAAGATCAATGCTTATAGATCTAATGCTAAAATATGGAATGAGTGGAGAAGATGTTATAAAAGCTATACAAAAGAGGGTTTGGTCTTTACCAATAAGCGATAGGGAAAAACTAATGATTTTAGATAAAATAGGAGATATAGAGTTTAGAATAGTTGAAGGGGCTGACGATTTAGTGCAGTTAGATGCGCTATTAGCTTGGTTGGGGTTAGGTAAATACAAAAACTTTACTTCTTAGGAACCCAGCCTTCTTTTATTTTCTCTATTAGTCCTGGCAAATCGGTATAATACATTGATATAACTTCATTAAATCTTTTGAAATCATCTATTCCATTTTCATACATCCATTTTAATATAAAACCTTTTAACGCTAAATTCCTTCTCAAATCTTCTTCGCTCCAACCCTTGGTTTGCATTATTTCATAAAGCAAAGCCGATTTCTTTGCTACAAATGTATCGTCTCTATATCTCCAATAGAAAGAGTCTAAAACCATTAAAGAATCGGTTTTAGGATCATAATATTGTATTTCTGTTATCTCGTTAACCCTTCTTATTATTCTGTCGTTTCTCCTAGTCCTTATCAAAAATACTACAGCATCTAAAGCTTCTAATAGGGATTTGGGCAAACTAATTGGGGGAGTAGTAAGCCTATTTATTAGGGCCTCTATAGTTTCAGCATGGATTGTGCCCAAACCATAATGACCTGTGGCTAATGCTTGGAATAGTACATAGGCCTCTCTTCCTCTAACCTCACCAACAATAATCCAATCTGGTCTTTGTCTTAAAGCTGCTTTTAATAGATCTTCCATTGAGACTTCTCCATACCTAGTAGGGCCATAACCGGGCCTAGCAACCTGGGCAACCCAGTTTGGATTCATTAGATTTAGCTCTGCAGTATCTTCGATTGTTACTATCTTTAGATTTGGAGGAATAAACATTGCTAGGGCATTTAAGAAAGAGGTTTTACCTGTTGCAGTACCCCCACTAATTAGCATAGATTTGCCTTCCTCTATTAATAGCCAAAGATAAGACAATATCTTTAGATCTACTGTGCCAAATTCTAATAACTTTATTGGAGTAAATGGCTCTTTTCTAAACTTTCTTATAGTAAAGTTAGATCCCCTACGAGAAATGTCTTTTCCATATGTAATTTGTATTCTTGAACCATCTGGTAATGTAGCATCTAACAATGGTTCTGCCGCGGATACATATCTGCCGGCTCTTTGAGCTAATTTCATAACAAAAGAATCCAATTCATCTTCGGAAGAAAATACTATATTTGTTGGAATTTCCCCAATTATAGGATCGTTATGGAATATGTATATTGGAATCCCTACACCATCGCAAGAGATATCTTCAATATAAGGATCTCTCATTAATGGGTCTATCTTACCATAGCCAACAGTATCCCTAAAAACATAATATTTTAATGCTATTTTTTTATCTTGGTCTAATTTTATTTTAAGCATTTTCCAAATTTCATCCACCAATTTAGACACATGTTGGATAGCTTTTGTTTCATCTTTTAGTTCATAATAATCCAATTCTATTCTATCCAATAATATATTTATTGTATCGTCAATAATTTTTCGCTCCTTTGCATTGATAGGGGGCTCTACTGCATAGTAAACTAGTGATTTCAAAGTTTCATCATATTTAATCACGGCTTTTGCTAATACCTTTCCATTATACTCAAATAGGGGGTACTCTCTATAGAAATTTTTATAATCAATTTCTTCTTTTTTAGTTATATAAATGGGTTGCCCCCCAATAGTAAGCTCTGGTATTGGTATTGCTCCTTTTTTAGTTTTCTCTTTTTTACCTTTTTTGACTATAGAGGAAACCTGTATTACTGGGGCTATAACAGGCATTGGTTGCATGGGTTGTTGTATAGGTTGTGGGAGTTGAACTGGATTAGTTATAGGGTTAGTACTATTACTAGGCATAGGATTTATAGAAGGATTCGAAACAGTTTGTGCATTAGATGAATTAGACATATTAACATTAAGATTTATTTCTAAGGGTTTCGGAGTATTCTTTCTTTTTAGGGCTTCTATAGCCTTCCTTATTAAAAAGGACACCATTGAAAATTTTTAAAAAGGTTATCTAAATATCTTAGTTTTTTACTTTCTAGTGCTAAAGGGTCTAAATATTGTGTTAAACTTATTCGGTATAGCTTCCTTGTAATTACTAATTGGAATACCCTTATATGAAATTATGCTAGTACTAACATTTGGGTTTATGCTATTGTAGGACATAGAATTGGATATGTTCTCCCAATAGAGCGAGATGTAAAAAGTATAAGTTTTATCTTTCGTTAAGCTATCAAAATAGACCCCTATTTTGTTTGATGGTATGTTATTACAGTTATTCCCATTCCAATAGCAGAATTTTAATATTTTATCGTTATAGACTATTATATAAGCATCGCTCAACCATGTTGGTAAGCTAACATTTACCAATACATTACTATAATTGTTGTTTACGGTAAACGTAACTTTGTAGCTATATAAACTGGCATTAGCTAATGTTAAATAAACATTCTGATTAGTGCTATAATACAAATCGCAGTTTATTCTATTAAATGGCATTAATAATCCTATACCGATTGGTATAGAAGGTTTTTCAAAGAACCTAATTTCTTTAGCTTTTGTAATATTTATTGTTATGCTATCAAATTTTGATGCACTCAAATTCTGCTTTATTGTTAGATAAGAATTATAATTAGATGGGTCTATTTTATATACAAAAACGTTCTTGCCATTCTTAATAATCCAGTATTGCCCATTATAATTGTTGCCATTAATATTGAAATGGCCATCTATGTATAAGGAACCAATAGTTAGATTTATGCTACAATTACCATATTCGCTCCAATTATCACAATAATATCTTTTTGGTATAATTATTGGATAAAAATATTGACAAAAATTACTAGTTGTATCTATAAAAGGGGTCACAGTACCATATAAAAAGCTATATTCGTTCAAATTAATATGGCAATTGCCTATACATAATAACTCTTGCAGAAAATAGTATGGGTAATATGGTTTTTCAATTTTTTGTTTTGGAAAAACCTCTATATAGTATTGGTTATGTATATTCTGAAATATTATAGGCAAAGATAAAACCAATAAAGTAAAAGCAATTATATAGAATTGGCTCCTCATCTTACATGAGGGTATTTCCATTGCATTGGTTTCTTTTTAATTAAAAAGTATGCAATATGTATTATATACATTAGTAAAACATATGGGGCAGTTATTAATAATAATAACTCATTTTTAATCGCTTTCCCGCTAAATCTCGCAAACCCTCTAAATGAAGTCCAAGCTCTCGCGGATAAAACAATATTGTGCTTTTTATGAAAAGTACTATTTAATCTATAATGGAAATCTAAATCTTCTCCGGGCCAGAAGTTTCTAAAACCCCCTATAGCTTTTGCTTCCTTTGTTCTGCATGCAGTTAAATTAGTTAAACCAACTTTTGCTCCTAATAATGTGCCTAATTTCATTAAAGGAGAAAACAAAAATAACTGTAAGAAGTTTAATAACAAAATAGTTGGGATACTTAACCAATCTTTGTCATATTTTGGAGATATTAGCATTACTGGGTAATTGGTGCCATGGTTTGGGTGTTTTTTTAGATCTTCAATCATTTTCTCTATTGTATCTTCGCTTAAGGATACGTCTCCATCTATAAATACGGTATATTCGCCTTTAGCATTGAATAAACCAATATTTCTTGCAATGCCTGCGCCTTTACCTGGGTCTTCTAGTATGCGCCATTCGAAAAATATTTTATCTTTGTTTTTTTCCATGAATTCCTCTATTACTTTTCTCGTTGGATCATTTTTTGGAGTAACAAAAATAACCTCAAAATCTTTATATTTTTGTTTTAACAAAGATTCAAGCAAATATTTTATATACTTTTCTTCCCTATATGCTATAACAACTATCGATGTTTCGACCATTAAATAATATTTTTCCAAATTTTTAAAAATCGTTTTTTGGAATACAACGTGTATTCGAAATTGTTGATAAAAAAATATTATGAAGAACATCCAATTACTAGACCCCAATTAGATTCTTTTAATTGGCTAATAGACCATGGTTTAAAAAGAATAATCCAAGAAGTAGGAAAAGTAGAATTCGAAGTAACTCCTGAAGGGGTTAAAGAAGCTTATTTAGTTGCTGTAGACATAGAAGTTGGAAAAGCCCAAATAATAGATATACAAGGACCCAGGATAATATATCCCTACGAAGCTAGGTTAAGGCAATTAACTTACTCTGCTCCAGTTAGAGTTAGATTTCAATATTATGAGGATGGAGAATTAAAAGAAGATAGATGGGTTAAAATTGGAGAATTACCTGTAATGGTTAGAAGTAAAATATGTAATACCTATGGTCTAAGCGAAGAAGAGTTGTTAAAAGTTTACGAAGACCCATTAGACCCTGGGGGATATTTCATAATCAATGGGGTAGATAGAGTAATAGTAATGGAAGAAAATTTAGCACCTAATCAATTTTATGTGCAAGAAAACAATGGAGAATATGTAGGGAAAATGCTTTCTGTAAGGGGGGGAAGAAAAATACCAATAACAATAGAATTGAAAAAAGATGGGATTTTGTATTTAACTTTCTCTAGGTTAGAAAATGTCCCATTGATACCATTCGTAAAAGTATTAGGTATAAAAGATAATGAAATAGCTCAATACTTAGGTAATTACGAAGAGACTTTTATTAATTTATTAGAGTTTGCCGACCAAGATTATGAATCAATAATTCTAGGAAAAATTAAGATACCAGGTTTAACAAAAGAAGAAAAACAAGCCAAATACGAAAGATTATATGAAATAGTGGATAACTATTTGTTACCCCATATTGGATATGATCCAAGCCTTAGAAGGTTAAAAGCAATAAACTTACTAAAGTATGCATCGAAATTATTAAAATTAGCCCATGGTGAAATAAAAGAAGATGATAGAGACCACTATATGAATAAAAGAATTTTAATGGCTGGCGATTTAGTTGGGGAATTGTTTAGAAGTGCATTCTATGCACAATTGCAAAACTTAAAATACATCTATCAAAGGAATGCAAAAAGGAAAAAAATTACTTCTATAGAAGAATTCGTTTCAGTAGATGTATTCAATCAAAGGATAGAAACTGCTTTCGCTACAGGTCAATGGGTTGGAGGCAAAACAGGTATAAGCCAACTATTGGATAGAACTAACTATTTAGCTACAGTTTGGGCTTTGAATAGAGTTACCACATCTTTAGAGGAAGAGAATGAAATGATTGAAGCAAGAAGAACCCATGGTACACATTGGGGAAGGTTAGACCCTATAGATACTCCAGAAGACAAATCTATAGGATTAAGAAAAGCTTTGACTTTACTATCTAAAATTACTGTTGATATAGAGGAAGAAAAAATTTTGCCCATAATAAAAGAGTTGGGTGCAAAATTAGAATATGAGAGAAATTCTTAAACTTGCACTAAAAAATATACAAAGGCGAAAGCTTAGGTCTTTGTTAACAACCATAGGAGTAACAATTGGAATAGGCGCAATAAACTATTTTTTGATATTGTCTAAAAGTTTAGAGTATGGAATAATTAATACATTCGAAAGTTTGGGAAAGGATAAACTTATTATTTTGCCAGGCAAAAGGGTTGGTTTTAGCTTTAGCACAGGGTGGTATTTTTCTAAATCGATAGTAAATTCGATAGAGCATTTGCCTTCGATAAAATATGTTATTCCTGGGAAATTTGTAACTAGCACGATAGAACACAAAAATAAACAATTGAATGTTGTAATATATGGCTTTCCTTTAGATAAAATGAGATTGTTAACACAATTGGGATATAACTTAAGAGAAGGGCGATTCCCTTCAAACAATAAAGAATGTGTTGTCGGTTATGGAGTATACAAAGATTTGTCTATAGAGATTGGCGATAAAATATCTAATAAATTCAAATGCAAAGTTGTAGGGATTTTAGAGCAAATAGGTAGCCAAAGAGAAGATTATACTTTAATAGTCAGCGAGAATGTTTTAGAGAAACATTATAATTTAAACCAATATAATTTTATTTTCGCTATAGCGAAAGACATTGATTTGGCAAAAAAAGAGTTATCGAAATTGTTAGATAAAACAATCAAAGATTATACTATTTTAACTACAGAACAATTAGCTAAAAGGTTTGCCTCTTTATTGGGATTCGTTTCCCTATTTATCAGTGCTATTGCCGGGATTAGCTTAATTAACGCCATAATAGGGATAATGAATACTATGTATATGGTTATTACCGAGAGAATTAGTGAGATTGGCATATTAAGAGCGATTGGGGCTAAAAAAAGAGATATATTATTTTTGTTTTTGTTCGAAAGCGGTTTTCTATCCTTGGTTGGGGGTATAGTAGGTATAGCTATATCAACAATAATTGCATTGATAACTATAATAGTATTCAAATCCATGGGCTTTAAGGCTATATTTTATATTAACCCATTGATTGTATTAGGATTATTGGTTTTATCTTTCGTTGTTGGAATTATAGCAGGTTTGTTACCATCTAAAAAAGCTTCTGAATTAGAACCAGTAAAAGCGTTAAGGAGAGTTTAGCTCCTTACTAATACCAATTTTCTTCTCTTTACTACTTTGTCTGGGTATACTATTACACCTTTGTCTGTTATTTCGAATGGGTGCCTTCTCATATCGTGTTTAGTACCCCTCATTTTCCATATTATTAGAGATCTTACCAACTCTCCATCTATTTCGTCTAAGTCTAATCTAATTATACCGTCTGCTGCATGTTCTACACCAGGGCCACCGAAACCTCTTTCTGCTACAGATACTTGGGATACGAAGAAAGCTGTAATACCAAAACCGCTAAAGACTTTCTTTAACATCATTACTATGTTTCTTGCTACACTTGGTTTGGTTAGATACAATGTTGTTACTGAATCTATTACGCCCCTAACTGGGGGTTTGCCAGTATTCTCTTCAATCCAAGAAATTGCTTCTTTTACTACATCAATTAGAGATCTAACATCTGTTGGATCTGGTACTACGAATCTTTCTCTTTCTGCTGCTCTGCCTATACCCCCAGTAAAGCCATCAATCATAGCAAACATGCCCTTTTCTTCATATGGTGTTGGATCCCAGCCGAAATTTTTCATGTTCTCTCTAACAGCGACTGGATGTTCTTCTAATGTTACATATATTCCTGGTTCTCCATTTTGTAAACCATAATAAATGTATTGTTGCGACATAATAGATTTACCAGTTCCAGGACCTCCAGCTAACAATACTACATTTCTTTTTGGTATACCTCCATTCAATAGTTCGTCCATTCCAGGGATACCTGTTTTTACTCTTTGGATCGCCATACTATTTTTATAGTTAAGTATTTAAATATTTGATCTGACTAAATCGCATGGCCCAGGTATGGAAATACTATGAAATAAAAGATGGCAAATTAATTAGAAAAAAGAAGGTTTGCCCAAGATGTGGGTCTTTTATGGCAGAGCATAAAGATAGATACCATTGTGGTAAATGCGGATATACAGAATGGAAAGTAGAAAGACCAAAAATTGTTATACATGGAGCAACAATAGAATAATTTTTAAATTACTTCTATATTAGATACTGCGGCCGTGCCCGAGCGGTCGAAGGGGTCGGGCTTAGGACCCGATGGGTTAGTCCCGTCCGGGGTTCGAATCCCCGCGGCCGCACTATAGGTTAGCAGGTTTTAGAGATAATTTCATTGGCCCATATAATGGTCTAAATGGATACCCTTTTTGCAATTCTTCCATTTTTGATATTAAGTCTTCTAAACTAGTTTCATAAACTTTGTTTTCATATCTGTCTCTTACAGTTATTTTGTTATTTTTTATTTCTTTTTCTCCTATTACAATTATATATGGTACCCAAAGTGATTCGGCATCTTTAATTTTTTTATTTAAGGTTTCATCCCTATCATCTAATTCAACTCTAAATTTGCTTTCTAATTCTTTGGCTATTTGTTCAGCATATTCTAAATATTTCTCACTAACTGGGATAACCCTTACTTGTACTGGGCTTATCCAAAATGGCAATACAGGTTTTTCTTTTCTTAGAGCAGTATCAAATAAAGCATAAATATATCTTTCTATAGAACCTAAAATGGCGTTGTGCAATATAATAACATGCTTTTCAGATCCGTCTTTGTCTATATATTTTATACCAAACCTTTTGCTATTGTGTAAATCTATTTGAGTAGTGCCAATCTCTCTTGGCCTTCCTAAAACATCAATAATATGGTATTCAATATTTATAATCCAATATCTTTGGTCAGATTTAGGATATATTGCTAACAATAAAGGTTTCTTAACGTCTTTGTATATCTGCTCTATTATGTATTTGTATTTTTCATAATCCTCGAACGATGCTACATTAATCAACAATTCATAATCTCTACCAATTTTCTTTATCTCTTCCATAATTTTTTTGTGCATATTTAAGAATTGTTCTACTGCTTCGTCTAGGTCTTTAGTGAAAACATGCAAATCAGGCATATAGAATTTTCTTAACCTAAAAGCTAATACCACTTCTCCTGGTTGTTCAAACCTATATGAATCTGCTACTTCTAACATACCAAAGGGCACATTCTTATAAGACAAAGTTAAATCTTTGGCTATAGCGAATTGTTGAAAGCAAGCGGCATACCTTAAAACGAACACAGACTTATCGGATTGCACTTCATACATTCTTTCTCCGAATAGTTTGGCATGTTCTGCAACAGGCCCTTGTTTTAAATCAAACATGTTAGTGCCTTTAACTATAAAAACTGGGAAAGGCAATTCTTTAGCTATTTTAATAGAATAATCATTAACTAAATCTACCATTAGAGCAGCATAAGGTTTATAACGCATATGCCCATAATCCGACAGTGGTTCCCATTCAAATCCAAATTTCTTTGCTACATCATTCAATGGGTTTTTTTCTATTTCTTCTCCTTCACTAAATACTTCTTTCAAAACCATTTTCTCAAAATCTTGGTTTATTGGTATAGGCAATTCTATCCCATCTTTTGGCAACTCAAAATGCAATTTTTCTTTATTCTCAATCTCTTTATAGTCCTTTACTAATATTTTATCCTTTTTTCCAACAATTATATATTCTTTTTCCCCATCGTAAATAAGATAGACTTTATTTCCTTCTTCTTTTTTAACCTTTTTGGGCTTAATGGTTCTAGACAATTCCGCTAATGGGTGGCCTTTAACATGGATTTCAAATTCTTTATACCAACCAAATGGTGCTTTATATACCTCGAAACCCTCACTTTTTAATAAATCGTATGCTTTATCTAATACTTCTTTTGCCAATTTTGGAGAAGAGGGATTGTTAGTTAGATGTACATATGGATATAGTACAACTACTTTTTCTTTTATCCCAATTTTTTCTAAAACTTTCTTTATTTCTTCGACCAATTGTTCTGCCACGCTTAAATTGTCTCCATGCTCTACAGCAACGAATACTGCTAAATGTTCTTTATTTACATCAAATTCAGGTTTTTCTAATTGGTCTGCTTCCTTTAATGCCTTTTGTCTAGCGATTACTTTTATCCTATTGGAATGCAAAAACAGTGCCCGCATTATAATAAAAAAGCTTATAGTATAAAGCTTAAAATTTTTAAATGCAAGATAACATAAAGCCTGCCGGGCGTAGCTCAGCGGCAGAGCGGCCGGCTGTAGTTGTATAGCAGATACCGGCAGGTCGGGGGTTCGAATCCCCCCGCCCGGACTTACCTTTTCATTATTACTTTTTTTAGAATAAAATCTGTCGAAACCTCCATCATCATAATTCAGCGCACTACGACTTCTTCACAAAATGGGCCCGCGGGGATTCGAACCCCGGACCTCCGCCTTGTAAGGGCGGCGTCATACCCCTAGACTACGGGCCCAGAAGGCAATTAACTTTTGATTTAAAAATATAATGCTAATGTTTATAAACAGTTTTTAGACCAATCCCAATGGTGTTAGAAATAGGAAGAGTTGTTGTTAAAACTGCCGGCCGCGAGGCCGGAAGAGTAGGAGTAGTAGTAGACATTATAGATAGGAATTTCGTATTAATCGATGGCGATTTAAAGAGAAGAAAAGTAAATGTTAAACATGTGGAACCAACTCCAAAGAAAATAGACATACCAAAAGGGGCTGATACGAGAACAGTTGTTGAAAAAATGATAGAAAATGGAATAAAAGTTAGCCTATGGAAATTAAGAAGGGACAATCTAAAAGATTTGGTTGATAAATTAATAGAAAAATTCCCAGAAGTAAAAGAAGATTTAGAGAGGTTAAAAGCTATAGGTAAATGGTAAAGCTTTAAAACTATTTTTAGTTTAACCCCCCATGGACATTAACGAAATTAGAAGACATGTAATGGAAGGAAAAGCTGTAATAGGTACAAACAAAACTCTTAAATTGTTAAAGCTTGGACAACTTTCTGCTGTAGTATTAGCTAAAAATGTTCCCGATTATATAAAAGAAGACATAGAATATTATGCCAAACTATCTAATATACCAGTAATACAAGTAGATTTGTTTAACGATGAATTAGGCGCAGCTCTAAAGAAAAGGTTTAAAGTTAGTGTTGTAGGAATCTTAAAATAATATGGACGATATAGTTTTGGCTTTTGAAGCCATTACTGGAGGTAAACCGATCGCTTATTATGATGATGGTAAGAGAATACTATTTGTGGTAGATGGTAAAAATGTTGGCAAATACATAGGCAAAGGCGGAAAAAACGTTAAGCTTTTATCTACAGCATTGAAAAGAGACATATATATTGCCGGTTATTATGAAGATCCTGTTCAATTCATAAAAAGTTTCTATAGAGAATTAGATATAAGCGAAATCGTAAAAGAAGGCAATAAATATATTGTTAAAATAAACGATAGACAACAAAGGGCTATGGCTATAGGAAAAGAAGGATGGAGAATAAATCTATTAAATAGAGCTTTAAAAGAATTGTATAATGCTAGTGCTGAGATTTTTCAACCCAAGGAAGAAAACCAACAATGATAACTATACCAACAGAGGTTAAAATTTTAGAAGAAACAGACAACTTAATAAAAGTACAATTTAAGGGCGAAACCCACACATTATTTAACGCATTAAAAGAGATAGCTTATACAATTAATGGGGTAAAAAAAGCTGCATATTTTATAGAACATCCATTAAAAGATAATAATTACTTTATTATTGAAACTGATGGTTCCATAAAAGCAAGAGATGCCTTAATACAGGCATTGAAAAAACTAAAAGAAGAATTACTAAATTTTAAAGATTGGTACTACTCTAATCTTTAAAATTGGCTCTTTTTGATGGTCTAACTTTTTCTGCGCCCAAGCCCCCATTTCTTAACCCCCTAAATTTCCTAGCGCTAGAGGTTTTCCCTCTAAACACTCTACCCCTTTGGTTTTTTTGTAATAACCAAACATATTCGGGCCTGTTATAAATATTGGGATTAAACGGATCTACCAAAATAACTTCATACCATTTATATAAACCATCTTCTCCAACCCAATAAGAGCCTAATACTTCCATATTCCTATGTAAGCGGTTAGCCCTCTCTTCAGCAATCCATTGTAAATTAACTCCCAAAGGTCTAATCCTATACTCAGCTTTTGGTCTTCTTCCCCCTTTTATTTCTTCTCTTTTTCTTGTACCTTTTCTTACTCTAACCCTAACAATTTTTATGCCTGGCAATGGTTTGTAACCTAAAGCCCTAGCCCTATCTATTCTTGTTGGTCTTTCCACTTCAACAATTGGGGGTTCTCTCCTCCATTGTTGGATTCTTTGTTTATATAATTCTCCTAAAAATTCTTTTGGATCCTTATATAATGCTCTCACATATTGGTATAATCCCATTCAAAAGCCAATAGATTTTATTTATAAATAGCATTTATGCTAAACCAAATGAAGATACCATCTATGATAAAGACATATTGCCCTTATTGTAAAAGGCACACAATACATATAGTTAAGCAAGTTAGACCTTCCACAAAAAAATCTGTATTAAGTGCTGGTAAAAGAAGAATGGAAAGAAACACTGTTGGTAAAGGTAACCACGGCAGGTATAGCAGAAGGCCAATAACCCAATGGAAAAGAGTTGGTGTTAAAGGTGGATCAAAAAGAATAGATTTAAGATTAGTTTGTGAAGAATGTGGGAAAGCTATAATAAAAACATTGCCAAGAACTAAGAAATTCGAAATAGTCCCAGTTAAAGCATGAACGAAGAAGTAGTTTTACCTCCTGGTTATAAAGTAGGTAAAAATGCAATAGGTGATGTATATAAAGAAGGCGATTACTATTATACCAAATACATTTCCACAATAAGAAAGCAGGGCGATAAAATAAAAGTTATAGCTCTAACAAAAGTTTATACCCCTTCCATAGGGGATAATGTTATAGGGATAGTTTATGGTTTAAACCCAATAGGTTTAGAAGTAAACATAGAAGCCCCATATAAAGCAATAATCCCTTACAAAATTGTTGGCGATCCATTGAAGTTTTATAATAAAATCGTCTTCGCAACAATTAGCTCTATATCCAAGGTTGGTATTATAACTTTGTCAAATCCAAAAATAGTAAACGGTTTATTATTAAAAATTAACCCTGCAAAAGTTGCGAGAGTTATTGGTAAAAATGGTTCTATGATCAAAACAATAAAAGAAAAATTTGGCGTTAATATTATAGTTGGAAAAAATGGATTAATAATAATAAAAGGGGAAACAAAAGATGTGGAAATGGCCGCAAAAGTAATAAAAGAAATAGAAAGGAGAGCCCATAGGAAAGGCCTTACTGATTGGGTTAAGAATCTCTAATGCCGATAGGTTTAGAGATACATATACAATTAAATACTGAAACAAAGCTATTTTGTCCTTGTAAAATAGATCCAAATGCAGAGCCTAATACTAATGTATGTGAGATATGCCTAGGATACCCTGGCGCAAAGCCAAGGCTAAACAAAAAAGCTCTGGAATTAGCAACAAAAATTGCTAAAGCGTTAAATTGTAAAATAAATAAGAAAATCCTATTCTCTAGAAAAGTATATTTCTATCCAGATTTGCCTAAAAATTACCAAATAACCCAATATAGTAATGTTTTAGGGGAGAATGGTTATATTGATTTAGGAAACAAAAAGATAAGAATTAGAGAAATACATATTGAAGAAGACCCAGCAAAAATAGTAGAACACAAAGAAGGATATATATTATTGGATTTCAATAGAAGTGGTACTCCATTGGTAGAAATAGTTACCGAACCAGATTTCGAAAATGCTGATGAGGTTAAAGCGTTTTTCAAAAAACTATTGGCCATATTGGATTATTTAGATGCCTTTGATCCAGAAAAAGGTATAATCAAAGCAGATGTTAATGTTTCTATCCCAGGGGGAGAAAGAGTAGAAGTAAAAAATGTAACTGGTCTAAAAAATATAGAACAAGCCATAATTTATGAATTAACTAGACAAAAAGAAATAGTAAAAGCTGGGGGTAAAATAAAGAGAGAAACCAGGCATTTTATAGAGAAATCCAAAAAAACCATACCAGCAAGGGCTAAAGAATATGAAGAAGATTACGGTTACATCTTCGATAATGATCTACCATATTACGAAGTGCCAGATGTTGAATTACCAATAATGCCTTGGGATCTAGAAAAAGAGCTAATAAATTTGGGAGTACAAAAAAATTTAGCAGAAGCCATTGCGTATTATTCTAAAAAGCATGCTTTCTTATTTTTGAATATAGCTAAAGAAAACAAAGAGATTGCTAATGAATTAGCTAAATGGTACCAAGTGTTTTTTGAAACAGAAGCAGATATTAAAACAGTTGAAAAACTAAAAGACGAATTTATTGAAGCGGTAAAATTGTATTTAAATGGATATCTCAATAACCAAGGTATAAGAAAATCCATAAAAGAGGGCATAAAGGAGGGCTCTATACTAAAAGCAGTAGAGCGCTATAAAATTGTTTATCCATCCGATGAAGAGATATTGAGAATAATAAAACAAAACGGGAAAGCCATTTACGATTATTTAAATGGGAAAAAACAGGCAATTAATGCTTTACTCGGCTCTGTAATGAAGGCTTACCATTCGAGAGTAGATCCCAAATGGGTTCTAAATAAAATACAAGAGTTAATAAATAAATACTATAACAAATCCAATGGATGAAAAAGAAATAGAGGAAATACTAGAGGAAAATAAAAGGCTAAAATCTATGGTAAATTATTTGCAAAAAGAATTAGAAAAATTTAGAAGTCCCCCCTTAGTTGTAGCAGAAGTAATAAAGCCTTATGGAGAAAGAGCAATCGTAAGATTGCCAACGGGTATGGAATTGTTAGTGGAAAAGCTATCAAAAATAGAAATAGAGCCAGGGGATACTGTATTTCTAAACCAATCTAATATGGTTATTGTAGGCAAAGCAGAAAAAAGGAAAAAATTCAACATCGATGCTTTTGTTATTACTGAGAAACCAAATGTAGATTGGTCTCAAATTGGTGGGCTTAAAGAGCAAATCGAAGAAATTAGAGAGGCAATTGAATTACCATTAACTAAACCAGAGATATTCGAAAAAATAGGTATAGAACCTCCAAAAGGTGTTCTATTGTATGGCCCCCCTGGAACTGGTAAAACATTAATAGGAAAAGCTTTAGCCAAATCCGCTAATGCCACTTTTATATATATAGTAGGTTCTGAGCTAGTTCAAAAATATATTGGAGAGGGTGCAAAACTAGTTAAAGAATTGTTTGATTATGCTAGGGAGCACGCCCCAGCGATAGTTTTTATTGATGAAATAGATGCTATCGCTGCTAGAAGAATAGAGACTGGCACTTCTGGAGAAAGAGAAGTACAAAGAACTTTTATGCAGCTTTTAGCAGAAATAGATGGTTTTAAACCTTTAGATAAGGTAAAGGTTATTGGTGCAACCAATAGATTAGATATATTAGATCCTGCTATATTAAGACCTGGCAGATTCGATAGAATAATACATATTCCTTTGCCTGACAAACAAGGAAGAATAGAAATATTCAAAATACATACTAGGAAAATGAGAACTAAAGACATAGATTATTCATTATTAGCAGAGTTAACCGAAGGTTTTAGCGGGGCAGAGATAAAACAAGTTTGTATAGAAGCAGGTTATTTGGCGATAAGAAATAAAAGGGATTATGTTATATTAGAGGATTTCATAAAAGCGATAGACAAAGTAAAGAAAATGCGTAAAAAAGAGGAATACCAACGCTTTTTAAAAGGTTTATCTTATTTCGGCTAATGCTCTATTTCGATCCAAATGTTTTAGTTGAAATTATAACCAATGGAGAAAATGCTGAAAAGGCAAAACAAATTTATGAAACCATTATAGATAAAGAATTATATGTCTATGAAATACATTTGGGAATAGTATTAGCTAAACTTGAGAGAAAACATTATGATTATGCAAAGACTTTCGCTAATGCAATAAAAAAACTAAACATTAAATTATTGCATATAGATATTAAAAAGTTAGTTGAACTATGGGCCCAATTAGGTTCTATAGAGAAAGCTGTATTTGAGATAGCAAAAAGGGAAGGCTACGAAATTGTTACAATTTAACTTCTAAAGATATTTTGGGTTCTCCCTTGTAATATTCTTTCGCAACCTCTTCTGCTACTTTATCTAATAATTCTTTTCCTTTCTTTGTTATAGCCCTTCCTTTTCTTGGGCTATCAACCCATTGGATTAAACCAGCTTTTTCCAATTGTTGCAATATATATCTCAATAGTTTACCGCTTCCTTTGACTTTGTGCCTTTTTCTCATTCCATGTCTCCTTCTTTTTGTGCCTCCATAATATTTTCTTAGCCTAGATAAACCAATTGGGCCTAATAAATATACTCTTCTTAATACAGATGCTACCCTTTTATACCACCAAACTTCGACTGGCTCATCTGGAGGTCTTTCATTAGCAGGGTTTGTTTTAATAAATTTGGCCCACTCTGGAGGTTTTAATTCTTCATATTGTTTTAATACTTCGCTAAGCTTTTCAACCATTAATTGGCCAGGCACATCTTTTACTGTTACCATGGGAAGCACTATTTATGATATTTAAAAAATGCTATTGCTCTATAATATGAAGGTATGGTTCAATGGCCAAATCTTAGATTACGAAGATGTAAGAATACCAATAGATACACATGCTTTACATTATGGCTCTTCAGTATTCGAAGGAATTAGGTCCTATAAAGCAAAAAAGGGAGTAGCAGTATTTAGAAATGAAGACCACGTAAAAAGGTTTTTCTATTCGATGCAAACTCTTAGAATGAAAATAAAATTTGACGAAAACACTATTAGAGAGGCTATAAAAGAAGTTGTTAGGGTAAACAATTTAGAAGATTCATATATAAGGCCAATTGCCTTTTATTCTAAAGGAGGAATAGGATTAGACCCAAGAAAAAATGAAGTGGATATAGCTATATTTGCTATACCATGGGGCAAATATCTAAAAGAAGAAGCAAGGGTAACAATTGTTTCTTATGCTAGGCCTAATACTTTAATAACAAATCCCAAAGCCAAAATTGGCGGTATGTATGTTAATTCTATTTTAGCTACTTTAGAAGCAAAAGAAAGAGGTTTTGACGAAGCTATTATGTTGGATTTAAATGGGTTTGTCGCTGAAGGCCCTGGAGAAAACATATTTTTAATATACAAAGATAGCAAAACTGCGGTAACTCCAATAGAAGGTTCTATATTACCTGGGATAACTAGAGATACAGTAAAACATTTATTGAGAGACCTAGGTTATAATGTAATAGAAAGAAATGTTTTAGTCGATGAACTATTTATCGCAGATGAGTTATTTTTTGTTGGCACTGCAGCGGAGGTTACACCAATAAAAGAATTAGATGGACAAACCTTCGATACAAGTTTTGGTAAAAAAGTTTATGAAGAATATATGAAAGTTGTTAGAGGAGAAAACAAAAAATATGAATATTGGTTAGATTATATATAAATTTTGACTTTGTTTATTTTTTTATCATCGCTATCCAATATTTCTAATACGTAATTGTTTATCCTTATTTTTTCTCCTTTTTTAGGAATTCTGTGGGTTTTCTCCAATATTAAACCAGCAATTGTAGAATAGTTTTTTGGCAGAGGCAAATTTAAATTATATTTATCGTTAATATCATTAACATTTTCGTCTCCATCAACAATAATATATCTATGCTCTTTCATTGCATCTATGTTATAATCTGGTAAAGATAACAAATCTCTAAGCAAAGCATCCAATTCTATTACTCCTATAGCGTCTCCATATTCGTTTACTACTATTGCTAAATCTTTTTGCGATTTAACCATCTTTTCTAGTAATGTTTTAATTGTAATGTTTTGAGGCACATATAATGGCTTTAATATTTGGTTATCTCTAATATAGCCAACTATATTCTCTTCGTCTCCTTTATAGATTAAAGCAAAACTTTCATTTGTCGGATGGCTTACTAATTTATAATCAGATAATGGTTTTTTAACAACATTTACCGGCATATCCAATAAAGTTAACAATTTTTTAACCATCCTTCCTTCTAATTCTTGCAAATATCTTTTCTTTATAGCCTCGTCAATAATATTTATTATTTCGGTTTTACTTAATTTATTATTAGCTTTCCCAAAAAGGGATGCTAACTTATGATAAAACAATACTAATGGATAGAATATTAATTTAACTAAATAAATCAATGGGGCGAATTTTAATATTAACTCGGGTCTCGCCAAAGCTAAATATTTAGGGATTATTTCCCCGAAAGTTATTATTAGAATAGTAACTATTATTGTTGCTGGAAGTATCCCTAGAAACCCTAGTTGGTTTACTAAATAGTCCGTAACTAATACTGAAATTAAAACATTAACGAAATTATTCGCTATTAGGATAGCGATTAAGGTTTTATCCAAATCTTCCTTAAGTTTTCTTACTATTTTATCCCTTATTTTATAGGAAGGGTAATAAACTATTGCGGTTTCGTAAGAGGAAAATAAAGCTGAGAGTAATATTAATATTAAAGGCAGCATTTTGTAGAAATAAGAAAAATGGATTAAAAAATATAGTTCGAACTTCGAACCAGTAGAGTTCGAAATTTTTAAAATATAACTGAATATATTCGCATGGTCGTCTTAGGCCAAAAGTTCCCAGAAGTAGAAGTACAAACAACACACGGAAGAATGAGATTGCCAGACCATTATAGAGGGAAGTGGTTTGTATTGTTTTCCCACCCAGCAGACTTTACACCAGTATGTACTACAGAATTCGTAGAGTTTGCCAGAAACTATGACAAATTTAAAGCAATGAACACAGAGTTAATTGGGTTATCAATAGACCAAGTATTTAGCCATATAAAATGGATAGAATGGATTAAAGAGAAATTCAATGTAGAAATACCATTCCCAGTAATTGCAGATGACCAAGGAGAATTAGCAAGAATGTTAGGAATGATTTCCCCATACAAAGGCACAAACACAGTAAGAGCAGTATTTATTGTAGACCCAGAAGGTTACATAAGAGCTATGTTATACTACCCACAAGAAACTGGAAGAAACATACCAGAAATATTAAGATTGGTCGAAGCATTACAAACAGCAGACAAATATGGAGTAGCAACCCCAGCTAACTGGCATGTCGATAGATACGAATTCAAACCATCTTCAATAGTAGGAAACGATGTAATAATACCACCAGCATCTAGCTTAGAAGAAAAGAAAGACAGAGAAGAAAGAGCAAAGAAAGGCGAAATAGAATGCTTCGATTGGTGGTTCTGCCACAAAAAGCTAGAGTAATTTCAAATTCTTTTTAACATCTTTATTTAGATAGGTTTTATTTTATAATGGATATAGAAACAGATATAGAATTCCCTAAAAATATTGTTGGCAATGTTCTAAAACTTTTGAATAAAGACAATTATAAAATAACAGACATTGTGGATGATATTTTATACTATGAAGGAACAAAAAATTTTATTGTATATGAGAAAGATGATAAACTGGTAGCTTTGATTTTTGATAAAATAAATTTGAGCGAGTCGTGTGAAGAAGTATTAAGCCCAATAGGATGGGCCGATCTTATAATATCTATAATAAAAGAGAGCCATCCAAAATATGAGCCCTGTATTATAATATTTTATAACCTACATGGGGAGAAAGCAATAATTGTTAACGAAAAAGGAGCAAAAACCTTTGATGAATTATGCTTGCATAAAGTTAAAAATATGGACCAATTGCTTAATCTAGAATCTTAGGGAATTCGATTTCATTTATTTCTCTAAAGTTACCCAGATGTTTAACCCAATTAGCTTTTGCTCTTATTTCTTCTAATATTTTGTTATTTAACAAATCTGATTCCACATAAAATAAATATTTACCTATCTCTCTTTTGTCGGGCCTAGACTCTAATTTTCTTAAATTTATATTGTGTTTATGGAATATCTCCAACACTTCTTTTAAAGAGCCAGGCTTATCTTCTAAAGAGAAAACTAAAGCGCTATACTTTGGATTGGGCAATTGCTTTTTACCAATAATTATAAATCTAGTTTTGTTTTCTTTATTATCCTCGATATGCTCATCATAAATTTTTAGCCCATAGAATATTGCTGCAGTTTTTGATGTTATTGCTAAAGAATACTCGTCTAACATAGATATTGCTTCAGAAGTTGAATTTGAATAAACTATCTCTGCATTAGGGAATTTTTTCGAAATATATTCCATAGATTGTGCAATAGCTTGGGGGTGAGATATTATTCTTTTTACTTCTTTAACATTTTTACCAACTAAACATAGGTTTATTCTATGTATATACTCGCCCACAATTTTAACATTGTATTTTATTAGGGAATCCAAGGTTTCATTCACACTACCTCCTAAAACATTCTCTATAGGCACTATACCCAAAGCAATTTCGTTATTTTCCAATGCATCAAAAATATGGGATATCTTTCTATAATATTTTATATTTAGCCTGGTTTTATTTAATTTTAGTGCTACTTCATCACTAAAACTTCCTATTGGGCCCAAAACTCCTATCCAAGGCTTTGGATTTTCTATATGCTTAGCCCAAGATATTAGCAATTCAATTAATTGATCTGTATACAAAGGATTAAGCTCTCTTTCTTTGGCGAATTCTAGTAAAATATTTCTCTTTTCTATTTCCCATTTTTTATCCTCTATAGGTAAATTTCTTAGTTCTTTTATTTCTTTTATTTGCTTTGCCAAATCGTTTCTTATTTTTATTAAGTCTAAAATTAGTTTGTCAATAACCATAATTTGTTTTCTAATATCTTTGTTCCATAGTTTTGATAAATTCAATAACAATGCCCTAGAGAAACCTTCTACCCTCTCTTTTGGTATATAATCTTCTATATTGTTTGATACTTCTTTCAAAAATTTGATGTAGTTCTCTCTATAGGTTTTAGCATTCTTTTCTTTTTGTATATCTAATAAGATTTGCGGGTTCTGTTCTAACAATCTTTCTGACAATCTATATAAAGCTTCGGCAGATGCTGTTTTTATTGGGAATCTCCTAGCGAAATGATAATAAGATATTAACAATAAATGAGTTACAACTTGCAATTCATTTATTTTTTCATGTTCCTCTAAAGACATTTCAATTAAATCAAAATCCAAAAATTGCAAAAAGCTTTTGTCTGTGCTTTCTTTTATTACAACTATTTTAGAGAATTCCTCATAGATGCTGGGCCCAAACAAAGGATGCAAAGATAAAAACTTAAAACCATACTGTTCTATTATAGGAATTACTACATCTTTTTTAGAGGCTAAATCTATTATTACCCCATTAAAATTGTTTTCTTTTAATTTTGATAATATTTCATTATAAGAATTTTCTGGTATAGCCAATATAGCATATTTAAATTTGCTAAACTCGTTTTCTTCAATTTCTTTAATCGATCGAGAATATACTTTAACATTTAACCCTTTTCTTTTTAAATAATTATAAAAATACTGGCCTAATCTTCCAAATCCAATAATTAATATCATAACCATATATAGGTTTATAATTTAAAATTACAAAAATGGCAATGAAAATACTATTGTTTCATCCATTTTTGAAATCTATGGGGGGAGCTGAAAAGTTAATCTATGAGTATTCGAAAAGATCAAAACATAAAATATATATCTTAAGTTGGATATACATTAAAAACAAAACATTTTCTTTTGAGGCTGTATATAGTATTTTAGGTAATAAGTTAGAAAGCATAGCAAGATCTTATTTTGGTAGGTTATTGTTTTTGCCTTTGTCTTTATTAAAGTTTCCCGAAGATTTTGATGTTTTGGTTATTTCTACTTCTGGTATATCGATTCTATCACTATTGGGCAAAAAAATTAATATCCCAAAATTGGCTTATGTACATACCCCATTAAGAGCAGCTTATCCTTTAGACATAATATGGAATATAAATTATAGATTTAGACAGCTAAAAAAATATTTCTACAAAAGCGCATATACAATTTATAATTTTTTAGAAAAAAATGCTTGGTCTAAATTGGATTTCGCAGTATTTAATTCTTATTTATCTAGAAAAAGGGCATTAGATAAAAAACTAATAGATTTAGATAAAACAGCAATTATTTATCCTGGAGCCAATTTGGAATCTCTATATTATAAAGAACCAGAAAACTATTTTTTGTATGTTGCGAGGTTTAATATCATAAAAAGGCAACACATATTAATTAAAGCATTTGCAAAGTTTTCTAAAAAATACGATTATAAATTAATTTTGGTTGGAGGGCTTGAGAATAAAAGATATTTCATTCGTTTGTTAAAATTAATCAAGAAATATAATCTAGAAAATAGAGTAAAGTTGCTTTATAATTTGCCATACCAAAAAATAATAGAACTTTATTCTAAAGCATTGGCTTTTGTTCATATCCCATTTATGGAAGACTTTGGAATAGCCCCATTAGAAGCAGCTGCGGCTGGTAAATACATAATTAATGTATACCCTTCTGGGAATTATGAGATATTAAAGGATTTTCCTGGGATATATTGGATTAAAGAGAGATTTTACGATGAGAAGATGGTAGAAGAAGTGTATAAAGCGTTAGAATATTTTATAAAAAATAAAGACGAATTAATAGAAAAAGGTAAAGAGAATAGAAAGAAAATAAAAGAGCTGGACTTATCATGGGATAGGTTTGCTAAGGAGATGGATAAAATAATAGAAACTAGGATAGTTTAACTAAACCTTTTCTTTTTACATAGTTTAAAGCAATTTTGAATAATTCAAAACCCATTACAAAATATAATATAGACAAAAACAGAGCCAGAGTTAAATACGATGTATTTACAGCTTTCCCCGTAATGAGATTTCTAAATTCTTCAACCAAAACGAAAGGTAGTATTAGTATAATAAAGCTATAGAACCAAAAGAAAGATAAAGTAATCCTTTTTGGGAGAAACACTTCTATTAAATCTGATAGCAATCCCCATAAACTAAGAGATTCGCTTCCTGATAAAACAAACAATGGAGAAAGAATAAAAGCTAAAGCATAGGATGAGAGTTGTATAATGAGAGCAAACAAAAATATTGATAATATACTTTCTATGGGAATAGCATTTAATAAGACTAATGGAACTAATGTACCTATAAATACTAACAAAGTTTGTATAAAATCCTGTAAAAATCTATGTATAATAGTGTATACTGGCGATTCCTATAGAATAATCACAGATAACATATCTAAAGAGTTAAAAAATGTAATAGAAATTCTATCTAAATACAGATTAACAGAATATATAGAAAGCATAGAAATAAAAGAGCTTACATTAGAAGATGTGTTCGCTTATTTTGTTAACCAGCAATGGAAAGAATAATAGATGTCATAAACCATATAATAATTAATACCTATCTTTACATTGTTTTGTTTAATGAAATATCGATTTATCCTATTTTACTATGGTTGGTAGTAGATTTGGACTATTTTATAGGAAAACATAGAGTTACTTTCCATAATGTTTTTTATTTATTTTTTATTTCAATGGTTTTTTCTATAATATATAGTAAAACCCTTCTTTATACGCCAAAGTTTTTTGCTATATTGTTATCACATATCATATTCGATTTTCTATTTGGGGGAGTGTGCTTTTTGTATAAACTATGTGCTAAAGGCGGTATAAAATACGATTACCTTTCGTTAGAGATAATAAGTTTGGCTATTAATTTATTTATTTTATCTATGGTGTTGTCTTTTTATATCGATAAATTATTCTAACCAAATGAAATCGCTAATAGCATTTATAGCTTTTATAATAACCGGTTTCCTAGCAACAAAAATTCTTTCCTATTTTTTAGAGGGAATAATAAAAAAGCTAGTAATAGATAGCAATACTAAAATAGACGATATAATATACAACTCTCTGCGATTACCTTTACTATTAATAGTGTTTTTGATATTTTTGTATATTGGTATTTTGTTAGCCCCAATACAAATAGATATTAACTTTGTTAATAATGTATTTAAGTTTGTCTCTATTTTAGTTGGCACATATGCTATAGTGAATTTTGTTGATGGGATATTTGAATATTATATAATACCATGGGCCGAAAAGACCGAAACTAAATTAGACGAACATCTAATAAAGCCATTAAGAAAATTAATTAGATTATTAATAATAGTTTTTGGTTTATTGACAGCACTAAGCTCTGTTGGTTATGATATAACAACAATATTAGCCGGTTTAGGTATAGGTGGTTTAGCCTTCGCTTTGGCAATGCAAGACACAATAAAAAATTTTATAGCTGGGGTGTTAATTTTAATAGACAAACCCTTTACTATTGGGGATTGGATTAGAGTTGGAGATTTAGAAGGAATAATTGAAGAAGTAGGAATTAGGAGTACAAGAATTAGGACATTTGACCAATCTTTAATTACAGTGGCAAACTCTTATTTATTAGAAAGGCCTATAGAGAATTTTAGCGAAAGAACAAAAAGAAGGGTTTTAATTAACATTGGAATAACATATGAAACCCCTGTAGAGAAAATTGAAAAAGCAAAACAAATAATTAAAGAAATATTATCCTCAAACCCAATGGTTGTAGGTCCAATTAGAGTGCATTTTTACTCTTTTGGAGATTGGTCCTTAAATATTAGGGTTGAATATTATGTTAAAAATACTAATTTTGACGAATTTTTAGATACTGTTGATTATATAAACAAAGAGATAAAAAGGAGATTCGATTTAGAAGGGATAGAATTCGCTTATCCCACATATACTATATATCAAAAATGATTTATTATTTTACAAAATATCATTTTTTAATTTTATATCCAATAGAAAAAGCCTATTTTGTTGGAACCGATTTTAAAATATATGAGATAGACCATAAAACTTTGGATTTGTTTTACAAAACTGATTGGAGTTTAGTTAAAGAGTTCGCCCAACTAAGATACAATAGCATAGAGGAATACATATATGAAAATAGGGACTTTTTATCCAAATTCAACTATGATAAAGTAGTTATTGGTTTTAGCGCTGGCAAGGATTCGGTTTCTCTAGCATTAGTTTTAGATTATTTAGGAATAGATTATATACCGGTTTTCTCCCATATTCCATATATATCGGAACTATTGTATGGATTTTCTTTAGATGTTTTAGAGAAATTCGATGCTAAAATAATAGAAGTTGATAAAAGAAAAGTTATAGATGTTTTATCAAAAGGACCACCTTATGTTAAATGCCCCCTAAGATCATTAAAAATGAAAGCCATTAAAGATTATATTAGATCTTTAGGCCTATCAAGAAAACAGTTTATTACAGGAGAAAGAATTTATGAATCTCCAAAAAGGTATATGGCTTTGAAAAATAAAATACACAACCCCATACAGTTTTTAACAGATTTGGAAGCGATGTTATTTGCTTACCAACATAAAGCATTATCTAATATATATTATATTAATACAAGGGCCTCTTGTGTGCCATGTCCTAGGGCCTCAACAATAATGTGGTATTTAGGATTGGAAAACCTATATAAATATGAACCTGTTGGTTATGAATTGTTAGAAAAAGCTTTATTAATCGATTATAAAAGGAAAAAGATTGGCACAGAAGAGCAGTTTATTTGGTTGGGCTTACATAGAATTAATCCTTTAGAAATAAACAAAGAACTAGAAAAAATAGAGAAACTAATGGAATATGGCAAAGAAGTTCCGAAATCTAGAATATATACCATATTAAAGCAAACCATTAGACAATTAAAGCGGGCCCGGCGGGATTCGAACCCGCGACCTACGGCTTAGAAGGCCGCCGCTCTACCAAGCTGAGCTACGGGCCCAGAGTTCAATCGGCCTCTCCTTTAAAAGCTTTTAGATCTTTTAATGTTGCTTCCTCAACTTTGTCAGCGAAAAATTCTATTTTACCAGTTTTTATGTTTTTCTTAAGCTTTCCATATACTTTATATATATGGCCTATTTCCCAATCAAAATCGTTGAAATATACTACAGGCAATTCCCTATCTAAGCTAGTTAAAATTGCTTTCGATACTATTGTGCCTTTTTGGGTTTGTTTTTTTGGATATTTAACTATGCAAATCCCAACAAATTCTTGCTTTTGGGGTTTTATCTCTAAATCGCTTTCTAAAATTTTATAACTGTCTATATGTAATTCTAAATTGCCAGTTTTCTTATTAATTTTGGTTTTCCCAATAGCTTCTATTACAGTGTTTTCAGGTAATTCTTTATCGGTATTCCAAATAATAGCTTTAATAGTACCGGTTTCGTCTCCTAAAATAATAGGTTGGAATTTCCCTTTCGAATAACTAATTAATCCAAAAGATTTGAGAATTTTGCCCTTTACTTTTACATATTCCCAGCTTTCTAATTCGCCAATTTTTTTCTCTTTCGGAGTGTTTTTATACAAAACACCAAGTTTTTTTGCTACTAATAGTAAAGCCCCCCTACGAGATATTAAATTGTTAAAAGCTTTAATTTTTTCTTCCACCATTTTTTCTATTTCCTCTCGAGATTTGCCAGTTTTTTCTATTATTAGTTGTATTAGTTCCTCTTCATCCATTTATTATTTTTGTGTACTCATTAAATAATGCGTAATAGCCATAATGGTACAAAACCCTAAATAGGTTTGCCACTATTATATAGCCTTTTAGAGAATAATTATACTTTTTTAGAACTTTTTCTTCTATTTTTTTAAATATTGGTGGTATATAAACATTTCTTATAACTTTTATATGGGGAAACCAGTATTTAATGTATCGAACATATCTTTCTTTTAATATTACGGGTTTCTCTGTAAAAGAGCTATGCCACACATCTTCTTTTGGATATACAATAGAAGAAACATTGTATTTGGCAAAAAAATAGAATATTCCTAAAGAGTTGTAAAACCTTATTCCAGGCAATCTATCATATTCGATGGGAATCTCGCTATAGTTACCTACCACATAATAATAATCGCATTTAGGCTTATCTTTATAATAATATATGGGTATATTAAATTGCAATGCCAGGGGTTTGGCTATAATTAGTGAATGTAGAGAACCAACTAATACGCAGTGCAAAATTTTACATTCCGAATAGGGATGCCAAACCACCCAATGCTTCTTCTTCTTTCTTTTCCTCTTTTTTCTCCTCTTTCTTTTCTTCTTTCTTCTCTTGTTCTGGAGCTGGAGCTGCTACGGGGGCTGCTACAGTAACTTGGGAAGCCTTTTCTAATATTTCATCAATGTTTACTCCCTCTAAAGCAGCAACTACAGCTTTAACCATACCTTCATTAACCTCAACTCCAGCAGCTTCTAAAACTTTTTTTAAGTTTTCTTCGTTAATTTCTTTGCCTGCCTTGTGTAAAAGCAATGCCGCGTATATGTATTCCATTGGCTTTCCATTAAGAACAATTTAAAAATGGAATGTTTATAAAGGGTATATTGAAGTTTCCCAATGAGATATTCAGTAAGCTTAGAAAATGTGGCAAAGCTCTATGCACATAATTTGCCTATTTCAACAAAACATGCTGTAGAGATTGCGAAAATGATTAGATATTTGCCTTTGCAATTAGCAAAAGAAATGTTACAAAAAGTTTTAGACAAAGAATTAGCTGTGCCTTTCTTTAGATACAATAGAGATATCCCCCATAGGAAAAAAGGACAAATCCACCCATATTTTAAAATAAAACATGGTAGATTCCCAGAAAATGCCACAAAATGGATATTAAAAGAATTAAATTCTGTAGAAAAGAATGCCATTAATTTGGGAATGGATCCTAACAAATTGTTTATAGTACATATTGCAGCACACAAAGGAGTTAGGGGATATACAAGCGTTTATGGGAGAAGAGCAAGAAGAAAAGCAACCCATTTAGAAATAATGGTTGCAGAAAATAAGGATTATGATCCCTCTAAGAAGTACCCATTAAAAGAATTAAAAAGGATGGGCCATAAATTATTTTTGAGCCTCAAGAAATAATTTTTCCACTCCTTTTTTAGTTATAGTGTATATTTCTATACCATAACCAGAAAATACATCTCTCGCTATAGAGGATTTTAATGCCTTTTCCGCTAATTTAATAGCATCTCTAACAGTTATATCTGGGTTGTACTCTGCTTCTAATGTACCTAAAGCTATTACTCCACCACTTCCTTCGGCAAAATAGTCTTTTATCTCAGATATTGCTCCTATACCGTCTAAGCTATAGATTCCAAACTCTTTACTATTTATGGGCCCTGCAATTAACAAACCCAATGGATTTAGATAAAACCTGTTTTGATATAAAAGATGCGATAGTAAATTCGCTGCCTCAATAACATTCATTGTTCTTCTAGAATATAGCTCTCTTAACTTTAATTCGGTTTTTAGTATCTTTGCTATATGTTGCAAATCTGCTACAGTTCCAGAGCCAGCCAATAAAATATAATCAGTAATAGGTATAATCTTTTGCGCTCTTTTGTCTTCTACTATATTCCCCATAGATGCTTGTTTATCTGAAGCTAATACTACACCATCTCGGGCTTTTATACCTATAATAGTAGTCATAGAGTTATCAATAATAAAAATTTAAAGGTTAGGGTTTTTTCCAACTAACCTCTATAAATTCTATTTTATCACTCACTATCCCTAATAACAGTTTTTTCCTTGTGGAATGGGCTACCCTATTTTTAGAAGCAAACTCGTAAAAATCAAATGTTTCATCTTTAGATACTGGGTATAAAACCCATTTTGAATGCTCTCTTTCGGATCTCTTTCCTTTTTTTGGGATAACCCCAATATCGTAAACCCTAAAGTCTGCACCGAATTTTAATGCTGTTCCTAAAGTATAACCTTTATCTCTTAACTCTTTGTAAGCCTTATACCTAATCAAAAATCTTTCATCGTAGGTTAAGCATTTTTTTAAGAACTCCTCTTTAGAGAGCTTTTTATCATCTTCATAAACCTCTAATTCTCCTTTATCTAATAAATAATATGCCTCTATCAAAGGTAATTCTTTATCATCAACTAAAACCCTATTGCCAAACAAATAACCTATCATACAAAATTTATATGGGGTTTAACTGGGATTTTTCTTATTACTTTTATAGGGATTGCTCCTTTTTCGAATTCCATTTTGGCTATTTCTATAGGGCTATAATTTATTTTCTTTAATGTCTCTTTATCTATTTTTATCAATATTGGGGCCCCTTGGGCTATTTGCATTGCCCTAATTCCAATAATTCTAGCTTTCTCATATTTAGAATACATTTATAATTTAAATAATCCCATTTAAATCCTTTCATGCGCTATCTATCCAAAAAAGAGATCAAAGAATTGTTAAATAAATACAAAATAGATTGGCTCAAACCGGAAAAAAATAAATATTACGAAAAGGATTCTATAATATACTACGAAGGGAAACCATTGTTTGTTGTAAAAGAAGAGGTTTATCCCACATTAGAATTAATAATAGAGCATTATAATAAGAAAGGGGAATTGCTATTCCCTTATGTTAGAGTAGACAAAGGCGCAGTAAAACCAATTTTAAATGGGGCAGATATAATGAGACCAGGTATAAAAGAGTATAGCCCCTTCAAAAAAGGCGATATAGTTATAGTTATAGATGAGAACGATAATGTATTAACCTTGGGCAAAGCTCTATTAGATAGCACAGAATTGGAAAAAATGGACAAAGGCAAAGCTATAAAGAATTTGAAAATTTTTATTTAATGCGCGAGCTGTTAGATAATAGGTTACAATTTAATGGAGAAGCTTATATAATAAAGGATAGCCCATTGCCCTCCTATGTTAAAGAATTAGAAAAGGTGGGACATAAATATAGAGTAATATTCGATATAGAAAAGGTTATAGATTATTTGGAAAATCCCCCAACATATAAGAAAAACCAAACATACGTTTTAGATTACTTTTCTCCAAACATCGGCAAACCCCCACATGTTGGTAACCTAAGAAGTGCCATTATTGGGAACCCATTAAAAAATATACTAAGGAAAGTAGGATACAATGTAATATCTATTAATTGGTGGGGGGATTTTGGCACACAATTTGGAGAATTAATTTACGCTTTCAAAACCAAAGGAGATGAAAAAGAGCTAAGGAAAAATCCAATAAAGCATTTGTTTGAATTGTATACTTGGTTTAATAGAGAATTGGAGAAAAACCCCGAAATAAAGAATTATGCTAGAGAGGAATTTAAATATTTAGAAGAGGCAATGTATAAGGGAATTCAAATAGATGTTAGTCCTTTTTTTGAAGGGAAACCATTGTCCGAGCTATTAAAAAACAAAACCAGAGAAGAACAAAACTATATTCTATGGAAAATATTCAGAGAAATAACTATAAAATATATGCGAGAGCAATTTTATCCAAAACTAAAATTAGAATTCGATGAAGAGAGCGGGGAATCCTTCTTTCTAAAAAAAGCTAAAGAAGTTGCAAAAGAACTATTAGAAAAAGGGGTTGCAGAGGAAGACAAAAATTCTATAATCGTTAGAACCCCATATGGAGTAGCTCTATTATTGAAAAGCGATGGGACTACTTTGTATTTAACTAGGGATTTAGCTGCGGCTATAGAGCATTATGAAAAATACAAATTCGATAAAAAAATCTATGTAGTAGCGAATGAGCAATCGCAACATTTTAATCAATTAATTTATATAGCTAAGAAAGCCAATTATCCTTTTGCTGATAAATTATACCATCTAAAGTTTGGTTTATTATTACTAAAAACAGAGGAAGGTGTAAAAAAGTTCAGCACAAGAAAAGGGAGAGCTGTTTTTGCTGAAGACATATTAGAAAAAGCTTACGAATTGGCTAAAGAAGAAATACTAAAAAGAAACAAAGACAAACCATTAGAAGAAATAGAGAAAAACGCAAAAATAATAGGGTATGGCGCAGTCATCTATGCTATAGTTAGATATGATCCTAAGAAAGATATAATATTTGATTGGGACAAAATATTATCTTTAAACGGGAAAACATCTGTGTTTATACAATATAGTGCAGTAAGGGCCAAGCACATTTTAGATAAATACAATAAACCTATAGAGAGACCTAACAATTTAGAAAAAGATGAAGAGAGATTATTACTATGGCTTTTCTATTATTATGCTGTATTAGAAGAAAGCGCTAGAAAATTAAAACCAAACATTTTAGCTGAATATCTATATAATTTGGCCGAAGAATTTAATAGATTTTACGAAAAGAATAGAGTCATCGGCTCTAATAGAGAAAAAGAAAGAGTTTGGTTAGTAAATAAAACTTATCAAATATTAAAGGAAGGGCTAAACCTCCTAGGAATAGATGTGCCAACTTTTATGTAAATTTTGCTCCCAAATATTTGGATAATTCTCCTAACTCTATATATTTTATGTTACCCCTCTCAAATTTGGGTTTTGCTTTTAACACCTCTTTTATTAATGCCTCTGGGTAGCCTTTAGCGTTTTCCAAATTTAATCCTAGTTTTGGTTTATCCTTTAATTCTTCTGGTACTCCTATGTATACTTTTACATTTTTTAATAACTCTCTGCCCCTTGCAGTTTTCCTTGGTAACATTCCCCTAATAACTCTTTTTAATATATTATCTGGTCTCTTTGGATAGAAAGGCCCCTTATAATAATCGCCCCTCTTTACTTTTTGTAGCCATTCCTTTTTAACCATATTGGGATCCCCAGTAATTATAGCTTTCTCGGCATTTACTATTTTTACTCTATAGCCCCTTTTTAGGTTTCTAGCTACTATAGAGGCCAACCTTCCTAAAACTAAGCCTTCTGCGTCATAAATTAGTTCGCCCAAAAATTCCATTTGGCATAGAATAAATTTTATTTATAAATATCTTCTTGGGTGCTATCGAATTTTTCTATGGCTAACCCAGACCATAAAGGTTTTTTCATTTGATATACATCTTCTGCTACAGTTTGAACCCTTACAGTATAGGGTAAAGTCCAACTTAATTCTGGGTAACTAATTCCATTGATACTAGCATTCATGTTAGTTAATATTTGTTTGTATATATCTCTTACAGGGCCTTCCCTTTGGCCTAGGCTTTCCAATAAGGTTATTTCATTACCAGCTTCAAAAACAAAAGTAGGACTTTCTATATTGAATGTTCTATCCAATACTTCTTTCAAAGTTTTTGGGTCTTTCTCTAATAATTCTAATTGGGGATTGACTTGTTTTAACCTTTCATATATCTCTTTTATGGGCATTATACCAGACCCAGGAGCTAAATGGGCATCTTCTTCGCCTAACCAACCATCTACTATATGCAAATGCTTTATTGTTTTTGAATCTATTATTTTTTGATATTCTTTTAGCAAATCATCAACAGTATAACCTTCGTGTTTGCCTAATAACATTGTTGTATGTAAATTATCTAATGTAGTTCCTATATATTTTTCGCTATATTCTTTTAATTTGGCTTCGTTATTTCTAAGCTCTTTGGCTTTTTCTATCATAGTTTTTAATATTTCATCAGCTTTTTCTCCATATTCAGATTTTAAGTATAGTTTTATCCTGTCTAAAGCTAATTTAAACTCTTTTACATCGGGATCATCAGAATTGCCTTCATAGGCTTTTACTAATTTATCTAAAGCGTCTTTTACTTTTTCTCTCGATTCTTTTATTATTTCTACGAGTTCTCCACTTCTAGAACCGAAAAATTCTGGGAACACATTCTCTATAGCGATTATTGGAGTTTTGTCGTATTTTTCTAATCCTAAAGCTTTTAGTGCTTCGCTCTCAGCGAAATTTAAAGCTGCTAATTTAGCAATTGTTTCTGGGACTTTTTGCATAGTGTATTGAGATAACGTCATAAACTGTTTTTTCTCTAATCTATCTTCTAATTCCTTTTTTATCTCTTCTAATTTTTCTTCCAATTCCTCTTTAGGCAATTCAATTTGGGCTTTGTTTGTTAGTTCAACATATTTGCTTAGCCATTGCTGTTGTAGCTCTTTCTTTTTATTTTCGTCCTTTTCCTTTTTTATTTGTTCTTCTATTTGTGATAGTTCATTTCTAAGTTTTTCTAATTCTTCCCTCTTTTCACTAATCATCTTTTCAATTGATTCCTTTATCTTTTGGAAAGTACCATTTCTTAGTTTGTGTATTAAATCGGCTTTATCTTTATCTGACAATGGAGTACTATATATTACGCTTTCTAATTGGTTTTTTAATTGTTGGAATGCCAAATCTGGTTTTTCAGGATTTTGCGATAAAGCAACTAAAGCATTAATTATGGCATTATTTATTTGGATTTCCAGGTTTCTCTTTAGTTCTTCTTTATATAAGCGATTTACATCTATGTTACCTTCTATTTTGAAATAACTCTTTAGATTTGCGTTTTCCATTATTGGTCTACCATTTTCATCAACAATAACATCTACTGCGGGAACTAAAGCTTCCCATGCTCTAACATTGTATTTTTTCTTAAGCCATTCCTTGAATTCCTCTTTTTTCTCCAATTCATCAAAATTATTTATATTAGTGCCATGCTCTTTATTGTATTGTTCTAACAAATATTTCTTTACAGCTTCTTCATGTTCTTTAGAGAAAAGCCTTTTTGCTTCAACAGATACATGTGTGTTTACAGGGATATGCCTATTTGAAGGAGTAGCAAATTTTCTAGCAGTATCTAAAGCTATAAAAAGCTTAGCAATTGTTTGAGCCCTAGTTTGTTCGTTTTGTCCCGCTAATTCGACTAAAGGAGCGTGCATCGAAGCTTTTATACCTGCAGCTTTAGCCAAATCTGCAGCAGTATCGAAAACCCATTTTGGTATCGCTTCCCAGCCGTTTCGGCCCGACCAACTTAATACTTGGACATCTGTCCTAGGGAAACCTTGCCATATTTGTTTTTCTATTTCTTTATGTATAGCCCTATTAAAAGGGTTTGTAGAAACAGCTATGTTCGTTTTAGGGATAGGCAATTTATAAAAATCCTTTTCATTATCAACAATCTTCATAAAAATTTATTATACTATATTTAATAAGTTTTGCCTATATAAACCCAATATTTTGCAGGCTCCCCACAATAAACACATCTCTCTTTTTCAGCATTTTCAGGGTTTATATCAGTGCCTCTTACCTCTGCATGTAACAATTCTTTTATTTGGTTAGCACAGCTTTCTCTCATACAGAATGGGGCTTTTGCTATTTTGTTTTGCTCTATGGCTTCTTTTAATTCATCGAAAGTTTTAACTCTAACTACCATGTCATTAACAAAAGATTTCGCTTTTTGTTTTAGGTCTTCTTCCATCTCTTTGAATATTTGGTCTATCTTTTCTAACTCGTTTAGAGAAATTGTGTATTTCTTTTTGTTGTCCCTTCTTACTATGGTTATACTATTGTTTTCCACTTCTTTTAAGCCAATGTCTATTCTTAATGGAACCCCAATCAAATCATAATAGTAATATTTATACCCCGGGGTTTTTGTATCGTCCGAATCTAAATAAACTCTATATTTGTCTTTAATTAATTCATAAACTTTTTTAGAATACTCTATTACTTTTGTATCGTCTTTGCCCAAAATTGGAATAATAACTATTTGTATTGGCGCTATTTTATAAGGCATAACCAATCCTAAATCGTCGCCTAGCCAATACAAAGCGCCTCCAAAAGCTCTCATAGATATCCCATAAGAGGTTTGCCATACATATTTTCTAAAATCATATTCTTTTAGTTTTTCGTTTATTTCCTCTATAGAAGAGATTGTATACTCTTTATCCCCAATTTTTATTGTATAGGTTTTTGTTAATTTACCTTTTTCTAATTCTTCCCAAAACTCTTTTGGCGCATGAACTTTGTATTCGTTACCGTTTTTGTCTTTTATATAAATGTTTGGATCTCCGTATTTTTTATAAAAGGGATGATAATCCAAAAATTTTATTTCAAATGGGATAGCGAATTTTTGCCCTAACAAATGGATAGTACCTACTTGTAAAAACCTACCATCTGGCATTATTGCATCTGCAGCATAGGTTTCTTCTCCCCCAGGGAATTTGTCCCATTCTGGTCTTCTAACCCATATGTAGGGCAAATACAATACATCCCAAAATATATAATCATAAACCTCTTTGGCTTTAGCCATATGTTCTCTAGCATCTTCTTCACTTCTATGTACCGAATGAGTTTCGTTCCATAAAACCTCTCTCCCCCTAATTAGAGCTTTTGTAGATTTGGTTTCGTATCTATAAACGGTATTAGTCATATAAATAATTAAAGGTAAATCCCTATAGCTTTCGATCCATTTGGCAAACATATAATACATTTCTGTTTCAGAAGTGGGTCTAAGTATCAGTGGGTCTTCTAATTTATCGTTACCAGCTCTCTCTATCCAAAATACCTCTTCTTCAAAACCTTTTATATGTTCGCTCTCTTTTTTAAATATAGAATATGGTATAACTATAGGAAACCATGCCGGCTCTGCACCTATAGATTCTAATTTGTTTTCCAATAAGGACATCAAAAATTTGAATGCTTTATATCCATATGGCTTATAAACGGGCATTCCCTTTACGGGATAAGCGTCATCGATAATATTGGCTTTCCTTACTATTTCGTTATACCATTCCTTTGGGTTTTCGCTTTTTTTAACCATGTTTCTTTATAGTCTATGGTTTTAAAAGTAGTAGATAGCTCTTATGCTATTAGAGCAGATTTTATTCCAAAGGATTCGGTAACAGTTAAAGAAGCAATAAAAGAGATACAAAAATTCGATAAAGAAAAAGCCTATAGCTTAATTGCTTTAGAACCTAAAAAAGAATATATAGATTTGGTAAAGCAAAATATAAAAGGGGAAAAATTATCGAAAACAGATATTAAATTATTGGCTTTGGCTAAACAATTAAATGCCATATTATTAACCGATGACACTGATATGCAAAGTGTGGCTTTAAGATTGGGAATAAAAGTTAAAGGCTATAGAATTACAATAGAAAAACCGAAGAAAAAAAGATATAGATGTCCCAATTGTGGAAGGTTTTATAACAAACCTTATTGCCCTATTTGTGGTCTTCGATTAAACCAATAAAGAAGTTTTTACTCTCTCTAACTCTAAATCCTAATTTTTCTATTTGGTCTTTACATTTTACTCCTACGGCATAGTTTTTATTGTATAAAACAACACAATCCAGATCTATTAATTTTTTTATTAGCTTTATTAGATCACTTAGTTCTAGGCTATCGCTCACTTTTATTATGTATTCGCCATTATTTATTTTCTCTTGTATTAGCCTAAAGTAATCTTTTAATAGAGAATCATATTTCTTTTCCATTGCTTTCCAATTATCGAAAAACTTCTTTACTGCTATGGGGGTATTATCGATATCGGTTTTAGTTATTTTGGATATTTCTTTTAATATTTTGTCCCTTTTAATGATTTCCTTTACCGCTTGGTTTCCAGTAGTTAAGTATATTCTTATAGTATTATCGCTAATCTTTTTTGATGCCAATATTTTTATATAGCCAACTTGTATTGTATTATCTAAATGGGTTCCAGAACATGCTTCAACATCTAAATCTTCTATCTCAACTATTCTTAATATTTTCTCTGGGACTACTCCTCCTTGGTATATTCTAAAACCAAACCTCTTCTCTGCTTCGTTTTTAGGTAAGAAATATTTTTTGATCGGTCTCATTTCCATTACTATTTTGTTTGCTTCCTTTTCTAATAGCTCTAACTCTTCGTCAGATAAATTCTTATAATGGGTTAAATCTATTGTAGCATATTCGTATTTTTTCTCAGCCCCCGCTTGCCAAATGTGTTCGCCGAACAATTTTCTTGCTATCCCTGTAATTATATGAACCGCAGTGTGGTTGCGAGATAGTTGTAACCTTCTATCAAAATCTATTAATAATACGGGGTTTTCTATTTTCTTTAGTTTCTCTATATCATCAACTTTATGTAAAATTACTTTGCCCTTCTTTATTACATCTATAACTCTAACAAAGACTATTTCTTCTTTTTTGTATTGGTAGTCTTTATAATATTCATAAACATCCTTATAAAATGGTATATTATATTTAGAATATTGGCCCGTTTTGTACAAATATACTAAGGAATCTCTATCTATTATATAACCGGTATCGTGCTCTTGTCCCCCCATAGTTGGATAAAAAACGGTTTTATCGAATATCGCATAATCTTTCTCTATTCCCAATAGATTTGCTTCGCAAAATTTTAAGAAAGTATCTTTCCAAAATAGAAACTCTGTAGGTTTATATTTAGAAACATCGATGTCTATTTCTTTTTTATGCTTTTCCGCTTTAGATTTTTGTCTATGTTTTTCTAATAATTCATAGAACTTTTCTGGAATATGATCAACAATTAGATCGGGAGTTATCCCTTTAGAGATATATAGTTCAAACAAAACCTTTGCTTTTTCTTCATCGCTTAAGTTTTTAATTTTTTCCCTTGTTTTTTCTATAAGGGGTTTAAATTGCTTTTCAGTTTGTTTATATTTCTTATATTCCTCTAATATTATTTCATTGATTGGTATCATTTAAATCTAAAAACCATTTCTTTATAGCTTCTATTTTTTGTTTAATGTCTTTGACATCTTCTTTCGGTTTTTCTTCTTTTTCCTCTTTTACCTCGGGTTTTGCTTCTTTTTGTTTTGGGGCCAACCATTGGTCTAATATTGGATCTAAATAGTTTTTTATTTTTTCTACCCATTCTTTAGCAGTATTATCGTCTAATTTTTCTCTGGCCCATTCCATTACTATTTTGTTTTGGTCATTTTCTTGCCTAGGTATTATATATATCGCAACATGGGGAACTCTTTGCCCTGCGTAAGGGCCATTGGGAATATAAATTGTAACACTCGGATAAATAGAACCAATTACTTTGGCAAATATTACTGAAGCTTCTAAAATTTTATGTAAAATCTCTCTATCCAATTCCCAAATAAATGTTACATGTTGTTTGGGAATAATTAATAGTTGGCCCGGATGTGCTGGATAAATGTCTAAAACAACAACTAAATCGTTATCTTCATATATTTTATATGAAGGGATTTGCCCAGATGCTATAGCACAAAATAAGCATTCCATTTTTAGTTTATGGCTATCAAAATTTATATGTTAGAAATTGTGGTATTGGGAGTAGGATTACTATTTTTAGTTTGGTATTTGGTTTGGATTTCTAATAAACAAGCCGAATGGTATATGCGTTATAATAAAATTTCGACTTTTTACCAAGAGCTAACATTGTATGTTTTATTTATTACAATTAGTTATTTTATTTTTATACATATACCACATATACAAAAATTTGTTGTTGGAATGATTAGCCTATTGGTATCTAGCTATATACTAAAAAAAGTTATCGAATCAATCGCTTAATTAGATATAGTAAGGGCAATACCAATAACAAATAAATCCAATTGTTGTTTTTCTCTTTCTTTTCTTGTTTTGGAATTATTATTTGGCCCTCTTTTTTATATTGGTTTCCGAGCCAGTCTTGGTAATAGATTGTATAATTGTATTTACCCGGTTTTAGATTAAAATATGCTGTATCATAATCATTGGGATCAATTTCTCCAATAAAATAGGATTTATCTGCTATTGTAACATAAACACCCTTTAGTTTATATGGATTAGGATTCCCAATGGTTATTTCTAAATTTTTATCTAAATTAGTGCTAACAACGATTTTAGGCTTTTCATTTATTATAACATAAGAGCTATACTCGGTTTTGTATTTTTTATTGTCTTTCTCATACTCTATAACAAATTTTATTGGATATTTGCCATAACTATTAGAGAATACATCAAAATCTATTATGGCACTACCATCTAAAAAAGGCAAATAATATGGGTTAGGCGATACCGATATGTTAGATACAGCATAAATTTTTATGTTAGTTATTTTATTGTAAGAGAGCAATTTTAATGAAATTTTGCCTTTCTTATTAATGGTTTTTGGCTCGTAATAAACTAATAAATATGGCTTTTCCTCAGAAAGTTTTAGAATTTTATGAAACGTTTTGTTTATATCTATTATTGATTTGGCTCTCAAAGTTATGTTTAAATAACAATCTTTGTCAGCATAGAGTTTAATGGTATATTCGTTTTTGTTTAAAACCAAAGGAGAGCTAACATTTAAGGGACATCCCTCTATATATAAATAACCATTCCTTAGATTTAGGTTAGAGTTAATTTTTATTTTTATGGTATTCCAGCCATATTTTATTATATTAGGGCTAACATCTATAGAAATTTTATCCAAGGGGAAAACAAAAATTGGTAAGTGCAATTCTTCATCGTTCAAATTTATTATAATTTCGTTATAACCCTCTTTTTTAGCTTTCCCTTTTAGATATAAAGTGAACTCTTCGCTAGGTTTTAATAGTTCTATTGTTTTAGAATAATTTATTTCTAATCCTTCGCTACGGGCTTTTACATCTAAATCTGTATAGGTTTTGTTTTTGTCATTCAATATAGTTATATAGAATAAAGGTTCGTCCCCAATAGTAATATTGGAAGGTATCGTTTTTATCGATTTAATTAAAAAGGCATAGGCGAGCATTTTATAATTGTTTAGTTTTCTTTAAATGCTCTATATATTTTTCATTAATCAAAGCGGAAAGTTTTGTTGTTTCTACTTCTAAAGCTAATGGGAATCCAATGAATGGCTTATCATTATAAAATGGGTAAGCCATAAATCTTTTAGCATCTTTTTCCATTTCATCAATAATATTTGTTGGGTTACCTTGCTCTATTGATTCTACATATTTATATAATTCTTTATAATAGGGGTAAACCTTTTGAGCTATGCTTTTTAGTAAAGCTAATTCCATATCTTTTTTGTTTTCTCTATAAAAGGGTAGCCTTTTTATTATAGATGGGTCTTTTTTGTATTGTTCTATGAAATACCTATTAAAGTATTTGGTGGGTATTAAATAATTTGGATCTGCATTAATGTTATATAAATCCAAAAACATAAACATTCCTTCTAAAAAGGGAACAAGCTTTTTTGGATAAATTTTCATTAGCTCGAAAAATGTATTAGCTTCTCTTAACCTTAAAGAATACTCTATTTTTAGTATATTGTTAAAATCTGCTGGTTTTAGTATTGTTAAATAGCCGTATTTGTTTAACACTCTTAACAGCCCTATATAATCCAAATCTTTTAATTTATCCAAATTGTGTAATAATAGCGAACCGTATTTTGTTTTTATTTTTGTATAGCTATAGATTCGCATGTTTCCATTTTTCTAATATAAGCTTCTCCCTTCTCTTTAGAAATTCCAATGATTCCTTTCTATTTTTGACTATTTCTTTTTCTATTTGGGCTTTTTTTAGTATTCTTTCTCTTTCTTCTAAAGCTTTTTTCAAATATTCTTCTAAAATTTGTTCTTTTTTCTCTAATGCCTCTCTTATTTTTTTGAAATATATTTTTCTTGCCAAGCTAACTATTTCTTTTTCTATTAAATCACTATTATCTATAATAATTTTATACAATTTTAGAAAGCAATAGGTAAGCTATCACTAAACCATAAATAGCTTGTGTTTCAGGCAATGCTGCAAATATTAGCATTTTACCAAATAGATCAGGTTTCTCTGATGTGGCTGCCGCAGCAGCAGATGCGGCTAGGCCCTGGGCTATTGCAGAGCCAAAAGCAGCTAACCCTATAGCCAATGCAGAGGCTAACGCTAGATCCATTTAGTTAATATAAAAAATGTTTTAAGAACCTTTAGTTATAAAATAGGCTATTCCTACCATTATACCTAATGTGACTAAAACTGATATTATTTGAAATATTGGGGTTAGATCTATGCTAATCCCATTCGATGGGGCTGGTAAAAAGTAAATTATTATTAACAATGCTGCTAATCCCAATAAAACATAACCGACTTTTTTGTCTAACCAAACTTCGTTCTCTTTAACGGTATTAGATAAAATAACACCTACTGCTGCCATACCAAATAAAGCGAAAATGCTAACCAAAACGAAATCCGGTAAATATATTTTTAACATATGCACAGCGCTTTTAGCTGCAGCAAAAATAAAACCAACAGACAAACTAATCAAAGATATTCTCGCCCTAACATCGTCATTAGCAGGATCGCCTAATATTTTGGTTTTGGCTAAAATCGAATACATAATAGCATAAACCAAAATAACTGGTATAACTACATCAACAAACCCTATATTTATTAGATAATCAAAAGCTTGTCTAAACATTATTCATATATTTCAACTATTTCTCCGAATATTTGGGCCTTTCCCCCTGTGGGTTTGGCCAATATATTACCACATTTGTGGCATTTTACAATTGTTGAAGCCCTATCAAATATTATTTGCTCGTTACCGCATTTACATCTTACTTTTATAAACCTAGATCTTGGTTTGACAATATAGTCATTCACTTGCTTTACCATTTGTTATTATTGAGTAAAATTTTAAAGGGTTAATTTTTTATCGGGGATGGCCCAGGTTTTGATAAAAATGCAAATAATTCCAGAAAGTCCAGAAGTAGATTTAGACAAGTTATTGGAAAAGGTAAAAGAGGTTATAAAAGATTATGGTGAATACTATAAACATGAAGTAGAGCCTTTAGCTTTTGGATTGAAAAGTTTAATAGTTTATTTCTTAATTCCAGAAACATCCTTTAATGAGGAGCAATTTTTAGATAATATTAAACAAATAGAAGAGGTAAGCGATGCAGAAATATTAATGGCTACGAGAGCATAAATTTTTAATAGATCGTTTTTTATATAAAAATGGTCGAAGTTGTATTCGAGGTTTCATGCGGTAAAACAGTTACAGACAAAATAGAATTGCCCGACAACATACAAGGGAGAGAAAAATTCAAATATGGGGGAAAAATGGTTAAAATGCTTTGGGATTTGTATAAAAAAGCCAATTGCAATGGAGCAAAAGTTAAAATAATCGCTAAAGGCAAGAAAAAAGCTGAAAAAACTATAGAAATAGAAAGCGATTTAGACCATAGAAAAAGAATAGGCTATGGTGGTAAAGTTGTAAGAATTGTATGGGAATTGTATGATTTAGTTAAATAGCTTTAAATGATAGTGACAAATTCTTACTAATGCGCAAGCTATTAAGCTTACCCCTAATAACATTTTTTGTATTAGGTTTATCTGTAGGGGAATTGGTCCCAATAGGTAAAGGTAGAGGCGGAACCACTGTTACTATAGGACCACAAGACATAAAGCTCATTGGGGTATCAGCAAATCCAGAGAACAAGCCTGACTATACAGCTACATTAACTTTGTATATTACAATAGACGAAAATGTTTTTAGTAGTGCAGGTACATACAATGTAAAACTTAGGGGAACTAGTGAAAAGGTACAAGTAACAGTTACGGGCAAATCTCCAAACTTACAAATTAGTAATATAAATGACAAAAATAATGATTTGGCAACATATATATACAAAAAAATAACAGAAGGTTTGCCACCAACCAATTATGTTAGGGTTGAATCTCCTGCTCTTGTTGGGAATAAGTATTATGAGATTAAGGTTAAACTATTGCCGTTTAGTTCTTTGCCCCCTATTTTATGGTTGGTCACAACATCCGAAGCGGAAAGTAGGTATAATAGTATTTATAGTATTAGTGCCAAAGCTACAGCAAATGTTTTTACAACTTTTAACGAACAAGCAAGCATTAAAACGATAATTGCTTCTTTTAGTGAGGGGATGAACTTAATAGATATACGTTCTCAATTATTTTCATTAAGCCTTGCGAAGTACATAACAAACTCTGTTAATGAGTGTTTTATAAGAGCATGGAAATCCCTGGGGTATGAACCAGCAGATAAACTATGCAACAGAATTAATTCTGAAGCTTCTGCATTATTATCGAAATTTGGAATCAATTTGGATGCTGTTTACACATATGACACTGGTAGTGGGTCTTGCACTCTTACCAAAGATGCAAAAGCAGACGAAGAAGTAATGAGTGTTTTAGAAGGTATGGGTTTCAAACCCTCTTATAATACAATAGAAGAAATGGTTTTTCAATTAAAAAAGGGAGATAGATTTATTTGCTGGTTGGATAGCGTATTTGGAGCAATATTTGGGTCGACTTATTATTCAATCAAAGGCTTATTGCCCCAAAACATTACCAATAGAGAGATGGTGGCATTGATTATTACATTATCTTTATGGGGTATGTTAGCTTATCTTGTTATAAAAAGGATAGGGCCAAGCGAAGAAAACAAAAACATTGGTATAAAACATTTCATAGGAGGTTTAGCTATATCATATTTATTATTAACTTTGCTAGGAAACAGCCTTTCAAGTATGTCTAGTGCACATATAATTGGATCGATACTATTCTTGTTCTTTACCTACGAAATAGTTTCTTATATCGTGGCACTCATCTCACATCCCAGATTAGAAGCAATAGTATATTTAGTTCTATATGGTTTATATGTAATCGCCCTCTCCGTTTTCCTACGAACGATGGGTATTGTAGGAGGAGCATCCGAAGGTGTTTTTAACCCCACGAAAGCGATAGCGCTAAGCGCCGCAATGCCCTTTAGTGATATTATAGGTGGGATAGCAATACCTATAATATATCAAGCATTGTTAGGCTTCCAAGTTGGGTGGTTCCAAGCGATAGGGTGGGCATGGCTAATAACAAAAATTATTACTTACATAGCAGACTTGGTAGGAATAACTTTACCACCATTCTTAGATGTGTCAAAAAAACTAAAAGAAAAACTTGACAAAGATCTTGGCACATTTGAATGGCACAAGAGAGAGGGCAATGAAGTAGAAATTGCAAAGAGAGTTATAATGAATATCGCTTCACAATTAAGGGATTTATGGACAAACATACATTGTAGCACTCTTGGGGCGAGAAAACTTTTGGGAAGAAAATTTAATCCGGTGCCATTAACGGGTGCACTATTATATGTTCTCAGCGATGAGGATAATAAGGCTCTCATACTCCAAAAAATACCTGATGAGGATCAAAAGAAAATAGTTGAGAATGTTTTAAACAACAAGTTAGAGGAACTGGCTAAGAGTCTAGCGAAAGATGATAAGTTTAGGTCATTACTCATGAACTACTGCAAAGATAGTTGATTTTTAATTATCAAAAGCTTTCCAACAAAATTCTTCCAGCCAATTTATAGTCTTTCGCTTCAACCAAATCAAAGCCATAAATGTTTTCCAAAGAATAAATTATTCTCAAATAATGATGGGGCATTATTCCTAGGGGCTCTCTCCACACCCCTTTATCAATAAAAACATCGAAATCTAAACTTACATAGGGATTTTTGAATTTTTTTAGCTCTTGTATTACATTATCTAAATCGAAAAACACATCGATAGAATCGTAATACTTTATATTATAGCTATCTAAAAACTCTTTCTCATCTTTGGCCCAATTATTTATACCAACCAAAGCTATTTTATTAGGCTTAATAATACCTTCTTCTATTATATACCTAACCCAAGTGGCATAATTCAAATCGCCATAAAAACAATCCGGATGCGAATCGAATATAATTAATTCCCTAGGTTCTAAAGCTTTTATTATTGGATAACTAATTAGATGGTTCCCGCCTAAAGAATAAACCTTTTTACCTAGGCTTTTAAAATATAGAACGGTTTCATATATTTTATCTAAAGCCTTTGGTAATGGCATATCTAAATCTATATCGCCATGGTCATAAACTTTAGGCAACCTATTCCTTAATGGATAATATATTTCATCGAAAGATTCTCTAATTTTTTTAGGTATCTCTTTATAGCCTTTTTTGTCTGATCCTTCTTCTAATGGAAATCCAACTAAAACTATTTCTGCTTCTTCCAAAGTGGAATCGAATAATGGAACGAACATTTTAGTTTTAAACCCTCTATTATAAAAAATAAATGGAAAAAGATTTGTCCCCTTTAGGGATATATAGATTTTCATTAGAAGATAGAAAAGGAATAGACCCTAAAACATTAGTATATTTCATAATAGGTTTGGTTATAGCCGATATAATAATATATAAATTGCTATGATCGAAGAGGCGATACATTCTTACAATAACGCTGTATTCTATATAAGGTCTGCGCTATTAGATAAAAGAACAAAGGATACATTTATAGAAGGGTTAAAGAGATTGGCAAAAGCATATGAAGAAATATTTAGAGCTTTGTTATTGCTAAAAGATGTTGAACCCCCTAAAAATCCATATATAATGATGGAAAAAACCATAGAATTATATCCGGAATTAAAAGAGCATTACGAATTCTATAAAAAAATAAAAGAATGGTTATCCAAAGATATAAAAGCTGAAAATGAAGGGACTAGCAAATTTACTATATACATAAATGGCACTACCTTATATTTAAAAGATATGCGCAAACTTTCTAAAGATTTAGAAATTTTGTTTGAGCGCTTTAAGAGATATTTAAATGCAATAGAATAAATCGGTAATGCCTATAGTAGTTGATAAACTAATAGAATATTTCGAAAAAGAGTTGGGTAAACCATTAAAGAACAAACGCTATTGGATAAATAAAGGGAAAGAGGGTGATACGGTTATTAGTTTGTATAAAGAAAAACCATTTATCTTAAAAAGAGTAAAATTTGAGGACTTTTATAAGTTTTTGTCTATAAGCTCTGCGACCAAAATGAACAAATTTCTATTTGTGGGCAAAGTAATAGAAAAACCAACATATTATTTGGTTGATGTGAAAGGCATATTCGTATATGGAGTAAAAAAAGTTTACCAATGTTTAGGAAACCCAGAATTCAAAATAGAAGGAGAATTTTTAAAATACAAACTATATAGATTAGATAATAGGGAATATTTCTATATAGAGAAAAACTTAGAAATAATGCTTAACACCAATGGGTTAACCATAAACCAGGGCAAAGAGTTAAAACAAAGAATAAACATGGAAGAATATATTTATACTAAATCGATAGACCCAAGAGAGGTTTTTTCGATAATAGATAGTATAATAAAAGAATTTGAACAAAAAGCTTTGTCTTTAGAATATGCAGCATTAACAAAAAAAGATTTGGCTTTTAGCATTAAAAGGGAATATAACGATTTAGTTTTTAGAGCGTGGTATTGCTCTAGAAAAAGTAACATACCAAAAATATGCGAAAACCCCTTGGCTTATAAACCAGAATTGGTTTATGAACAATATTACCAAGGGATGAAAAAATTAGAAATACTATTATTGCCTAAAGATATAGAAATAAAAGAGAAATGAAAGTTTTTGTTCAATACCCAGAGGGGCTAAAAAATAAACTATTCGAAATAGAGCAAAAATTAAGAGAAAAAGGTTATAATCCAATATTTGATGCAGAACCAACCTATGGGTTTTGTGATTTGAAAGATGATATAGCAATAGAGTTAGGTTGCGAAGCTATAATACATATAGGACATAACTCTTTCGGTTTTGAGCATTTGCTAAAAAATTCTAAAATCCCAATAATTATAGAGGAATATAGATACGAAATAGATGAAGAAGCTGTAAACGAGACATTAAAATATATAGATGTTATAAAGCATAAAAAATTGGGCATAGTTAGCTCTTTGCAATATTTGAATTATGTGTATTATTTGAAGGACAAACTAAAAGGTTTCGAAATAGTTATACCAAAGAACCCCCAAATATTGGGATGCAATGTAATTAATGCTAAATCCATAGAAAATAAAGTTGATGCTTTTTTAATTCCAACAGATGGCAAATTTTATAGCTTGGGATTAGCCTTACAAACGAACAAACCAGTATACGCTTTCGATCTAGGATTAAGAAAAATTTATAGCTTAGAAAAAGAAAAACAGAAATATTTAACAATAAAATGGTTTTATTTATCCAAATTCGAAGAAGCAAAAAAAGTTGGTATCTTAGTTTCATGGAAAAAGGGCCAACTATTTTATAACCCATATGAAGTTAAGGAAAAAATAGAATCGCTAGGGAAAAAAGCTATTATTTTAGCTTTCGATGAAATAGATCCTAACAAAATAATTGGCTTAGATTTAGATTTTTATGTTAATTTGGCCTGTCCAAGAATTTTTGATAATTATAAAAAATTTGACAAACCCATATTGAATTGGGTAGACATTTTTAAACATTATTTTGTTAAAAGCTAAATGCCAGCCCATAGCTGGGAAAAAATGCTAAAACAAAGTGGGCATAAACATGGTAAACTATTAAAAATATTAAAACATAATAAACCTAAAGAAAGAAAATTTGGCAAAGGCGCTAGGAGATGCGAAAGGTGTGGTAGATACGATGGTATAATAAGAAGGTATGGACTATATTTATGCAAAGACTGCTTTAAAGAAGTGGCACACGAATTAGGATTCTTTAAATGGGGAGAATAGATAGCATAGACATAAAAATTTTATCTATTTTAGAGGAAAACGCTAGGACAAAATTTACTGATATAGCTAAAACATTAAACCTTACAGAGGCAGCAATTAGAAAAAGAATAAAGAAACTGGAAGAAAACCAAATAATAAAACGCTATTCTATAGATATAGACTATAAAAAATTAGGATACAACATGGCAATCATTGGCTTAGACATAGATATGGATTATTTCCCAAAAATAATAAAGGAATTGGAAAAAAGGAAAGAGTTTTTGCATATATATTCATCTGCAGGCGACCATGATATAATGGTTATAGCAATATACAAAGATTTAGAGGAAATTTATAATTATTTGAAAAACTTAAAAGGAGTAAAAAGGGTTTGCCCAGCAATAATTATAGATCAAATTAAATAAATATTAATTCTTATCCTATATTTTCTTACTCCAATGTCGCCCACAATTTTATAATCATAATGTTTTATTTCTCTTAGTTGGCTTGCTATATCAATTATTTCTTTTACTTTTTGTTCTATCTCTTTTTCATGGGCGAAACTATATAAATGGATATACTTTTTAGCTAAAACTAAAGCTTCAAAAATAAAATGCTCTCCCCCTTTTGGAAGGGGCATTATTATTCGATCGAAATATTCTATACCAGGCTTCAGCTCTTCTATCAATTTGGTATTATAATATTGGTTTAGCAAATCGTAATATTCTTCATTAGTATAAACCAAATCCAATTCTGGTTTAGCTTTTAATAATTCGTTAACATATTTTGTTACAATCCCCTCTTTGTTATGCAAATTTCTTATATATTTCCAAGCTATTCCAAAATCGGCTAAAATTGTATCGACATTAACTTTGTTTAGTTTAGTATTTATTATTCCATATTTTACTGCCCATGGATTTAATTCTATAGATTTTATTTGAACTTTTCTATGTTTAGCAATAACAATAGGATATGGGTTAACCCCTGCAAAGGGTATTAAAATTTTTTCATTGTCCTTAACTAGATCTATAAACTCTTTTCTTTCTGTGCTAAGCCTTGGGGAGAAATAGACTTTATCTACTCTTAATTTAAACACACATTTGTTTTCTTTATAGGTTGTTTCCAATATTGGTTCTCCATATAATAGTTTTAGTTTAGGCAATCTTAATTCAGTTTCTAATTTGTCAGTTTTTAGGTATATGGCTTTAACATATTTGTGATGCTTTAATATTTTGTTTACAATTTTATCTAAATCATCAACAGGGGGATAAATTATAGCGATTTCTCCAATAATATCATAACTCATTTTTTAACGAAAATTTTAACTTTATGGCCTTTTATATTGTATTCCTCAACCAAATCCCATTCTTCGTTTTCGCTAAATTCGGCATTAACTCTATTCTTTATTAAATCTTCGAAGCCTTTATAATCGATACCTTCTATTTTTAACTTTATAGGTTGGTATTTCTTTAGTTTTAGCTTTTTCCTCGCTTCTTGTATTCTTCTTATGGTTTCTCTTATTAGGCCTTCCCTTATTAGATTGCTATCTAATTTAAAGCTTAAGCCGACTTCTATGTCATTAACGATAACATCATCTATTCCTTCTTTAGTATAAACTATTTCTTTTACATTCAATACTTCTTTTAATATCTCTTCTATCTCTTTAGGCAATTGCTTGCTTATATACAATTTTGGTAAAGGCCATCTAATTCCTATTCCATGCTTGTTTCTTAAAGAATTGGCCATCTCTATTACTTTTTTCATTATTTCTATTTCCTCTAAATATTGGAACTCTATTTTCTCTGGTTCTGGATAAGGCAATAGATGTACGCTTTCCTCTTTATAACCTAATTCGTCTCTCATTTTTTGATATAGATATTCGGCACTAAATGGAATTATTGGGGCTATGGCTCTTATTAGTTTGTCTAAGCTATACTTTAATACATACAAAATAGTAGCTGCATCATCTTTTGATTTTTCTATTCTTTCTCTATTGACTTTTATATAGAACCTACTTAGCTCTAACCAGAATTCCTCTAAGGGTTTTGGCGCTTTCCATATTTGATAGTTCTCGAAGTAATTAATAGTTTCTTCAATAGCTTTGTTTATTTTGTATATAACGTATTGGTCAACAATGTTCAATTTTTTGGGTTCTGGGTTTACTTTTAGATATTCTTTTTGATCGAAATAGTATTTTACTATATTATATAGTATATTTAAGTTGGATTGTTTCTCCTTTATTCCGTCTATTCTTAATATTAAATCTTGGTAAGGCCCAGTCGCTTGTATTGTGAATAGCCTAACAGCATCTGCTCCATATTTTTCCATTAGCTCTCTTGCATATATGAAATTGCCTAACGATTTAGACATCTTTCTACCTTGTTCATCCAATACAAAACCGCTAACATATACATTTTTGTATGGACTTTGGTTAGTATATAATACGCCTTCTCCCAATAGAGAATAGAACCACCCTCTTATTTGGTCCCAGCCTTCTAATATAAAGTCGAATGGATAAAATATTTTATAAGCCTCTTCATTATCGAATGTGGCATAGAAAGCCCCACCGGAGTCTAGCCATACATCTAAAACATCGGGCTCTCTCTTCATTGGTCTCCCACATACAGGGCATTTGATTTCTATATTGTCTATCCATGGTTTATGCAAATCATAAGAATACACTCTTAATATCGTATAAGAATCGCCTCCAAACCTATATACATAGTATTTTTCTTTTAGTTTTTGCTCTAATTCGTTTGCGTCTCTATTTGTTAATATTATTGCTTCTTTCTCTTTTTCTATTACCGATTCTACATCATCGGTTTCTATAAAATCTCCAAAATGGGTTTTTATATAATCTTTATCTAATTCTTTGTGCTTAACTATTATTATAAATCTTTTTAATGTTAACCCAGAATACTTTTCTAATTCCTCTTTCGAAGAGATAACTAAATAATGATTATTTTCACATTTCCAGATTGGCAATGGAATACCCCAGAACCTTTGTCTTGAAATGGCCCAATCTCTTATATTGGATAGCCATTGTAACATAGCTCTTTTAGCCTTTTCAGGAACCCAATTGACTTTAGATGCTTCCTCAATCATTTTGTTTTTGTATGCAGTTACTTTCCAATACCATTCCTCTGTAACTCTAAATATAAGCTTACTCTTACATCTCTCACATACAGGGTAATTATGCTTTATTTTGTCTTTATGGAATAGTAATCCTTTTTTCTCTAATAATTCTATAAATTTATCGTCATCTTTTTTGGCTACCCAGCCTTTAAATGGCTCTCTAACAAAGGAACCATCTTCTTTCAAATCATTAAATGGAGGAACATTGTATTTTAGACCGACTTCAAAATCTTCTGGCCCACAACCTGGGGCAGCATGTACTAAACCAGTACCTTCTTCTAAAGAGACATATTCTTCGCTTAACCATACGGTATGTACATTTTTGTATTGTTTTTTCAATTCGTCATATATTTCTTTCCATTCCTCATAGAATGGGGGATAATATTCTAATCCCTCTAAGTCTTTGCCTTGCACTTCTTTTAGTATTTTGTATTTATGTCCCAAAGTTACCAAAACTATTAATCTATCTTTAGCTATATAAAGCTTTTCGCCATTCTCTAACTCAACTAAAACATAAGTAGCATTAGGGTTAACCATTACTCCCAAATTGTATGGCAAAGTCCATGGAGTAGTAGTCCATATTAATAGATAAGCATCTTCATTTTTTAGAGGGAATTTAACAAAAATAGAAGGATCTTCCACTTCTTTATATATTACTTCATAGTTTGGAGCTAAAGCTGTTTGACATCTAGGACACCAATGAACTACATATTTACCTTTGTATAATAACCCTTCTTCCCAGGCTTTTTTAATTATTTTCCATATTCTTTCTATATAGTTATTATCGTAAGTAAAATAGGGATTATCATAATCTGCTAATACCCCTAACCTTTTGAAAGAGCTTATTTGTTTGTTTATATTTTTGTAAGCGAATTGTCTCGCTTCTTCTATAAATTTGTCTACCCCATATTTAATTATATCATCCTTATTTGTAAAACCGTGCTCTTTTTCTAATTTAACCTCTATAGGTAAACCATGAGTATCAAAACCGGGCCTAACATATATTTTATAACCTCTCATTAGTCTATATCTGATTTCAGAATCCCTTAATGCCCTACCCCAGGCATGGCCCACATGTATATCGTCATTAGCGAATGGTGGACCATCTAAATAAGACCATTTCTTCCCACTTTTCAAAGATTTTGCTAATAGCCTATGCGTTAATCCTATAGATTTCCAATATTCTAATATTTGCTTTTCTATCTCTGGAGAATACATATATTGTTATATGCATAAAATTTTAAAAAATATGTTCTATACGAAAGATGCCCAAGCCAAAGAGGAAGGTATGTCTAAAATGTAAAGCCATACTCCCCATGGATGTTGAGAAATGCCCTTACTGTGGGGGCACAGAGTTTACAACAGAATTCGAAGGGATAATAATTATAGTAAATAAAGAGAAAAGCGAAGTAGCTAAAGTGGCTGGTATTGATAAAGAAGGCAAATTCGCCATTAAAATATAATGGATCCAAAGAAAATATCTGTTTTGGAAAAACATGGTTTCAATGTGCCGAAAAGGGTTATTGGAAAAAAAGCCCCATTCAAAGAATGCTCAGCAAGGGTTTTTGGAGAGATAGATTTTGAAAAGCTAAAAAATTACAAATACAAAATTTCTAACCATAAACCTTACTTTGTTTATTACCTAAAACCTTGTAATTTGGATTTCGCAGATGGTTATGTAGAAATATACGATGTAACAAATAAAGATGTTATTGCCTCTTTAATTATAGATTATAAGAACAAATATTTTGAAGGGGAAAACCAAGGCTATATAAGAAGGATTACTAGAGAAGGAATAAAAGAGTTTTATGGACATTTCAAAAATTATTTAGAGATTAATGGTTTTATTAAAAGCGATTTAGTTTATAGAGTAATAAAAGAGTTAATAAAGAAAAACATAGATGGGATCGTTGAAATTACTATACATAGACATAAGCATGGAGTGTTTAGAAAAAACTATATTGCTTGGGAGTTTATACCACAATAGTTATAGCGTTCTTAAACTTTATTGGATAGTTTTTCGATGTAATAATTATTTTTAAGTCAGCTTTTTCCTTTAAAAAGCAGTCCCATTTCATTTTATAAGACAAAGGTTTCGCTTTGATTAAACCAAACTTAATTTGATACAATATTGGAATATTATATTTGGGCTTAGCTTTGTAATCATTAATAATTGGATCGCCCTTCCTACATTCTTTAGAGTTTACCGAATAAACTATTATTTTGTGTCCCCTAAAATAGTTTTTTAGAAATGCCAAAACATCCAATATGTATTCCCAGTATTCTATATTTATTACAGAGCTTACTACTGCTATAACTATTTTAGCATGTCCTTCCATATGGAATATATTAGCATAAAGTTTTCCTTTCATTGATTTTTTCCAATTTATATAACGGGCAGGCCCATATTTATATTCTTCTATTCCATAAAATTCTAATCCCTCTTTGGCTTTAACTTTCATAATAGTATTGCCCTTTAATATAGAGGCTTTTAGCAATTTTATGGGATATCTCTTTTTTCTTAAAGGTAATACAAAAAACCTTACAGGGCTTTCGTTAATAAAAAACAAAGGGTTTATTTTATAGCCATATATCGTTGGGTTTCCTTCGTAAGGAGTTTTTATTATTTTTTCCTCAAATGGATATAAACTTACTAATATATTTTCGATATGCCCATTTTTTGTTAAAAACTCTATCGAAACAACTATAGGCAAAAAGCTGTTTTTTATTTTAATAGTTAGTTTATCCCCTCTTAAAAATTTTATCTTAATTAGCTTAGTATATAAAATAAGCAATAAATACAATGGCAACAAAAATAAAATTATTGATTTATGCAAATAGTATTCTATTAAAGATGCGATGAAAAATTGTAACATCATAGTCTTTCTTCTGGAACTTTAGTATGCAATATTGCATCTTCAATTATTTCTTCGGGTTTAACTTCAAATTCTGGGTTTAGGAATATTCTATGCCTAAAGCAATCCATAATTAGATATTTTATATCATCAGTAATAACATATTCCCTATTATTAAGAAAAGCCAAAGTTTTTGCCGCTTTTATTAGATATATAACCCCCCTAGGAGAAATACCAAAAGCTACAGCTTTATTGTTGTTTATTCTTTTAACCAAATCTAAAATATAGTCTATAACCCTTCTACTTACCCTAACTTTAGAAATATTATTCTTTACAAATTCGATAAATTCTAAATTTATTACCGGTTTTATGTTGTCTAAAGAAAAATATGGATAATTCTCTATTATTGCACTATAATCTTTTGGATAACCCATTTCTATTTTAAACATAAATCTATCTAATTGTGCTGCAGGTAATGGGTATACGCCTTCTTCTTCTATTGGATTTTGAGTAGCAATAACAAAAAATGGTTTAGGTAATTGAAATGTTTTCCCCTCTATTGTTATTTGTTTTTCCTGCATTGCTTCTAACAAAGCACTTTGCGTTTTTGGAGGAGCCCTATTTATTTCGTCAGCTAAAATAATATTAGCGAATATTGGACCTTTAATGAACTCTAATTGGTTATTCCTGTAAATAAAATAGCCAGTTATATCTGAAGGCAATAAATCCGGCACAAATTGGATTCTTTTGAATTGCAAATTTATAGCTTTAGCAAAAGCTTTTGCTAAAGTGGTTTTTGCTATTCCAGGAGGGCCTTCTAATAGAACATGGCCTTCATTTACTAAAGCGATAAACAATTTTATAACAACATCATCATAGCCTATTACAGCTTTGTTTATCTCTTTTATTAATGGGGCAAGCATTTATAATTCGTTATATCATTATTCAAAAATGCGTTGTTTGCTATGTGGAAAAGAAACCGATAAAACTATAGAAGGTTTGTGCTTAGATTGCTATATAAAGAAAAATCCTCCTTTAATTAAAATTAGCCCTATAGTAGTTTGCAAATATTGTGGTAAAGTAAAAGTAGGTAAGGTGTGGAAAAAAATAGATATAAAAAAATTGGTAAAAGTTAAGCCCCCTTACAAATTAGAATCCATCGAAGATGGGATAGTTTTATCCTTAGAAGGAGAGCTGTTCAAATTCGATTATAATGTGCCAATAAACTATGGAATATGTCCCCAATGTGCTAGACAACAATCCGAATACTATGAAACCATTTTACAATTAAGGGGGGAAAATGCCATTAAAGAAGCATTAAAAATTATTGGTCAAAGACAATACAGAATATCGAAATATGAAGAGAAAGAAGAAGGCTTAGATCTATATATGGTAAGTTATAGGGAAGCGGAAAAGCTAGTAAAAGAACTAAAACAAAAAATAAATGGAATAATTAAGAAAACCTTCAAATTACATACGAGAGACAAACAAACATCGAAAGATATTTATAGATCGACCATATTGTTTAGGGAAGTTAAGCTAAAAGAAGGACAAACTTTAATCCACAATGGGAAAAAATACAAAGTTCTAAAAGTTAGTGACGATTATGTTATTGTGAGACATGGTAATGAAATAGCGCGTATTCCATTAAAGAAATTAATATAAAAACATAGTTACTAATAAGTAAAAATACCCTCAAAGACTTTTAAAGAAAAAGGGGTATTTTCTTAATATGAAAAAGATGTTCGTTCCATTAATGGCAGCAATGCCATTTCTAGCAATAGGTCTAGCAGCGAATCCTGTTTTGTTTAAAGCCAAAGAAGTAAAAGTAGAGCCCCATTGTGATTTTGTAGAAGAAACAAAAACTTATACAATAAATGGAGAGAAATATGAGGTAGACCATGTTTGCAAAACAACAAACGAATATGTAACATTCACATCGGTATGGACTAACGAAGATAATTGTTATTTAGACGATACCCAAGGAGCAGTATGTCAAACAGAAAATCCAACAGAAGTTAGATTATACGGTTTCGTATTTGTAACAAAAACAGATAATGGATTTAAATGTACAGATAAAACCGGAGGAAATGAAGCATATGGTAAAACAGTAAGTGAATGTATTGCCAATTACCTAAAAGGAAACAACAATGTAAATGTAGAGGTAAAAATAGAAAATGGAAACACTTTAGTAATTGAATATAAAGCTAATTATGAAAACCCAGTAGAATTTGGTTACAAAGATTATTTCGTGAGATATAACCCTACAACAAAATTCGGTTATGTATTACCAGTTGTTAAAGTAGAAGGCAATACCGTATATGTAGATCCATCTGAATTCCAAACCTCTAAAAATGCTGAAAGAATGAGAGCATTATTCGAAGATGTAGCAAATAGCCAAACAACAGTAACACAAGAAGAAACAAAAGAAACAACAACAGAGACAACCGAAACTACAGAAACAGAAAAGAAAGAAGAAACTAAAGAAGAGGAAACCACAACAGAAGCTAAACAAGGAGAAGCCACAGAAGAAACCAAAGAACAAGCCGAAAAGACAGGAGAAGAAAAAGAAACTGAAAAAGAAAAAATGGGAGAAAAAGAAACCAAAGAAACTAAACAAGAACAAACCAAACAAGAAACCAAACAAGGATTCCCAACCACATACTTATTAGCAGCTGCAGTAGTAATTGCAGCAATAGCTGGAGCTGTTTACTTCTTCAAGCAACAACAACAAGAGCAATAAAATTTTGATTCTCTATTATTTAAAACTCTCTATAGTTATACCTTTACTTCTATTCCTAAACTATTTAATTTCTAAATTTATAGGACGATCCGTAAAATTAATAATAGATTATTTGCATATTGATGATTGGCTTAAAGCTAAAAATTTAGGCAATGCTTTGTATGGAATAAAAATTGATGAAATCGTACCATTTTTAACTAAGCTAATAGTATTTATTTTTCTATTGCAATATTTATCATGGGTTAAGATTAAAGAGTTGCAATTATTATTTATGCTTGTCTCCCTCTATGGAACAATAATATTTTCTTTGGGCCTAGTATTAATAGTTGGTCTAATTTTTGGAGAAATAATAAAGCAATTGATATTAAAAACCAACATAGATATAAAAGAAAGGCTTGGAGAAAACATAAAACTATTTATTGCCTCTCTATTCGTTGTTTCTTCAATAAATATAATAAGCTATTTACTTGTTTTCACTCCATTTGAAATAGATACTAGTATTGTAAATTTGGTTTTCTTTATTCTAACTCTATTTTTGTTTGCGCCATTATTATTAAGAATAGCCGTAAAAACCTATTATGGTAGGTTATGAGCCTGCAGAAGACACATTTTTGTTATTAAAATGGGCCAAAAAATTTGCTAAAGGCAAAATATTAGAAATCGGAGTAGGAAGCGGTTACATATTAGAAAACCTATTAAAAAAGGGCTTCGATGCTTATGGAGTAGAAATAGACAAAGATGTTTTAAAATATTTAAAAGAAAAATTTAAAGACAGGGTTTGGTATAGCGATTTATTTAGCAATGTAAATGACAAATACGATCTAATAATTTTTAACCCGCCTTATTTACCAGAAGAAGGTTGGGAAGATGAAAAAACAAAACTATGGACCGTAGGAGGAAAAGAAGGCAACGAAATAATATTAAAATTTATAGAACAATTGCCATTCTATTTAAAGGAGGGGGGAAAAGCCATAATAATAGTAAGCTCTCTATCAAATCCAAATAAAGTGTTTGAAAAAATAAAAGAATTAGGAATGAAATACGAAATATTGGAGGAAATGTCATTGTTTTTTGAAAGGCTTTACGCTGTTCTTATTTATAAATAATAGTTTTAGTATCAAAGATGAAAAAGTTCTTTGTAACAGCAGCGTTCCCATATGTAAATGGTTATTTACATTTGGGCCATCTAGTAACATACATAAAAGCAGAAATTACAGCAAGATACAAGAAAATGAGGGGTTATGATGTTTTATTCCCAATGGGCTTCCATGCTACTGGTGCCCCAATATATGCTGCGGCATATAAAGTATCTATTGGGGATCCTAAACAAATAGAAACTTTAAAGAAAATGGGAATAAAAGACATAGAAAAATTCAAAGACCCAGCTTATTGGGTTGAGTATTTCTCTAAAGCAGCAAAAGAGGATTTATCTAAATTGGGCTTTATGATAGAATGGGAAAGATCTTTTACCACAGTATTCAACAAACCATTCCATAAATTTGTTGAATGGCAATACCACAGGCTTAGAGAGAAAGGTTATATCTATAGAGGGGCACACCCAATTGTATGGGATCCAAAAGTTAATATGGTTATTGGCGACCACGATAGGCCCGATGATTATGCTGGAATAAGACCAATAGAAGGAGTAATAATTAAATTCTATTCAAAAGACTTAGATGCGTATTTGCCAGCATTTACATTAAGACCAGAAACAGTTTTTGGAGTAGTAAACATATGGGTAAACCCAGAAACCGAATATGTATTAGCAAAGGTCAAAAAAGTATTTTATGTATACGAATTGTATAGTCTATACAAAAAATTTGGAAGGCTCCCATTAAATATAGAAAATAGGGACAAACTAGAAAAACTAATTCAAGACTATAATAATCTATTAGATAGGCTAAAGCAATATGAAAAAGGTATAGATTTGATAGCCCACGCTGAAGAGATTGCCTATAAACCAAAAGAAGAATTTGTTAAAGAATTAAAAGAATTCGCTGAAAAAGAAGGCATTAAAATAGAAGAAAAAGATATAGAATTACTATATGAATATTACAATACAAAAGTAGAAACCCAAGAAGAAAAATGGATATTACCCAATACTATAGTAATAGAAGAGCTTAAAAACCAAGATTTTGAAATAGAAATAATAGGTAAAATAGATAAACTAATAAAAACTCTCGCAGAAAACCCAGTAACAAAAGAATTAGTCCCAGTATTGCCAGCAAAATTTGTAGACCCAGAGGTTGGAACTGGCATAGTAATGTCTGTCCCAAGCCATGCTCCTTATGATTATGTTGGATTATTAGATTTGATAAAAACCGAACTAAAAGAATTCGCTGAGCAAGCTCTAAAAAATGTTAGACCTGTAGTAAAAGTAGAAGGCTTTAGTGAAATGCCTGCTAAAGATATAGTTGAATCTATGAATATAACATCACAAGAGGAAAGAGATAAATTAGAAAAAGCCACACAAAGATTATATTCTAAAGAATTCTACCATGGGGTATTAACAGAACACGCCCAACAATTCCAAGGCTTACCAGTTAAAGAAGCGAAAATGAAAATAGCCGAATATCTAATGGAAAATGGTTATGGTTATATCTATTATACCCTTCCTGTAAGGTTTAAATCCAGGTATGGAAACAAAGTTGTAGTTAAACTTGTTAAAGGCCAATGGTTCATTAAATATAGCGATAAACAATGGAAAGAATTGGCCCACAAAGCTGTGGAAAATATGAAATTCTATCCCCCACAAGTAAAAGAGCTAATAAAAGAAAAAATAGATTGGTATGATGATTGGGCCTTTACCCATCAAAAAGAATTAGGTACTGCCCTCCCATGGGATCCAAAATGGGTTATAGAATCCCTCTCTGATTCTACAATATACACAGCTTATTATACAATAGCCCATATATTACAACATCCAGAGAAATATAATATAGACTGGGATAAGCTAACGATAGATGTATTTGATTATGTATTCCTAGGAAAAGGCGATCCTAAAGAAATAGCTAAAAAAACTGGTATAAGCGAAGAAATATTAAAAGAAATGAGAAACCAATTTGAATATTGGTATCCTGTAGATATAAGGTTTAGCGCCCAAGATTTAATAGCAAACCATTTGGTATTCTATATATTCCACCATGTAGCAATTTTCCCAGAAAGTAAATGGCCCAGAGGTATAGCAGTTTCTGGCTTCGTTACAGTAAATGGAGAAAAGATGTCTAAAAGCAAGGGCAATTTTATTACAATTAGAGAAGCTATCCAAAGATATGGTAGAGACGCTGTAAGGCTTGCTGCAGCATATGCTGGGAATGCTGAATTAGTTGATCAAAATATTGATCTAGAATTTATGGAGAAAGCCAAAAACGAAATAATACCAAGGATAGAAAGCTATTTAGATATGGAAGGCTATGATAGAGATGAAAATAGCTTAGATAAATGGATAGTCAATAGAATTAGATTATACTTCAAAAAATTGGAAGAATACTATGAAAACATAAGACCAAGAGATGTTATTAACGAATTCTTCAAATTAGAAAACGATTTCAATTTCTATAGAGCTTTAGTATTAGAAAAACCCCATAAGAGGGCAATAGAATATTTCAAAAAAGCAGTAAAAGCTTTATGGCCTATTATTCCCCATGTTGTTAGAGAACCTGCATGGATTGGTAAAGAAGAGCCAGACGAACCATGGATTAGGGTAGGACAATATGTAGACCAAGTAATAAAAGATTTGGCTAATACATTAAAATTGGTAAGAATTAGTATGGCAAGAAATGTTAGCCATAGGTTAGCAGATTTGGTTAAACTATATTACGAAGGAGCAAAGCTAACAGAAGAAGAAAAGGAAGAAATAAGAGAATTTATCGAATGGAAACCTGTCAGGATAAAAATAATATACAAAAACCCCTCAGAATTTGATATATTGAGAGACATAATACCATACATAGAGAAAGTTTTTGGAGGGAAAGTAGTATTAGAATTGGCTTCCGAATCAAAAGAAGAAAAAGCTAAGAGAGCCAAAGAATTTAAACCAGCCTTCGTTATAGAATAAATTCTTTGCTTATTATAATTTAAACTCCCATCTCTATAACACCTAATGACTAATAAGGTTTTTTCTATACTAAAAGAATATGGTTTACTCGCTGGCGATAAAAAAGTTATCGATTTTTTATCTCAATTGGATGAAGACGAAATTAGAAAGATTCTCCTTAAAGTAAAGAAGAAAAATGTGATGGTTATTAAATTGGAACACGTTAAAATGTTCAAAGAGACCACAGAAATAACGATAGAAAAGAAAGAAAATAAAATCTCTATATCAAAAAAGAACACCACATCGATTTTACAATTTATTCAAATAAAAGAGGAATCAAAAGAGATAAAAGAAACTAAAAAGGAAGAAGAAGTAGAAATAATTCATACTACTAAAAAACCCGAAGATGTCGATACCTCTATAGAGATAATAAAACCTATAGAAGCTAAGGCAAAAAAATGGACAGTCCAAGATTTTGTTAATTTCTATAAAAACAAATTAGATTTCTATAAAAGATTATTAAAAGGAAGGTTAAACCCAATAAGCATTAGAAATGTTTTAAATCTAAAAGAAAATACAGAAGTCTCTATAATAGGGAGGGTATTCGAAATAGTGAAAAGGGATAACTACGCTTCTTTAGTTTTAGAGGATACAACTGGAAGAGTAATAGTAAAATTATTTCCTGATACTCCAGCATGGGAAAAACTAAAAATGATGGTACCAGATGATATAGTAGGAGTGCAAGGCATAGTTGGTAAAAACGCCTCTATAATAGCTAAAGATATTATTTATCCGGACATACCAACAAAACAAATAAAAAGGGCAAATGATGATGTTTACGCTTTGTTTATTACAGATATACATGTAGGTTCCAAATATTTCTTGGAAAACCATTTCAAGAAATTCTTGGATTGGCTAAACCTAAAGAAAGGCGATATAGAAATAGCGAAAAAAGTTAAATATCTAATAATAACTGGCGATTTGGTTGATGGGGTTGGTATCTATCCAGAGCAAGAAAAAGAATTAGTTATAACAGACATAGAAGAGCAATATGAATATTTCGCCAAACTATTAACCGAATATTTAAATAGAGATGATATAAAAGTAATATTAATTCCCGGTAACCACGATGCCGTTAGATTGGAAGAACCCCAACCCCCGATACCAAGAGATATAGCTAAATCCCTATATAGAGAAGGTTTCTATTTATTACCTAATCCAAGTTGGGTTAGAATACATAAAAAAGATGATTTCGAAGGTTTCGATTTATTGTTATACCATGGTTACGCTTTCGATTGGATTATATCCAATACCGAAGCAGTAATGGATGGTTATTTACATCCAGAAAAAGTAATGCAATTGTTATTAGTAAAAAGGCAACTATTTTCAGGCCATGGCTCTAGCCCATATGTACCCCAATTGCCCGATCCATTTTTGATAGATATAGTACCAGATATATTTGTTACGGGCCATATACATAGAGTTGGGTTAGGAGAATACAAAGGCACTATATTATTAAATGCTGGTTGTTGGCAGGAAACAACACCATTCCAAAAAAAGGTGGGCCATGTCCCAGATCCTGGTAAGGCGATAGCGATAAACCTAAAAACTAGGGACAAAACTATATTAAAGTTCTATGAAAACTAAAGTTTTATAAACCATAATATTAAGACGGCGAATGCGTATTCCTATAATAAAATATGAAATACCTATTCCAGAAAATGTAAAGGTTTCTTACGAAAATAACATATTAAAAGTTTCTGGCCCAAAAGGAGAAGTAGAAAGGAAGTTCTACCACCCATTAATAAAGCTTTCTGTTAATGACAATAAAATAATTTTAGAGACATACTTTGCAACAAGAAGGGAAAAAAGACTAATAAATACATGGAGATCGCATATTAAAAATATGTTAGAAGGAGTACAAAACCCATTTGTTTATAGGTTAAAAGTATGTTATACCCATTTCCCTATGAGAGTAAAGTTAGAAGGCAATAAACTAATTGTTGAAAACTTCTTAGGAGAAAAGGCCCCAATTATAAAAGAGTTACCTTATTTAGATAAGGTAAAAGTAAAAATAGAGCAAAACAAAGATGAAACCGAAATAGTAGTGGAAAGCCCTGATAAAGAGAAAGCCGGTATCGTCGCTTCTATGATAGAACAATCTACAAGGTTCTTACATAAAAGGAAAGATAGAAGAAGGTTTACTGATGGTATTTGGCTATACTATAAAGCCGGTAAAAATATATTAGAAGAGTAAATTTTTAAATCACTTTTTACATAGCCATCGATGAAGATGAAGCTATTCGGAAGATGGGATTATGAAGATGTTACTGTAGAGGATCCTGGACTAAGAGATTATATAAATCTAAAACCCATGTTAATACCATATAGCGGAGGAAGGCATCAAAAACATAGATTTGGCAAAGCAAAAATACCAATAATAGAAAGATTAGCTGGAAGGTTAATGACTTCTGGCCATTTAGGGAAAAAACATAAATGGACTAGCGAACACCAAACAGGTAAAAAATATAATGCTTACAAAATAATAATAAGAACTTTCGAGATTATTGAAAAAAGGACTAAACAAAACCCATTAAAGGTTTTTGTAAAAGCAATAGAAAATGCTGCTCCAAGGGAAGAAACTACTACTATAGAATATGGTGGTGCTAGATATCCAAAAGCTGTTGATTGTTCTCCTCAAAGGAGGGTTGATTTGGCTATTAGACATATGGTTTGGGGAGCGTTCCATGGCTCTAGGAAAAAGCCAATATCAATAGAAGAAGCATTGGCGGAAGAAATAATTAACGCATATAACAATTCTCTAAAAAGCTACGCAATAAAAAGAAAACTCGAAATAGAGAAAACCGCAGAATCCGCTAGGTAATGTATGAACTAATTTTTTCCCCCCAATATATAAACAAAGACAAAAAAATATTAATCCCCCTAGGTTTTTTCTTCGTTATACTCTCTTATATAATACAAACCTATTTAGACATTGATTTATTTCGATCGAGAGTTAGCCTATATTTTATTCTAACATTATTAATATCTCAAATTACGACAAAACTATTTGAAATGTTCGAATTCGAGGAGGAAATAAAAGAATTAAAAATAAGAGATTTTTTAGAAATCTACATATTGCTTTCGATAGGTATATTATTGGGCTTTTTAGTTATACCGCAAAATTTCTCTATTAGCTTCTCTCCTACGGGTATAGAGTATATATTAGTTAATAACTTAAAATTAGCATACACATTTTTTGTTTTGTCTTTTTTGTTTGGGATCGGTAGCGAATTCTTATTAGCGTATAATTTAGATATTCTGGCTTATGCAATAAAACAAAAACCAATACTATTACCATTAGCAATGCTAGAATTTGCAGGCTTTTTGTTGTTTTCGCTAGCAGGGGGTATATTGTCTATAAGTATTATAAGGAATAGTCTAAATAAATATATTTTAATCGATATAGCGAAAATACTATTATTCGGAACAGCCATTTTAATTACTTCCTATATAATCGAGCTTTCAATGATATACTTTTTATAATGAATGAAAGTTGGTTTAGAGATACATCAACAATTAGATACTAAAAAATTGTTTTGCGAATGTGAATCAAAGCTTAGTGACAATGTTAGATTTAAAGTAAAAAGATATTTACACCCTGTAGCAGGGGAATCTGGAGAATATGATATAGCTACTCTATTCGAAAAAGCTAAGAACAAATACTATATTTACGAAGTTACAGACAATTCTTGTTTAGTTGAATTGGATGAAGAGCCCCCCCATTTAGTAAACGAAGAAGCAATTAAGATCGCTTTAGATGTTGCAGAATCTCTAAATATGAAGGTAATACCAATAATACAAGTTATGAGGAAAACCGTAATAGATGGTTCAAACACTACTGGTTTCCAGAGAACTATGCTAATAGCCATAGATGGTTATTTAGAGATTAAAGGTAAAAAAATTAGAATACAATCTTTATGCTTAGAAGAAGACGCAGCAAGAAAAATAGAAGAAACCGATAAATATGTGGTTTATAGGTTAGACCGCTTAGGGATCCCCTTATTGGAAATAACAACTTACCCAGATATAGATGATCCTGAATTGGCTAAAAAAGTAGCAGAAAGAATAGGCCTAATATTAAGACTAACAGGGAAAGTAAAAAGGGGTTTAGGCACAGTGAGACAAGACCTAAATGTTTCTATAGAGGGAGGAGAAAAAATAGAAATAAAAGGAGTACAAAATTTAAGAGATATTCCTAAAATAATAGAGCTAGAAGTAAAAAGACAGCAAGACTTAAAAAAATGGCAAGAAGAAGTTAAAAAAAGAGGTATAGATGGTTTCGAATTAGTAGAGCTTTAGGTTGCCAGTTATTTGGTCTATCTTTTCATCTTCGTCAGGGCCTAAAGCAATACAAATTATTGTGCCTGGACTAACTTGGGTTTTGCCTGCATCTCTTATTATAGAAACAACTATGCCTTTTTCCATTGCTTTTTTCGCTATGTCTAATAATTCTTCTAAGCTATTTACTTTTAGAACTACTTTCTTTGCTCCTTCTCTATACCATCTATCGAATAGCTCTTTATTATTTCTATAAACCTTTAGTGCTGCATCTAAAGAAGCATGAGCAACTTGGGCGCAAAGTTTGCCTTTTCCTATATCTAATTTTCTACAAACTATTACTTGCTTAACCATACCGCTAATAAATAGTTATCCAAGTTCTTGGCGATTTCACAGTTTTCTCTATATTCTATCAAAAAGGTCTTATTATAAGCTATAATGGATTTTACCTCTTTTTTACCACAATAAGTAAAAGAACTATCAATTAAAGAACATTCCTCCAATTTTTTATATATTTCGGGTTTTTCCATACTTGGAGTACAACAAGCTATTTGGTTTTTATATTGGGGGCCGTAAATAATATAAAAACAAGCTAAAGCGCTATTTAAATTACCAAAATTGGCCATATAATATAGAAAAGCCTTATAACAATCGTATTCTATATATTTTTCCAAAATATTACATTCTAAAGAACCATACTTTTTTAGGCAAGCCAATTTTATATCGCTTAAAGTATAATCATCTAATTCCAAATCTAAAAACTTTAATTTATTTAACTCTTTGTTTACAAACTCTTTGGCCAATTCTTTCACATCTATTGGGTTAACACTACATTTTAGATTCTTTATAGCAGAAATTGTGGTTTCCTCTGAAGCTAAAGAAATAGCTTTTATCGATTGAAAAATTGTATTTTTAGCAACAAACAAAGCAATAAAAAGGGATAAGGCTAATAAAATTAAATAATTTACGCTCTCAAGCGCTCTCCTCATTAGTTTCCTCTTTTTGTTCTAGTTTTCTAGCTGGATGTTCTGGATTAGCTAATGGAGAAAAAGGCACAAACTCAATTTTGTCTTCTTCCTCTTTTTTAACCAAATAAGATGGAGCATCTACTACTTCGCCGTTAACCATTATATGGCCATGTACTATAAATTGCCTCGCTTGTTTCATTGTTTTAGCTAAGCCTTTCCTTACTAACATGGTTTGTAGCCTTCTTTCTAAAACATCTTTAACAGTCAAATCCAAAACATCATCTAATTCGGCATTTTCGCTTAATACTCCCAATTTCTTAAGCTTAGTCAAAAATCTTTCTTTTTCTTCGCTAATGTCTTGGCCTGCCGCTTGTTTAGCGTTTAGGTATCTAGCATAAGCACGCCATTTTCTAGCAATTGTTTCAGCAATCCATAATTCTCTCTTATTTTTTAACCCATATTCTTTCATTAATCTTTTTTCAATTATTAGTCTTTGCTTTTGCCATGGATGAGAAGGCCCTTCCCATTTTCTTCTTTGTCTCCACATTGGATATGGAATAAAAATATTTTTATAAATGTTCTTTCCAAATACAAATGCGTTTTGATGGGAGAGACTATAATGAAATAAGAGATACTGAAATGAAAATAGGAGTAATCTCTAAAGCGGATGGTAGCGCATATTGTAGGACTGGCAATACTATTGCTATCGCAGCAGTATATTTAAAACCTGGTAGAGAACAATCCAATTTAAAAGTAAGCTATAGGATGCTTCCTTTCGCTGGAGAAGAAAGGAAAGGCCTAGGTTTAACAAGAAGAGAAATAGAACTTAGCTATATAATAGCTAAAGCTTTAGAGCCAGCAATTATATTTGAAGAAATACCCTATTTAACAATCGAAGCTTCTGTAGAAATAATTAAAGCTGATGCCGGAACAAGAGTAGCAGCGATAAATGCTTTGTCCTTAGCTTTAGCCCATGCAGGAATTCCTATGAAAGCTTTGGTTGGAGCCATAGCAGTAGGAAAGGTTGGAGAAAAAATAGTATTAGATTTGAACAAACAAGAAGAAGACTATGATTCTGAAATAATAAAAAAGGAATTGCCCCAATATTACGAATACTATGGAGAAGGAAAAGCTGTCGATATACCTATGGCAATGTATAAGAACAAAATTACATTATTGCAATTGGATGGTTCTATAGATAGAAAATCCTTATTAGAAGCAATCAAATTAGGCAAGGATGGTATAAAGAGAATGATTGATTTACAAAAAATAGCTATAGAGGATTATTATTTTTAATGCCTATATATTAAAATTTTGGGCCCGTAGCTTAGCTAGGTAAAGCGCCGGGTTGCGGACCCGGAGATCGCGGGTTCGAATCCCGCCGGGCCCGGATTATTTTTCCTCTATTTCAAGAAGCTTCTTTAATACATCAAACATCTTCTTCTTTATATCAGGTTGTTGCTGTTGTTGTTGACTTGTATCGGGAACAGGCCTTGTAGCTAAGTATAACAAACCGACCATTATTCCAATTGGTAATATTACTGCTAAGAAAGCCAATATATTTTCGTCAATTTTAAATTCGGTCGGTCCTTTCTGCATTGTTGGGAAATTAATCCATGCGATGTATATTAGAATTATAAAGGAAATAATTCCAATGAAAGCCGGCATTTTTATTTCTTCTTTGCGTACTATGCTACTAATTACCAAGAAAGAGAAAAACATAGCCAACAAAATATAAAAGCTTAATCCGAAAACATTTAGAAAAGACATAACCACATTAAAGCTTTCAGGACTTCTTAAATGGTATAAGATAAAGAAAGCAAAAACGAAAGATACTAAACCAGCGTATTTTCTTGCTAATTTTTCTTTGTCTTTACCCAATAACGCTCGCATCGTAATGCTTAAAAAGAAAAATGTTACAGCAAACACTGCCATAAAGGTAACTATAAAATGTAAAGTATGTGTTTCCTCCAAAACATTATACATATGTTTAAAATTGAGATATTTTATTATGAATTCAATTAGTTTATTCTCAGATTCGGCCATAGTTTATTTTGTCGCAATATATAATATACCTACCATGACACCTATTGGTAGTAAAACTGCTAGAAATGCTAATATATTTTCATCTATTTTGAATGATGTTTGTTCCCCTCCCCCAATAAAAAAGATGGCGAAAATAACTAAAGCTATAATAGTGATAAATCCTAGTTTTACCCATTCAAATATTTCTTTCCATTTATCGTCTACATCTATTTTTTGCATAGTTTGATAAACTTTCGAAATCTCTAATATAACAATACCGAAGAACAGAACAACTAACAAATATATAATTTTGGGTCCGATGTTGAATAACCTTAATACTAAAGATTTGCTAGAAACAAAAATAAAACCAACCGCAAAGGCTATAACTCTTTTTACTTTTTGTTCTAGACTGGGATAAGTAATATCTAAAAACATATAAGTAATTATAACCGCTAAAATGAAGGGTACAATAACATCAAAAAATCCAATCGTGTCTAACAATTTAATAGTATCGAGTGCATCGTATTTTACTGCCACATCTAGTTTAATTGAAAATATTTAAAAATTTTTAAATATCATTATATATAATCTCTGGCCCCCGTAGCTTAGTGGCAGAGCGCCGGGCTGTGGCCCCCGATGGGGCTTTTTTAAATATGGCAAAACCTAAATTATATGCCGTATAATCCTAAAGAAATAGAACAATGGTATAAAGAGAATTACAAATATTTTTTTGGAGAGGGGGACAAAATATTAATTATTGATACTCCCCCACCTTACCCAGCACCATTATGGCATATAGGAGCGGCTTTAAGTTATGCTTTACAAGATTTTATTGCGAGGGGTTTTAGAAAATTGGGTTATAAAGTAATATTTCCTGAAGGCTTTGATGGGAATGGTATACCAATAGAGATGTATTTAGAAAAATACGAAAAAATACCCTTCGGCTCTATAGATAGAGAAGAATATATAAAAAAATGTAGACAAATTCTAGATAGTTGGAGAGAAAAAATGGACAAAATCCTAAAAGATCTATTATTATCTATGGATTTTGAGCATAGATACAATACAGACGATCCTGAATATAGGGCTCTAACTCAAAAAACTTTCGCAGAGTTATGGGAGAAAGGTTTAATATATGAAGCGGAATATCCGATAAACTATTGTCCCCATTGTAAAACAGCAATTGCCGATGCAGAGATAGAAAGAAAAATCAAAAAAACTAAGCTAGTTTATATTAAATTTAAAATAAAAGATAGCGATGATTATATTACTGTAGCAACTACGAGACCCGAATTGCTAGGAGCATGTAAAGCTATTATTGTACATCCCGATGATGAAAGATACAAAAAATACCATAACAAAATAGCAATTGTTCCTTATTACAATAGAGAGATCCCGATTATACCTCATAAAATGGCAGATCCAAATTTTGGAACTGGCGCAGTAATGATTTGTTCCTATGGAGATTGGGTTGATGTCCAAATATTTAGGGAATTGCAACTAAAACCAGAAAAAATAATAGACGAAAATGGTAGGCTAACCATAGAGCCTGTTAAGGGGCTTACTACTAAAGAAGGCAGAGAAAAAATGATTGAAGTATTAAAACAATTAGGAGTGGTGGAAAAAATAGAGGAAATAGAGCATTCTGTTCCAGTCCATGAAAGGTGTGAAACAGAAATAGAGATTATTCCAATGAAAGAGTTTTATTTAAAGCAATTGCCATTCAAAGAGGAAATAAAAAAATTATCTAAAGAGATAGAATTTATTCCTGAAAGGTATAGGAAAAACTTAGAGAATTGGATAGATTCTATTACAATAGATTGGCCCATCTCTAGAAGAAGATGGTATGCAACAGAAATTCCATTATGGTATTGTCCCAAATGTGGTTATATACATGTAGCAAAGGATGGTAAATACCATCAACCTTGGAAAGAAGAAATGGTTTGCCCCAGATGTAATACAAAAATGGTCGGAGAAACAAGAGTACTAGATACTTGGATGGATTCCTCTATTACAATCTATTATTTAATTAAAAAATATAGCAAAATACTAGGAATTGATGAAGAGGGATTATTTAACAATTACACTTTAAGACCCCAAGGCTACGAAATAATTAGGACTTGGCTATACTATACTTTATTAAGAGTATACCAACTAACTGGCAAAAAAGCGTTCGATTTTGTTGTAATCAATGGGATGGGCTTAGATAAACATGGTAGAAAAATGAGTAAAAGATATGGCAATGTCATAGAACCAGAAACATTGTTGGAAAAATATGGAGCAGATACATTAAGATATTGGTTTGCAATGGAAATCTCTATTGGAGAAGACTATAGAATTAATGAACAAAAGATAGCTGGAATAATGAAGTTTATGAATAAGGTATGGAACATAGCTAATTACATATCGCAATACCAATATAGAGAAACCCAAAACTTAAAGCCTACAGATGAATGGATAATAAACTATGTAAAATATTTGGAAAACAAAGCTATAGAATATATAAGAAATTTCGAGTTTAATAAATTGGCAAGAGAGTTGTATAGATTTGTATGGGATGTATTTGCCAACCATTATATAGAGCTAACCAAGAAAAGGGCCAAAAATAATGACGATAGCGCTATATATGCGTTGTATTTTGTTTTCGAGAGAGTATTAAATATGCTATCTATATTTTCTCCAGGAATAGCTAAATATTTAGCTAAAAAACTATATAATAAAGATATAGAAAAGGAAAAACTAAAATACTGGGGCAAAGTTAGATTAGATCTATTATACAAAGGAGAAAAATTAATAGAGTTTAACAATTATGTATGGAAACTAAAGACTTCCCAAGGGAAAAAACTAAAAGACCCAATATCTATAGAAATACCCAAAGAATTAGAGATTTTCAAAGAGGATTTGATATTATTGCACAACATACAGTAGTAACGGTAATTTTTTATCAAAAAATTATGAGATTAATAATGATATTGCTTTTATTATTACCATTAGCTTTGTCCGCAGTAGTTTATACTAATACCCTTAACACTCCTTACGGGAGTTTAAACTATACTATAGTCAATGGTAGCACAATAGATTTGGATGGTCAATTCGCTGTGGTAGAAACTATTAATGAACCAACTGGTTTATGGTTTAGACTAAATTGCTCTAATGGCGATACAAATTGTGAAACCGAAGTACAAAAGAAATATAGGCTTTTACTAAAATTAGATAACAACCCATATAATTTTAGCTTAAACCAAAGCTGTTTAACTCCAATAGTCTTTATAGAGAATACAACATCATATAATAGTAAAGTTTTTATTACTAAACCAGAGCAAGGAATATATTATGCTATATGCCCCAAAAGATATTTAGATAGAGTTGTTGCCACAAAGAGTTGTGGGTACTATATGCCATTATTTACTTTTTGGGACATAACTAATAGCACTCGCATATCATTAGAAAGTGTAATAAACAATAGCTATGAAGAATATCCATTCGTTTTTTGCGTATACCCAGCAAAAGACCAACTAATATTTATTCCCACAACAGAAGTAGTTCTTACAACTTTATATCCTTTTGCCGATATAAATATAATACTAAAAAATTTCGATTCCAAACCCGTAAATGTTACCCTTACATATAATACAGACCAAAACGCTCTAAACGCCTCTTATTTTATATACAACAATACCGCATCTAATATAGTTAATCTAACTTTACCTGCCGCAGAGGAAGAACCTGGAAAAGTATCCATTATATTTAGGGTATCCTCTATAGAAGCAGTAAATGGCACAATATATTTCAAACTTTACAAAGAGAACAACACTTTAGTTGATACTAAAGTATTAAGAGTAAAAGTAATTACTACAGAGGGCAAATACCAAAAAGCTGGTGCAGAAATTAATTTAGGGTTATTTTTATTTATTATTTACTTGATATCCAGAGCGCTAAGACCAAAAATATTATAAGAACAATAGTAATTGGTATCCCCAGAATAGGAGATAAAAACATATACATTATTGCCGATACAATAAAATAGCCAAATAATTTTGGTTTGTTCTTTGGTTCTTCTATTTTTTCCAAATCTTTTTGTGTTAATTTTTCTAAACCTTTTGGGGTTTGTATTAATGGGGCTTTAAACAAATAGAAACCAATTATTAGGAATACTATATAAAGCAAATTCTTAGCCAAAAAATGCACATCTATATAATATAAAGACAATGCTGCAAACATAAAAGAAAACAAAATATTATCTCTTTTTGTTAACAAATTTAAAGTAGAAAGAGCATAATAATAAATCAAAAATAGCAAAGTAAAAGAATAAATAAAATCATAGTAACCAGTATGCTCTAAGACATTGCGTATTTCTATTAACTCGCTATATGCCATAATTCCCTATAGAAAAAACTTTTAAATATTAACTTAATCTGTCACTGGGCCCGTGGCTCAGCCTGGGAGAGCGCCGGCCTTATATGGCGGCCTCTCCTAAGAAAGCCGGAGGTCCCGGGTTCGAATCCCGGCGGGCCCACTTTTAAATCTCTAAAACCCAAACAAAAGTGGTTATAGTTAAAAAAGTAATACTAAACAATGTAAAAACCCACTCTAAAAGGGAATTCGATTTTGAAAAAGGCATAAACCTAATACTAGGCCCAAATGGATCGGGTAAAACCACATTAGTCGAATCTATATTTTTAGCTCTATTTGGAGGAGATTTCGCGAGAGTTATAGACTATTTTAAAAAAGGAGAAAAAACTATGGCTATAACTTTAATATTAGAGGACAAAGGCAAAACCTATAGAATAAGAAGGAAATGGGTATTAGAGAATAATGCTAAATTAGTAGAAAGCTCGCTAGAATTAATTGATACTATTCCTAAAAAATTGGCTAGTGATCATAATAAATTGTTACAACAAATAAAACATTTATTTGGCTTAGATAAGAAAATAATCCCATTAATATATTATAAGCAAAATGAAATAACTAAAATAATTGAAATGGATCCGAGAAAGAGAAAAGAGTGGTTTGATGAAATTCTAGGAATAAAGGATTTGGAAGAATTCTCAGAAAAACTAAAAATGGCAATAAAATTAATAAAAACCGGGAAAATTTCAAGAATAGAAGATAGGATAAAACTATTAAAAGCAGAATTAAATAAAAAATCCTTATTAGAGAACAAGCTTAAAAACTATAAAGAAAAACTGGTTTTGCTAAGCAACGAATTAGAGAATTTAGAAAAAGAATATAAAATATTGGAAAACCAGTATAAGGAATATTTAGAATTGAAAGCTAAACTAAAATCTATTGAAGGGCAAATAAATAACATAAATGTTAAAGAAATAGAAAGTAAAATCAATAATATTAGAGAAGAATTAAACAATATAGAAGAGCTAACCGATTATGAAAAAGACATACTTTCAAAAAAGCATGAAATAATTAGATGTAACGAGATAAAAAATAGACTAAAAGAGTTGGAAAAAGAAATAAAAGATTACGATAAAATAAAAAAGGAATTTTTAGAGATAGAGTCTAAATACAAACAATACGAAGAGAAAAGACTAGAATATGAAAAAGCTAAGATGTTAGAAAAGGAAAAGGAAAAAGCTAAAAGAGAATATTCTTATTTACTAAAAGAGAAGGAAAGTCTGGAAAAAGAGATTGCTGAATTACAAAACAAAATAAACCAAATAAAGGAATTAGAAAAGATGGAACAAGAACTATTGGAAATACAAGAAAGGATTGGTGTTATTAAGGCTAAACTAAAATTATTAGAAAATATAAAAGATAGGTGCCCATTGTGTGGGGCTAAACTTTCTAGTGATACTATTGAACATTTGCAAAAAGAAAGAGAAAAATTACAAAAGGAATACTATTATTTAAAAGAAAAGTACAACCAATTGTTAATAAAAATTAGAGCTTTAGAAAAATACAAAGGATTGGAAAAAGTATTAGAAGCAAAAACCAAACATTTAGAAACTATAGAAAATAGGCTAAAAGAGATAAAACCTATTATAGAATTGGAAATCCCAAAAATTGAATTAGACGAATCCATCCCTTACAAATATAAACAGTTATTAAATAAAGTTTCTTATTTAGAAGCAAAAATAAAGGAATATGAGAGATATAAAAATATAGAATGCCCTTACGATATAGCTATCGAAGAGCTAAAAAGGATAGAAGACAAATACAATAAATACATAAAAAAGCCTGCCTTAGAGAGAGAACTAAACCTTTTGTTAAAAGAATTAGAGAGATACAATAGTTTGCTAAAAGAGAAAGAAGAGATTTTAAGTAAATTAAACCCAGAAATAGAAACGAAATATAAAGAATTAACTAAAAAGAAAGAAAACCTTCTATCAGAGATTTCCAAAGTTAAAGGCATAATTAAAGAGATCGAATCCCAAATAAAAGAGATCGAAAAGCATGAAAGTACTATTAAACAATTAGAAGAGAAGAAGAGAAAATGGGAAAAACTAGTTGAAAAACTAAATAGAATAGTGAAAGCTTTAGGCAGAGACGGTATTCCTAAAGCTCTAAGAGAAGGAGCCATAAACTATATAAATGATATGGCCAATATTTATCTTAGAGAGTTTACCGACAAATATAAACTGAAAGTGAATAACGATTTATCAATATATGCTATCCCTATAGATAATCCCCATTATGAGATAGAGGCTAAAAACCTTAGTGGGGGAGAAAAGGTTGTGTTTTCTTTATCTATCGCTTTAGCTATAATTAGTTGGCTATCCCTTCAAAACATGTTTATGGTTTTAGACGAGCCAACTGCAAATTTAGACAATGAAAGAACATTGGCATTAAGAAAAACCTTTGATAAACTAGAAAAAATGGTTGAACAAGCTATAATAGTTACACACAACGAATTATTAGATACTGGGGAAAACCATGTTGTTAGATTATAAAGATGTTATAAACGAAGCAAGAGTATACTTTTTTTATAGTACTCTCATTTCCTAAAATATATATACATTTGTTTTCCCTCTTTAATGTGGGAGAACCCTTATCTATAATTATATGAATAGTTTTGTTACAATCTATTTTTTCTGTTGGAAATTTCTCGCATTTTTCTAGGCAATAGAATTTTAGATTTTCTAATGGTATATCATTATAAGCTAAAACTTGCGCCATCTTTATAGCTAAATCGCTTGCCACAATAGTAAAAGCCCCTTTTAGATTAGGGTTAAAATTTATGTGTATCTCCCCCTTGAAAAAGTTTCTATCAATATTTATGTTGGGACAATCCAATTCGGTTAATGGGTAATAGATAGAAAAATAGTATTTATTATTGTAATAAACATCGTATCCCCCTTTAGAGGGGCAAAACTTATACTCTTTATAATGTATGCAATTATCTTTAGATAAAAATACTAAAACTATACCTAATAGAATTAAACTAAATAGCCAAACCTTCTTTCTTAAGTTCTTCATATTTAGAGTCATCAATTTTTAAGGCTTCCCTTCTTTTTTTATCAGATAAATCTAATTTTATTATTGTTAACTTAGAGGGATGGAAAGGGTATTGCCTATCAGTATCTAAGCTTAAATAAACCCTATAATATTTAGGATCTATATCGATTACTTGGCCTTCCTTTCCTCTAAAGTTACCTCTTTCTACTCTAACAACATCTCCAACTTTAATAGGAACATTTCTTATTCCGAGCTTTTCCCTTAATTCTTTAGACAATGGAGAACGCATCATCTTTCTTCTTCTATGCAATGGGGCATTAATTATGTATTTCCTTTGCTTTCTGGGTTGTTTAGACCTAACCCAGCTAGGAGACCAATCAGAAGGATTATAATTTCTTATTTTAAGCATTGGGCGTTAAAAATATATAGTTTAAAAATTATTCTTCCTTTTTAATAGAAACTCTCGCAATAATCATTATATCGCCTATGGCCCTTACTAAAGTATGGGGTACAATTATACCCTTACCCCTTAAAGCTTCTTTTATTTTTGGGTTTTCTAATCTAACTTGCCACCCATATATTCTGGAATTGTCTTGTATTAGTGCTTCTTCAACTTTTCCCAAATAAATGCCATCTTCAGTATAAACTTGTTTATCATAAGCTTGGCTAACTCTCATATACCTTTCCATTAACATAGATTTAAACAATGATTTAAAAAATATAGATGTTACATTTTATTGACAAATCCGTAAGACAGCATTTGGGCTATTTTTTAAGATATCTAATAAAACTCTTTGGCACACTATTGATAATCTTTTTGCTAGTTTATATGGTATCGAGCAAAGATATAAGGTATTTGGTTTTCTATCTTTATTATTTGGGTGTCCATGTGGTAGTAAATATTATTCTCTATGAAGAGTTTTTTAAATAATTAATATAAAATATAGCAAATGAGATGGTTGTCCCTATTGCTAATACCTATAGCTTTGTCTTTGGTTATTGAAAATAATAGTTGTCTAAAAAATGGTAACCATACTATTTATGTCAAATCCAAATATTTCGATGAAAAAATGAATATTAGTATTGGTGATAAAGAGTTTAGCTGCATAAGATCAAAAATAGAAGAAAATTATGTTCTATACAAATGTAATATAAATATAAATTTAAGCGATGGGTTGTATGATCTTAAAACTCCCTTAGAGAGTTATACTATATGTATCGATAATCAACCTCCTACAATAGAAATAGGGGGCCAATACATAAATGTTTCTAATAATTATTGTTTCTATGATTTCAATCCAAATATAAATGTTAAAGACAATGGTTGCTGTGAGAAAACAGATTTGTATATCTATTATAATGGAGAGCTCGTAAAAGAAATAACCAAACCTGGTTTCTATATAATAAAAGCTTCTGACAAAGCTGGCAATACAATAGAGCAAAAACTAAACATTTGTTTTCCAGAAACTAATAAGCCAACAATAAAATTAATTGATTATAAAGTTGGCACAAACATAAACGCGACATTTTATGTTAAAGACGATAGCTTAATAAAAGAGGTTAGCTATTGTAATATTAATCCAATAAAAGAGGGTTATATAAATTGTAGTTTACCAAAACAAGAAACTGTAACTATGACTGTAACAGATATTTACAATAATAGTTATAGCGAAACCTTCGTTTTCGATATTGAACCCCCCACAATAAAAATAATAGACCCAATTCCAATAGATAATACTATATACCTAAACGCTTCTAAATTGGAAGTAAGTTTATTGGTTTCGCCCGATACTAAAAAATGTTGGTTAGGCAATCAAGAATTGCCTATAGTAAATAACATTGTAAAAGCAATGTTTAGCGATAGCGGCGATTATACTATTGTTTGTGAAGATGAAAAAGGAAACAAAGCTCAAAAAACTTTACATGTTATAGTTGATACAATTCCCCCAGAATTAAACATAATAGATTATGGCTATAATGTTGATGACAAAGGAGTTTACGCATATATTAGATATACAATAAGCCCCGATGCGTATGTAAAAGTATATAAAAATGGAGTATACTTACAAAACTCTTATAGTGGTATAATAAAGGATTATAATGTTTTTGTTGGGCAAAAATATGTTTATACTTTAGAGCCAATAGATTATGCTAACAACAAAGGAGAATCAAAAGAAGTAGTTATTTATATAAAAAGCGATAAAAAATGTAAATTGGATTTCAAAATTTTGCCAAAATATAAATATCATTTATCTAAAAATGTAAAACTATTAATAGAAACGGAACCAAAAGCTTTTGTTACAGTAACCAACAATAATAATGTTGTATGCATAGGCAATGCTAATGAAGCTGGTACGTATTTATGTAATGTATCTTTAACAAATGGAGAAAACAAAATAGTTATTAGCTCTATTGACCCTACAGGAGACAAAGCTGAAAAAACTATTGTTTTATACAAAGACGATTTAATAATATATTTGCCCTCTATAACATCATTTGAAGGGAAAGCCTTAATAGTATATGATAACAAAATTGAAGAAGAAAGAAGTTCAATAAACTTCTTTGGATTTTATACTAACAATGTTAAGGTTGACGTCTATGCATCAAACAAATTAGTTTGTTCTAACTACCAAAAACCATTATGTGAAAAAAGAAATAACATATATTTTATAGCGAATACATTATCGGCATTGGCAACAAAATACAAAACAGACCAAATAAAAATAAAAGCCCAATTTGGCGATTTAAATAGAGAGATAACTGTGGATTTAAAGAGAGAAAGCGTATCCCTAGGAAAATACTCTATCGCTCTCGGAGGGGCGCTATTGCCATTCTTTAGACAAAGCAGCGAGAACATATTATTATTCGCTCTAAGCGCCATAATAGTATTTGGAACCGCTTTAGTCGATTTAAGGAGAATATCCATAGAATTACCTAAAGCAAGAATAGAGTTTAACCTTATAGACAAAATCAAAAATTTATTATCAAAAATTAGGAAAGACTTGAAATGAACCTAAGAATTCCTTGGAAAGAAGTATATTATTTGGGCTATAACATGGGTAACTATATAAAAATTAGTGAGCCCGAATTATTGTTTGTTCTAAGAAACAAACCTCAGATTAAAGATAGATTAAAATTGGACGAAAAAACTATAATAAAAGAAGGAGTAAAAAAATATAAAAATTTTTGGGAAATTTATTACACCGTAAAAGATTTGATTTTGAGAGGTTATAGAGTTAGATTTGACGGGTTTTTTATAGAGTTATATGAAAAAGGTATAATCCCTGGAACAATAGAGCAAGATTATTTGGTTTATCCCGTTAGTGGTGAAATAAGAATGACTTGGGGAGAATTATTAGATATTTATAATAAAGCAATTGCAAGAAAATCAAAATTTATGTTAGCAATAGTGGATAGCGAAGGAGATGTCACTTATTACGAATTCCGAAAGCTCCGTTCCAATAAATAGATTCCTTCTAGTATTGTGGCAATTTTATCTAAAGGCAAACCCAAATAAAAATATGCTGCAGCGAGAATATAAATTATTCCTGTAATTCTGGCCAATAAATTGTTATATTCTAGCAAACCTAAACCGAAAAAGAAAAACGCTATAACATACAAAGATAATATAACAAAATCCCCTATGTTATATGGCACTAAATAATATTGGGGTAATAGCAATAACATTATTGTACCTATATACAACCAAAAGTTTTTGTCTTTCATTGCTATATAAAGCCATACAGCTAGGGCTAAACTATTATTTATTGGTAAAACCAAAGACAAAATATCTGTTATGCCTGCTAACAAATATAGATATTGCATAAAATTTTTAAACTTTGTTTCTATTTATAAGCGTGAAAGCTAAAGATCTTAGACAAAAGAGTGTGCAAGAGTTAAAAGAATTATTGGCCAAATTAAGAGAGGAACTAAGAGTATTAAACACTTTATATATAAATAAAAGACCTTTTAACTATGGTAGGAGAAGACAAATAAAAAGAGATATAGCTAGGATTTTAACTGTTCTAAGAGAAAGAAATGAAGCTTAAGAAAATAAGCGGAGGTTTTGACGAGTTATTAGAGGAATTAGAATCGCAGATAGAACAGGAAACTAGAAAAATCAAAGTAGTATTAGATGAAAGAAAGAAGAAAAAGAGAACCCCAAGTAAAGTTACTATAATTTATGGGATTCCTGAGGAAGAAGCAGAGGAAGTAGTAAAATATTTAAAGAAAAAAATAGGGACTGGAGGAACATACAAAAATGGCGCTATAGAGCTTAGGGGAGATGTTAGGAAAAAAATTAAGCCAATCCTTATTGAATTGGGCTATAGGGAAGACCAGATTGAGATAGAATAGAATCAATTATTTCGAAACTCTTCTCTATGGATCTATATTCGTAATAGTCTTGTTTAATAAATTCTTTTTCCACCAATTCTGCAAACTTTAAATAGGCTTTATCCTCTTTTGATAGAGAGTCTTCCCCAACTATTGTTGCTATGTCTCTAGCTTCTAAGCCTTTAGCATAGCTTTTTATTAAGATATCTGCATATTTTTTATGTTTTTTAGACATACCATTTTTAGCTAATCTAGATAGGCTTTTTAACAAATCTATTGGAGGATAAATATTTTTAGAATGCAAATCTTGAGATAAAACATATTGCCCCTCTGTAATATAACCGGTTAAATCTGGCACTACATGGGTTATATCATTACCAGGCATAGTTAGCATAGGTATTAATGTTATAGAGCCCTTTGATGTTAAACCAGATCTTTCATATATAGAGGCTAAATCTGTATACAAATAAGCAGGGTATCCTCTCCTAGAGGGGATCTCTTTTCTTAAGGTTGAAATCTCTCTTAAAGCATCGGCATAATTAGTCATATCTAACATTAAAACCAAAACATCTCTATTTTTTTCAAAAGCCAGATATTCTGCTAAAGTTAGTGCAACTCTTGGAGTGTAAATTTTTTCTATAGGAGAGCTATCCGCTTTAGAAATAAATATGGCGCTATTCATTATAGCTTTGGTATTTATGAATTCGTCGATAAACATTTTATATATATCGGAAGGCACACCTATTGCTGCAAATATAATTGTTTTGTCTTTAGCTACATTTCTAGCAATTTGGAGGGCTAGCCTTTCCATAGGCAAACCTGGGGGGGAAAATATTGCTATTTTCTGCCCTTTTAATAATGGGTGCGCAACATCTATTGAGGAAATACCTGTATACAATATTTCGTTTGGAACCTTTCTAGCATAGGGGTTTATGGCTAAACCATTAATGTCTCTATAATCCTCAGGATAAGGTTTTGGTCCTTTTATTGGCTCTCCAAATCCATTGAATATGCCCCCAATATAATCTTCGCTAACAGCTATTTTGTATGTGTTTCCTTGTCTATTAATTTGCTTTATTTCTCCTGTATAATAGTCAAACAATAAAGCTAAAGCTTTATTTTCATAAGCAGCAATAACTATGGCTTTAGTTTCTTCCAAATCTATTACTTCTCCGAGCATTGGGTTTTCTAATTCTACTGCTATTAGTGGGGGTTTAATGGAAGGCATTTTGGTTATTTATAGTTTGGAGTTAAATAATTTTATTGCGGGGCCCAAATAGCCTCTATGGCAATATCAGAACTGTCTACTATTTTGTTCTTATTCATGTCAATGAAGTAGCCTGGTTTGTAGTGTATTATATAATAATTATGAGTTGTTGTTTTAAAGGATGAGTCTACAAGTACTGTGGATCCAGTATCATAAATTATAATATAGCAAACCTGCTTTTTTTGGAATACGTAATATTATATATTTATTTGTTTTACAAACAACACTCATTATCCAACCTTCCCAATGCTCTTATAGTGTTACCATTCAACAAAGCGGGTTTCTTCGCTTTTACTTTTACATTGATAGATACTGCTAGCAATGCAGAGATTATTAACGTTAACTAGTATATAATAATTATAGCCATCGTTTGTTATTATAGGGGAAGCTTCTTCTCCATCGCTTAATACTACGTTCTCTTTTGGAGCTTTTATTATTGTATATTTATTACTCCCAATAGACACGTTACAAATTAGATAAGGATCGTTAACTGTAGTAGGAGAACCCGAACCAATTAATTTAACATTTCCTTTATTGTCTATTAGCATTGCAACCCAATTTGTTGAAATAGTTATCCCTCTATAGTTGGCGCCATCACTACTAGTTTTACATTCTATTTTATTAAAACCTGGAATGAATATTATATGTTTATTATCTGTAGTGTTAACCAAAAATATGTCTGCTGACGCTGGTTCTTTATATGTATTATGTGCACCATCTTTGTAATAAGAAGCGCTATCATATTTTCCGTATATGGCATAGTTATTTCCTTCTTTAACGATACAAAGTTTATCAACAGGATTACAATCACCAGGGTTTATTATTTTGTTGTTAGATATAAATATGTTAGCCTCATACTTAAAGCCACCATTAGTGTAGTCATAACAATAGGCGTTCTTATAGGAGCATGCATACTGTGAGGGTTTTTGCTTTTCTACATAATTGCCGCCATTATCTTTAATTATCCATTTATCTATTAAATCGATAAATACATTATACATTTTACAACTTCCTCCCTCATTTGCAACACACTGCCTGCCCGTACTGTAGTGTTGTACTTCTCCATTTAAAACAGTTACATTTACATAATAATATTTGCTATCTGACCCAGCATAAAAAGTGCTGTATTTTCTATACCAGTTATTGTTATCTATAGTGATGGGAGAAGGATGGTCTATCTTTATAGTCTTTCCAGATCCAGTTTTTGAAACGTATAGTTCCCATCTCTTATTATTTGGATCAATAATTTTTGCTACAGCAACAACTTTACCAATATTTGCTCCACTATAAGTAAACTCTGTATCATATAGATCGGGATCAATTCCGCTATTTCCCCAACTAGATCCAGATAGTTTAGAAACTTTTAAAGCACCTCTGTCGCCAATCTCGCCTTCAACTATCTTATATAAAGTTCCCCCAGTATTATAATAACAAGCTTCCGTAGTACATAATAATTCTCCATCTTCAATAGAGACACTTTCTCCATAACTAATATTAACATATTCTATATTATTGTCACTTTTAAGTTTTATAGCCCGTACCGCACGGAAAGTATTGGGGACTGCATGTTCCATTATCCCATTAATAGAGAAAGAAAAGTTATTTAACACGGGAGCTATAGGTGTTTTCACAGCTTCCCTAAATATCAAATTCCAAAATATTGGCACATTTTGTTGTTTAACTATTGTACCATCTTTCATAGTTACAACCTTTAATCCTTCACCATTCTCATTATATATAGCATACCCTGCCTTTGCAAATGGATTTTCAAATACGCATCCAAATAAGCCCATAATATCTTTAATTTCGTTCTCAGCTTTTATTTCTTTATTGGATACCTCTATAGTAAAGCAATTAGTCTTACTTTTTTCAAAGTTTGGGCTGCTATAATAGTTATACGGTTGATAGCAAGCAATTCTATTGCCATAGGCAACAACTTTATTTTCCATATCGTATTCCACATATGGGTACTTACTTATATATATCTTAGAACCATCGTCATATAACCATACTTTTTTGTTGCCTATTTCCAATAATTTCCATGTATTTGCTGCTAAGTTAATAGAATAAACTTTATATTTTGGAGTTGGTAGGGATTCTTTTTTTCCACATCCATCAGATAATTTGGGAGTTTTGCTATCACTTATAGCGAAATAAATAGTATTAGAAGAATCTTTAATTTTTATTATTCTCAAGTTAGGTATTCCGTTTCCTAGGTTTATTGATATTTTTTCATATGACCCATCGGGATTGCTAATGTTTATATTACAATTAATATTATTAACTTTTATAGAAGTTTTTCCATTGGTTATTTTGTAGCCTCCATTAGTTGGGTATATAGTTATATATGGATCTATGTCTATAGAAGTTTTATCACACTCAAGCTTTGCCTTGTTAGGAATACTCTTGTATATTATTGTATAGGTTTTTTTATTTCCATTAATTTGCATAGTAACAAACCCTTCATGAGAATCGCATTTGCCTTTAACTAATTTATCATCGAGTGATAGAACTCTTATATCTTTAATGGTTCCACTACTACTATCTACTCCATTGACATAGCAGCTATATGCATAAGAAGTTGGAGTAACTGTTACTACTTTATTTTCAGTTTCTAATTTCTCTCCTAACATTTTACTTAATATATCTTTCCATCCTTCCAATAGTTTTTTGCAAATATTATCGCTCCAATTTATATGGATTTCTCCATTAAAGGGTATTAAGAAGGTTTTCGATGGGGTTGCTATGTATATAACTTTCTCTTTAGTCTTATAACTTTCGTTGCAAAATATATCTGTTATAGCATACCATCTTTTTATTGATAGAGAGATATTTTCTTCATTACCAAAAATTTCTATTAAGCATTTCCCTATATTTTCCATTACATTTTCACTATTTGCAGAGATGCTATCAATAGCACATTCGCCCTCCCCCTCAATATTAACACTTGACATCTTTCCTATCAATTTTTGTTGTAGTTTGCTCATTATTGTTGGTATGGCATTTGCTGTAACATAAGCGATAATGGGTTTACATGGTTCTTTATTTATTGTGCAGATGTTTATTCTTTTTATATTAGAGTTGGGAGTGTAAAATAATAATAGGGATCTCAAAATTGGAAAGAATGGCAATTGGTCCAAAAATGCACCAGCAACATATAAGGAATTAAAATTAAATTGATTAGTGCCATTTACATAATTAAAAACATCTTTTGGTAATAACCCAACACCATAACTAACATTAATTTTTATGCTTTTTATTTCCTCTATAGCTTTACTAATATTGTTTAGCATAATATTATCGATGTCGATTTCATTATATCGATTTATTGCGAGCACTTGAGAGAAATCTACTTTATCACCATTAGCAGTTTCTCCTAAAAATGGAAATATTATATTTTCATTTGTTCCAGAACTGGAATCTATAGGTTCTTTTTTGTATTCCTTTCCTGCTAAACTATAAAATAGAGCCTTAAACTCTTTTTTGAATGTATCTAATATTAAACCTTTGTCAAAAACAAATTGGTTATTATTGTATATAAATTGATAACCATCTAATATTTCCAAAAGGTTTTTACTCCCTTTCGCTATCTTATTGCAGCTATCAACATAGAAATATGCATCTTCAACAATTCTTTTTGGTTGTACCGTTCCTGTTGGGGTTGATAGTACCCCAAAAACCGAACTTAAAGTGTTTATTATGGTATCAACAGCTTTTCCAACATTTTGTATGGCTTTTTCTAATTGTTTGCTACTCTCTTTACATGTTTTATACCTAGCATATATAGAGTTAATTATTAATTCTACTTTATTGTCAAACAATGTTAAATAATCATCGACCAACCCAATTAAATCGTTTAGCACAAGCTGGTATGTTCTTAATAATAACTCTTCGAACTTTTTATATTCTGCATTAAGAATGGAAGCCAGATTTTCGATACCCTTATTTATATATTCGGTGCTTCCTTTTATAAATTCTTTGTATAGGTTTATTGTATTGTCCAGGTCTTTTTTGAGAGTACTTTCTTGCTCTTCAATAATTTTTTTGACTTCTTTTACTTTGCTTATTAATTGTTCTAACTGGGCTTTTTTGTCTGGATAAGAATCTGGGTCGATTCCTTCTATAATAGAAAGATAGCCTTTAAGTTTTGCTAATGCTATCTGGGCATTGGCCGCTTTTGATAGCTTAGTATCAATACATTCTAATAGAATATTGTATGAAACTTTATTAGTTAGTCTATTGATTATCGCTTGTTCAACAGAGCTTGGTATTAAAGCAATGGCTTTTAATGTTTTATAATCTATTAGTTTTATTTCTCCAATTGTACTAGGCAATACCAAAGAGTTAATAGAAGAAACAACCGAACTAAAGTAATTTGTTAATGATGAGGTGACTTGCGATAAACTATACGCCAAATTATATAAAGAATTGGTTAGTAAAGTGTTTATTATAGGTTCTAATTTGTTATCTAGACTAGACAAACCCATCTCTAATTGGGATTTTACCATTTCTCTTATGTATTTTACTTCGTTAGAAGAATATATCGACAAAGGTGTTAGGACACTTAATGCTATATAATTTTGTAGCTCTTGTTGGTATAGTCTTTCCAAATCTATATTAGCTGTTAAAAACATTAATATATCAACCTCGCCCAAGCAATGGGATATACTATTCGATACCCAATTTTTAATGAGTTCTTTTTTATTATTGTACTGGACAAAGTCATCAATGTTTAATTCATTAATAATTTCATTAACAATATCATTAACAACTTTGTATGCTGCATAATGTATTAAATAGTTACTAAGAGTGGCATAACTATTATTTCGTATATTAGAAAGAAGAACGTTTCTAGCATTTCTAGAGAGAAGGTTATTTCTAACATTTATTATAACGCTATCACATATAGGAGGAGGCATTGCTTTATAGCATTGATATCTAGTATGCCACATATACCATGTTACACAATTAGTAATGCCATACCATAAGAAGGATTGGTCTATATCTCCATATAAATAAGCCAAAAATTTCGATATAAAATAGGCCTTGTCTATATTGTTTTCTCCAAAATAGTAAGTTGTTTGGTTGGCACACTCTTTTAATAATTGTTCATACCTTGGATCATTTGGGTTTGTTTTAGTTAATTCTATACAGCTCTCTAGAGATATATTCATATCAGACAAACCAATTATTTTTTGTATTTCATCAATGTTTATTTGCTTATATAATTCGTGCAATACCCTTCTTTTTATTTTAGGTAAAACTTTCTTTAATGCAGGACAAGAATAATTAGATATATTCAATGATTCTTTTAATGCTTTTACCGCTTCATCGATTTTTTCTTTAATGAAAGTTAATTGATTTATGCCTACATGGGATAACTCGTTTTCCAGCCTTTCTATATTTGTTATATTGGCTCTTAATTCTGTAAATGCTTTAAGCTTTAAGGTTTTCCCACTTGAAGTTGCCTCTAAAATAAACCAAGCCTCGCTTTCTGTTATGTTCCATATGCCCTTTCTCGCTATATATTGGGCTTTAAATATGTTTGAATAGTTGTTAGGTATTAAAGAACCTATAGAAAGGTTTACGATTCCATTATCTGGATTCGTATCATAACTAATATTTAAAATACCTATGATATGGGGATTTTCAATTCTTTCTCCATTAGCTTCTAACGATATATTGTATACTGGGTATTTAAAGGATCTTGTCGAGATTTGAGCAATACAATTGTTTATGGTTATGTTTGTACTATACAAAGAAGCAGAAGACCCATCGAATAAAGTAGCATTTACCCTTAATATTATATTGTTATTATTAAGAAGCTCTGCTATTGATTTTGTATCTAATATAGGATTAAACATATTTATCCAATTGTCTGTAGTAGTGGTAGAGATATCGGAGATTGTATTATTCTCGCATGTATAATTTAGGTAAACCATGTCCTTATTATTGTATTTAAATGTGACAGTGTAGTTATTCTCCACATAGCTTATTGATATATTAAAAGCGCTAATATGCCAATCTAGAGAAGTTTTTGCTGTTATATTAATAGTTTCTAACTTACATGGCACAAGCAAACCATCTTTGGTATATGTTATATCAGTTATATTTGTATCACATTTAAATTTATCTATAAACAAAGTGCTTTTCAGTTTAACCAAATCTTCATACAATTTGCTGCTATTATCTATTAATTGTTGATAATTTTTAGATAGTTTGACTAATTCTTCTGTTCTCTTTTTTTCCCATTCTATAGATTTACTAATGCCTTTCGATACACAATCGATAGCGCTTTCTATTGCTGATACGATGCTGTCCGTTGATGCCATGGTATTCCCAGCAACAGAACAATCAACGGATGGAATATTCCCTTCTATGTTAATTAATTTCCCTAAAGAACCCAAATTATTAAGTCTTTCTCTTATTTTTCTTTGGGTTTCATTTAAATAATCTCTTATTTCCCTAACTGGGGATAAAACTAAATTTGCTATCCTATATTTTAATGCTAAAGCCTTTTGTTCGCCTTGCGATAGTATATCACATACACTAGACAAAAACTGTGAAACCCCTTTTAATGGGTTATTTGATTCTATAAAGGATTCTACCAATTTAGTATTTGATACAACTCCTGATTTTTTCAAGAAGTTTAGTAAATAATCCAAATCTTTGAATTTATCATCTTTTTTCGGCAATTCACAAAAACTTTTATAGGTTTGTAATGCTATATGTTCTTCTTCTCCCGTAGCAGTATTTTTTACTTTCCAAACACAACAGCCATAGCTATCGGAAATAGCAATAGGAATAGAATTTAGCAATAATAAACTTAATAGTAGTGTAAACCTTGTTTTCACTAATATATTGGATAGATAGCTTTTAATCTCTTTTGTCGCTACGACAAAGTGAATAAAACTTTAATTTTCCCTATGTGGCTTTTTAAATATATGCTTTCACTATAAATGGGCCAAGTTTTATAACCATTTTTGTATTGGTAACCCCATACAGAGCCATTTAGATAATGTATTTTTATATAATCGTCATAAACTAAAGCACAACCATTGTTTGCATACCATTTATTGTCTATTATATCCCCAGAAGTCGCATTTATAAAGTGTGCTTCTATTATTGTCTCTGTATTAGTGCATACTTTTTTGTAATTTCCTATATCGAAATATAGGCATTTATAACATGTAGGGCTTTTACCTGTGGGGACTTCTTTTATCTCATAATAAACATAAATAGTATTATTAAGGCATTGGATTGTAAAGCTATTATTAGTTAAATTGTTATAAATGCTATCCCAATTAAAATTGTTATTGCTTAGAAATTTGTATAAACAATAGCGATAAACCATTTTATTGGCAAAATCGTAGCTTTCCAAATAGGCACTATAGATATCGTTATAAATATAATGAGTATAGATCATTGAAAGCATAGTGATAAACAAAGAAGAAGAGACTAATAGATCAAACCAGTTCATGGCTTAAGTATTGTAGTACAAGTGCTTTCTCCGAAATCAGTTTTTATTTTTGCGGTAATTGGTTTGTTAACTTCTAAAGGCAATACTACTTTTCCTGCTATTGCATTATAGATTTTATTCCCTATGGTTACTGGGCCTTGGTATGGGTTACCATCAACATATAATGATAATACCATTGTAGATTTAGATTGTTGTGACAGAGTACATTTTATCGTTGGGGGCAATACAAATAAAGTATAAGCGGTAATACCAATCAAAAACATTATTGATGCATGTTTTATTGTGTCTGCTATGTTACCCCCTACAACAGCTGCGGCCATTATTGAGGAAGAAATAGCAAAAGATATTACCATCAAAAAAGATAGAAATTTGAAATAAGAAACATCAATACCCTTGCCTCCTATTTTTGATACTAATACTTCTGCAAATATTGGTTTTATTATTACTGCTATTGCTACTAAAATTAGAAATATCATATAAATTACGAAAACCTTGCTTTTTACTTGGGATATTATATCTTTATACATTTCAGAGGTTTTCTCTATGTTTTCTGCTAGTAATCTTAAAGTTTTAACTATATCTCCCCCACTTTTATATATTTCTAATAATATTTCGTTTGCCCTCCTAATTGCAGGACTAAAATAGAAATATTTATTAAACCTTTCCATAGCTTTTGGGAATGGTATTCCCCAGCTAAGCCATATAACTAGTTTTCTTAAATATTTGTTTAATGCTCCATAATCTGCATTAGCTGTTAGCTTTAGAGCATAAATTAATGATATACCAGAAGAAACGCTTTCGGCTAAATCTCTTAAAAATGATGGGTACACAGATTCTAAAGCTTTCTGTTCTCTAGCAATCATATATTGGTATACCATGTAAGGAGCTAAGCCCAAAACTATAGATAGTGTAGCTATTAGAAGTATATAAGATACGTCTTTGAACAATAGGTTTCCTAAGAAAAGGAATCCTAAATATAAAACTAGTATAGATAATAATATACCTAAGCCTATCGCTATATATTGATATTGCCTCATATTGGTAACATAGATTTAATCATAAAAGCTAATCCAATACTTACTATTGGTATTACTAATCCTAATAATAATATATGCATCACCTTTATTGCTTCGATATCGCCACCCATACCTCCCATAATAAGGCTTAATATTATCATAAAAAATCCTCCGACTATTACCAAGGTTAGATACATCTCTACTACCATCATTAATAGATCTCCAAATTGTTGGACTTTCCTTCTTAATTCCCTACTATATAGATCGGACATTCTATATAGATATTCACTTAAGTCTCCCCCGCTTTCTAGTATAGTTTTTAAGCCTATTAATAGTTCGGCCCATTGTTTTGAAGGACTATATTTGGCTTTTTTGTCTAATGCCCTTAATAAGTCTTGCCCAAGCACATCTACCATTTCTACTATATCTTTTGCCTCTTGTCTTATTTCTCCGAAATCTGGCATCCTAGAGAGAAACCTAAATATAGCTATTGGAGGCGCCCCGGTATTGGCTATTGTAGCCATGTATAGAGTGGCATAAGGTAGGTTTTTTTCGATAGAAGCTTTTCTTTGGGGTATTCTTATAGAAGGGTATATGGTATAAAAAAGCAAAATCAAATGAAATATTATTAAAAACAAGATTATTGTGATTAGTATTATTATTGTGGTATTTTGCAAAATAGATATTTTAAATAGGTTTGCTAAAAAACAAATTAATATGCCAATTAATATAGAAGTGGGCAAAGCAATTAATAATCCAACAGTTACCGCTTGGGCAGCATATTCATAGCTAGTTAAAGGAATAGCCGCTTTTTTTAAGTCTTTGTCTAAATCTTTGAATAGAGTATAATATAGATCAACCAAAAAACCTAAATATTTTATGCCAATCTCGTATAACACAGTTTAGATTTTGGCATTGCTATAATAATAAAAAGGACTACCTTATAGTTTATATTCGTTACCCCCTTTTAGGTAGCCATATCCTATTATTCTCCATCTCCCATTTATTTTGCCAGCTAAAACTATTCTATCATTTTCATTTAATACTAATGGTTTGGACAATTTTAGATACAATCTATCTTTTTTTGACTCTATCACTAATGCTGGGCTTATTATGGATAAACCCCCAACCAGAAGTTTGTCTCCTTTTTTAGGAGGGTTAACCTTTTCTTCTGTGCCAACAGCTTTTTCGAATAAAGAGTATTCTATTTCTATTTTATCCCACATTGGAGGTAATTTATCGGGGTAACCAACTACTTGGCCTGCCAAATTATCTTCTCTAGTTAAAAAAGGATCTAAAGTTGTGCCTATAGCTAATGTGCCTCTAGGTAAAGCAGTATCAACAAAATAGTTACCTTGTCTAATAGAAGTTATTTCTGTATAAATAGGTTGCCATTTGTTTTCTATCTTTATACCAGGCCTAATCTCTATTTCGTCCCCCACTTTTAGTTTACCCTGTTTGAGAGAACCACCTAAGACACCTCCAACTAATTTTTTTGGATCTGTTCCTGGTTTGTTTACATCAAAACTTCTCGCTACAACCATCAATGGGTCTTTGTTTTCCTCTTTTTTGGGTAATGGTATTTTTGTCAAATAATATAACAAAGCATCGATATTTACATTATGTATAGCAGATATAGGAATTATATAGGTATCTATTAGTTTTTTTATTTCTTCGTAATTTTTTATTGCCTGTTCTTTAGTTACTAAATCGATTTTGTTTTGAGCAACAATGAAATGCTTTATTCCCATTATCTCTGCAGCTTTTAGATGTTCTATTGTTTGAGGCATAATCCCTTCGTTAGCAGCAACTACTAATACTGCTGCATCTACTAATGCTGCTCCAGAAAGCATTACCATTATTAAACTTTCATGCCCCGGAGCATCAACTAAAGAGATTTTCCTTATTTCTTCACAACCTTCACATGGTTGAGTAGTATAAGCTTCATATCCCTCTTTTGTTGGGTCTTTATATATAGAAAAATCTATATAACCCAACCTAATTGTTATACCTTTTTGTTGCTCTTCTTTATAAGTGTCGAGCCATTTTCCAGTTAATGCTTTAGCTAAAGTGGTTTTACCATGGTCTACATGTCCTATGAATATTATAGACAAATCAGGATATATTTTCATTTATTAAGTGAAAGCTATTGGTTTATAAAATTTTTCAGCTTTTCTTTTAGCATTAAATATTGCTTAGTATATTCTATTAGCTCTTTTACAGTATTAGCATTTGCAATTTTTTCTTTTAATTCTTTTAGTTGCTCTATATACAAATAGGGGCTTTCCTCCCCTTCTAACAAATATAGTATTTCTAATATTTGATAATCCTCGTCTTTATTTTCTATTTTTACACTATCTAAAATAATGTCGATCTTCGCTATTAGGTATTGCTTTATTAATTCAATAGCTTTCCTTTTTAATTCAATATTATTGGGATTTTTCATTAATTCATTAGCTATAAATCTAAGTTGGGTTATAATAGAGCTAAGCCTTTCTTTTGGGCTTATATATTTAGAAAAATAATCTTTAGCCCACTCTATTAGGGATTGTTTATTGCCATAACAACTATTGATAATTTCGTTTTTTATAAAATCTTTGTTATCTGTTTTCAAACTGGCTAACCAATAGACTATTTTTTCATAATCGTTAGTTTCTATAACCTTTTTGGCAATATCTTTTGGATCAAATAAATTAAGGTTAAACTCTAAAGGTAATAAAGCGAAAGCCAATTCAAAATTACCTTCATTAATGGCTTTTTTGATACAATCTAATTTAAAGAAATCTTTATATTTTAATAGTAATTGCTTAACATTTTCATCAATTATTGGCTCTATCGTAAAATAAGGCATTAACTTTTGCAATATTTGGTTTGTGTTTATTTCTGTTTTTTGTGTTTTTTGTTCTGGTTGGGCTTTGTTAATTATTTGTCTTAAGTATTTCAAAAATGCTATGAAATTTTCTTCATTTGGATTTGTTTTTAGTTTGTTAAACAAGGTCTCTAATTGGTTAGCTTCATTAGATAAACCTTGTTTAATTAATTCTTGTTTTATTAAAGGCATATAGCTTTCCAAGTTTTTAACTACCATTGGAATATATTGTTTGATTTGTTCTTTTTGCGATTGTGGAAGTTTATCCCACATTTGTAAGAATTGGTCAAATTGTGTTATCGCTTGTTTTACATCTATATTAGTTATAGGGAAAGCAAAAGCTGTAGAGACCAGCAATAAGGATAGGAAAACTTTTTTCATGCTATATCTATAGAATAGTTTTTATAAATATGAGCCGCCGGCGGGATTCGAACCCGCGACCTGCGGCTTACGAGGCCGCCGCTCTACCACTAAGCTACGGCGGCTTATGCTTATAAAACAAATATTTAAATTTTTATCGCTAAACTATTTGTGATAGTTGATGCAATAATGTATCTAAAACAACAGGGTTTTTATGTCCTAATAGTGGGAATATTCGTTTATGCTATTACGGATTATGTTTTGTCTAAAATTATGAAAGATAACCCAGCGAAAGGGTTAATATCCTTATCTGCAGCTTTAATAGTTATTACTTTTGGCAAATTTATAGAATTAGTAGAGCAATTAGTAGCTTGGTATATTAGTTTTATAGTAATAGTATTTTTGTTTTTAGTCGCTGTCGCCACAGTTGGGGGGGAAGATTGGTTAAAAAAATTGGAAGAATTTGCAAAAACTGACAAAAACTTTAACCAAGCTATACTTGGGGTAGGTATATTAATATTTATATTCGCTGCTGCGAGAGTATTCTCTGAATCTTTGTTTGGTCCATCCGATATAGAGAATATTACAGATCCAACGGCATTGGCCATGGCAGTAATTAGAAATCCTAACATATTAGCAGTATTTGCATTTTTCTTTGCTTTGGTAGGAGCAGTTTTTGTTGTTAACGGTATACAACCTAACCAAAAGAGATAATGTTCGAGCAATATTGGAACAAAAAATTTAGAAAATATAAATTTCCTGGCTTAAAAACTAAAGCAGCAAAACAATTAAAAAAAGATTATGATTTGTTGTTTAATTTTATATTAAAAACAAAAGATTTCGTTTTGGCCTTATATAATAGTTATAACTTTTTATCCGAATATAATTCTAAAATTATTGGTTTAACCAATACCCATGATAAATTAATCGAATTAGATAAAAAGTTAGAGGGATTAATCGGGGAAGGAGAGGCTTTAATAGATAATTGGTTGCAAAACTCAAACCCCTCTTATATAGAGATGTCTTTTAAACAAGAAATTGGAAGCTGGGAACAAATTTTAATATATTACAAAAATTTAGCCAACTATTATATAAAAGAAGAGCGCAATCTTAATAACCAATCATTAAATAATTTGAAAAGGCTGAGAAATTCGATAAAAAAATTATTAGATATCATTACAAACGAATATAAACATTTAGTAAAGCTTGGTTTTATTGACAAATCTTTTTTAGCTAGTTGGGACTATTATAGAAAAGCACTATTGCCCGACTATTACATGGCCAAATATATAGAAATTAAAATTGGAATATTAAACAAAATAAATTTCAAAAAAGCTGTCAAATCCAATTATTACGAGATACCAACATTGTTAGGCCAATATTTAGCCACATTAATAGAGTATTTGGTCGCTAAAAGTACAAACCATAAAAATTACATATCACAAAAAGCCATAGAAGTTGAAACCTTTAAGAATAGTTATAAAACTATAAAGGAAATAATGGGAAGACAAAGAAACATAATTAAAATCGCAAAAAACATTTGTTATTCAAAAATGAATAGTACAGAGATAATTTTAAAAGAGAATGCCGATGCGTTAACTAAAGCGAAGGAAAGACTAATAATGAAACAGGCTTTTACTCAATTATATCAATTGTTAACTGAAGTGGAAAGGTATATGGATTACATAGAGGAAAATATTCCTGATTATACTAATAAATTCCTAGAATGGGCAAACAAAGCTGTTTTATATTATGACCAATATGTAGAAAGGCTAACAGAGACAAGAGATTATATAAGTGTTAAAATAGAGAAGCTTTTAGAAAAATTGGCTCAATAGACATAAGCTATTAATACTCCCCCAATTTTTTGTTCTTTTGCTTCCCTATTTGTGATTAAACCTTTAGAGGTAGATAAGATAAGCCTACCAAAGTTTAATGCTGGTAAATATCTTTTTTCGTATTTTTCCAATTCACTATACTCTACTGGAAACCTTGGTTTGATTGCATTTGCTTCATTGAAATATTCACTTAACTCTATTTCAATTATTTTACCGCGAGAACTATCAACAAGTCTATAATTTTTTATATAGCCTTCTCTTTTCATTATCTCTACTAATTTTATTATTAGATTAGATACTGGGAAAAATGCTGTTTTGTCTTCTCCTTTTCTTCTTACATTAGTTAAATGAGATAGGAAATCTGCAACTATATCGCGTGCCATTGGTTTTGGTTGACAAAGAATTTTAAAAATCTGTTAATGTTTGTCATCATTAATCAGAAGCGTAATCCCTCTTCATTTATATATCTTAATAAAAATTTTTAAATAGATTCGATCAAAATTTATAAATGGTTTTAAAAAAGAAAGAAAAATTAGTTTGCCCCAATTGTGGGAGTGAAAATATAATTTACGATCCTAAAACCGGGGAGTATATTTGTAAAGACTGTGGGTATGTTATCAAAATAGAATTCGATTTAGGCCCAGAATGGAGGCATTTTGATGATGAAACTGTTGATAGAAGGAGAGGAGGAGCACCATTAAGTTATGCCAAAGTCGGTAGGGGTCTTTCTACAGAAATTGGAGATACCTCGGAAATATATAAATTGAAAGGGGAATTAAAACAAAAATTCATGAGAATGAGAAAATGGCATTCTAGAGTGGCGTTGTCCGCGATAGATAGAAATCTAAAGATAGCTTTGCATGAATTGAAAAAGATGGTTGATAAATTAAATATGCCCAAATATGTTGAAGAAGAAGCCGCTAGAATCTATCAAAAAGTTGTAGAAAAAGGTTTGGCGAGGGGGAGAAATATAAATACTTTATTAGCTGGTACATTATATTTAGTTATAAGAGAATATAACATTCCAAGAACTTTAGAAGAATTGGAAAAAGCCACAGGTATATCTAAAAAAGATATAGCTAAAGCCTATAGATTAATAGTTAGAGAACTAGGCATTAAACCAAAACCAATTAGTCCAGCTGATTTTGTTTATAGATATGCAAGCGAACTTAATTTACCCCCAGAAGTGACTGCTACAGCAATAGAAATTATCGAAGAAGCTAAAAAGAAAAATATTGTTTCCGGGAGAGGCCCTCAAGGTATTGCTGCCGCAGCATTATATATTGCTGCGATCAAACATGGAAAATATGTACCATTAAAGAAAATAGGGGAAATTGCCAAAGTTACAGAAGTTACTATAAAAAATAGGTACAAAGAAATAATTAATAGCTTAGGAATCGCTGAAGAAATAGAGAAAAAAAGATTGCAATTAGAAAACTATGGGATTGAGGATTAAGGCCATAATTGAAATAGATAAAGAATTACCAATTTTTGAGCAAGAAGATGAATGGAGAGCTATCTATAGAGTAAAACACGAAAATGGAAAAACCATAATAGAGATAGATGCTAAAGATTCTGTAGCTTTTAGAGCAATAGTTAATGAATTGGCCCGATATTTTATTGCGACTGAGAAGGTTGACTCTCTCTCCAAATTTTAATACCTCTCGGGGTTAAAATAACCCAATCATCTGTTGTTACTGCAATGTCTCCCCCAATGGCATCTACAGTTTTCTTCATCTTTTCTAATGTGTGTTTTAATGCTTCTCTACTTTTGTTTTTTAGAGAAGATATATTAACAAAACAAATATAGATACCTTCCCTTAAATCGTCCAAAATATATCTAATTTCGGCGAAATCCCTTGGTCTATATACTTTAACATACAAAGAAGGTTCTATTTCCTCGATTGTTTCTGTTAATTCAATATAACCCTCTTCATTGGGCTCTTCCATATGCTCTTCAATTTTACTTATTCTCTTCAAAATCTTTAATACCATACATTTAATTTTGTTGGTTATTTAAATTTTTTATGTTTATTGTACATCCTATTGGAGTTATCGATTTTTGATATGTTATAGAAGCATTAATAAATAATGGTATTATCGCATAAGCCTTTAGGTTTTGCAAAGAAATTTTTATTTTGTTTAACCCCATTTTTTGTATATTTATCCCATTCCCTTCTATTGCAAGTTTAGCTTCTCTTATATTAATAAGCGCATTTGGATCGGTAAAGACAAATTCCAGTTCTCCATTATTATACACTTCCCAGCTTTTCGGTTTAACATAATATTGCAAATACGGCTTTACATCTATATGGACAAAATCGAAATCCTTTGTTTTTACTAAAATGGGCAGTATTTCTTTATAATAAGCGCTATACTTTATTAAAAAAGTTATCGAATAAGAACCAGGTTTTGGATCTTTATTTTTAGTAAAGCTAATTGCCCATTTGTTTTCCTTTTTTTCTACATTTATTGTATAATATTCGGACAACCCTGTATGTTCAACTGATACTTCTTTCACAAAAAATGGGTCTTCCACATTAACAGTCAAATTTATATCGAATTTTGTATCGGTAATATTAACTTCTTTAGGCCCATCGCATTGGGCTATCAAATTAACTATTAGTGGTTTTATTTCCTCGGTTTTTTTCGTAGTATAGATAGGTTTATATTCATAGTATTCCCCTGTCGCTAAAGCTTTCCATTCTTCTATACCGCTAGAAACAAAGCTAACATAATCATCAATGATAGAGCTAATTTTTTCCCTAGTATTAGGATCTATAAACAAATAGCCAGCAAAAAGCGCTATTGCTATTAATAAAGCTAATGCCCCATACACTTTAAAATAAAAACCGAACAAAAAATAAAGCTATTTATTTACTTTCTAGTAACACTATTATTAATTTAATTGTTTGATTCCCTAAACTTTAATGCCTATTGTTGTTAGCAATGAAGAAGTTAATGTTAGCCCAAAGCAAAAGAAAATAGTAATACTAATGAAAAAAACATTATATTTGGATAAACCCGAATACAAAGCGTTTGTTGAAGAATTAAGAAATTTATATGCTAAAGGCCTTTTTGATGATATATTGATTATAAGGGAAGATGAAGACACTTTGTTTAAACTATATGAAAACGAGTATGTTGTTGCATCTTTAAAAGATTTAGAATATTTAAAACAAAAGGTAAACGCCTTAGCGAAAACGATGGTTGAACAAAAGGAAAGTACGAACAAATTTATAAACTATTTGAAAGATGAATTGTTTTCCATTAAAGGCAAAATAATGTATTTTGAAGACGAACTAATAAAGCAAAGAGATACCATTAACGAATTAAAAAAGGTAACCAAAACTATAATCGATATGGTAAGAAAACTATTTGAAAACCAAAAATTGTTATCTCTTAAAGCGCAATTGAAGCAATAAATTTAAATTATTTATAATTGTAGTCAAATGAACAAAAGCGATATAGTTATTTTAGCTTTTTTCTTTGTTTCTTTGGGTTTAGGAATATTAACATTGCTACCAGCGAATACCGTTAAAGAAACAACAAAAAACCAAACCGAATTAAAAGTATCAAAATTAAAATTGCTAAATGTAACTATTGCCAAAAATAATTATTTTAGTATTAATGGGGTGGCAGTAAACGAATTAGAAAGGAAGGGCGAAGTAACGCCTATATTATTTAAGGTTTATAATTCTAGCAAAGGCACTGTATATATAGATACCGATTCCTATAAAGAAATCTCTTTCCAAAAATCTATTGCTATAGCAAAAGAATTTGTAAAATATTTTGTTAGAACTAATTTGGATAATAAAGATATCTTAATAAAATTAAAAGTGGATAGCCCCTTCGTCGCTGGCGAAAGTGCCGGTTTACCATTAACTTTAGGATTAATATTCGCAGCAAAAGGGTATGTTCCCCAAAATTTAGATAAATATGTTTTTACTGGAGTGATAATGCCTTTTGGTATTATTGGAGAGGTAGGAGGAATAGATTTGAAATATTTAGCTGCAACTCAAAAGGGCAAAACATTAGTCCATGGGCAATCAACATTTTTAGGGGGATTATATTATACGGATGTTCTTTCCTTATATAGGGATTTGTTTGGAATAGAATTAATAGAGAAAAAACCTATTAAAATACCAAGGTGGTATTTAGATATAACAAAGCAATTGGCCGATGATTTATGCAAAAAAGCTATAGAGCATGGTTTCAAAGATTCAAAAGAATATAAAGTATATGAAAAAGCTTATAAAAATAAAGATTATTATGCTGCTGCATCATTATGTTTCAAATATTTATACGATAATGTTCCAATAGATACAGATGTTTATTCTTTAATACTAGAAACCAGGAAAGAGTTAAACGATGCGATAAAAAAGGCCAAAACATTGTATGATGCCGAAGCAATAGGCGCTGCGAGGGAAAGGCTTAGAATTGTAATAGAATTGTATAACAAATATTTGGATACTGGTAATAAAGAATTCTTATACAAAGCATATTGGCGTTTGCAAACAGTAAAAGGTTGGTTAAAATTTGTTGGCAATACTACCGGTATAAAAAATTACTGCCCTAAAGAAGTGGTAAATGAAATAAACAAAATTTACTCTGCTTTCATTGGAGAAACCGTTGAAATACCAAATAGCATAGATTGCTATTATTTGGCTAAAGAGTATATATCTAATTTGCACTATAGATTATTTAGCTATCCATCCAATGTTTTTGCTTTAATAAAAATAGCGCCTTATTATTTCGATAGGTTCGATTTGGTTGGATATTCCTATTACCAATTAAGCAAATACCTTAATGAGGACAAACTATTATATATAATAAAAGCGATAGACTTTTCCCACAATTATTTAACAAACAATTCATAAAATTCGTATTTTAATTGGGATTCGAAACCCAAATTTTCCCCATTGGGCAAATCTATATTATTGGTTACAACTATATTGTTTAAGGCACAATTATATTTGGGCCCTATCCTAGTTTGAGTTTCTAATATTAGTTCGCCCATTTTCATTGTTGGGTTAAAACAAACATAAAACAAAGGTTTAACCAAAATTTTTTGCTTCTGTAAATCTATTTTATACTCTTCTTCCGGTTGTATCGAAGTATTATATAAGTTTTGCTCTATGTCTAAGCAATATAGATAGTATGTACCTCTCTTCGCTGAAAAAGTTATATTATTGTTAGAATAATTGTAAAATACCGGTTTAAAATGGGAATCAAATAATAAAACAGAAGTGCAATTTAAAGCGCTAATATTAATAGAGATGTTTTTTTCCACATTTACTGGAATCGTATAGGGGTAATATTTTTTATAATAAGCCGGTACCCCATTGGCGTAAATGGAATTAACCCATTTTGGGAAAAAGGCAAAAAAAGCAGTTGGTTTAAGCTCTTTAACATAATAATACAGAACTATTGCTTTTTCATAATCATAAAAATTTGGATTAAACTCTTTCTTATCCAATGTTATATGATAATGCATTGGCTTATACAATGCAAAAAACATTAGTATAGCAAATACCAATTCTAATAGCAATAGCATAAATTGTTAGGATAAATTGATTTATATACGCCGCCGGGGGGATTCGAACCCCCGCCCCCTTATCGGGGATTCGGTCTCCAGCCGAACCCCTTGGTCCGCTCGGGCACGGCGGCAAAAACATACTAATAAACCATTTAAAAATTTATACCGCTTTTAATATGCCAGGTTTAATCTCAAATACTGCCCCGCTAGTTTTTAGATAGTATAACAATTGCTCTATCTCACTATCCATAAGACCATATTCCTTGGCTTTTTCTATTAACTCTTTCTCGCTAACACCTTCCCCGCTATCTAATTGCTTTATTAGTTGTAATAGCAATTTTTGTTTTTCTATTTTGCTTCTTGGTTTACCACTCTCTAATATTGTTATGTCTATTACTTTGGATTCTGGGTCTACTCCTGCTTCCTCTAAGAAACGCTTGGTTAACTCTATAGCCAAATCGGCATCTTCTTTTTCAACTATATCGGAAAACCTTATTCTAGCAGATGCCTCAGCTAGCCTTACAATGGATTCTAATTGCCTTGTAGAGATTGGAACTGCTTTTAACTCTTGAGATTTCTCTCTGAGAGAGACAAAGAAATCCTTAATTCTAGCTATAGCCTCATTGGAAAGCCTAGGTTTTATGTTTTTTCTCACATATAGGATATACTTTCTTAACAAATCAACAGGTATTGCCAAATCTACATCTTCAACATAACTTTCTAATACCCTTTCTGCCAATTGTTCATCATAATCTTTTCCAGGTTTATCTCTTATTAGAAATATTAAATCGAACCTATTTAGTATAGTTGGAGGAATAGCTATTTGTTCTACTAAAGACAAATTATCATCCCACCTTCCAAATTTGGGATTTGCTGCGGCTAAAACAGATGTTTCTGTTTTCAATGTAACATGTATACCGGCTTTGCTAATGGTTACACTACCTTGCTCCATTGCTTCGTGTAAAATCATTAGCTCGTTTTTACCTAGTTTCTCTATTTCGTCTAAAGCTAATAAACCGCCATTAGCTAAAACCATTGGCCCTGCATCGATAGACCATACTTTCAATAGTTCGTCCCTTACTACTACCGCTACTAAACCAACAGCTGTAGCAGAAGTGCCTGAGACATATCTACCTCTTGGCGCTACTTCTGCAGCATATTTTAATAGAGTGCTCTTCGCTGTACCGGGATCTCCTACTAATAATATATGTATATGCCCTCTAACTTTTGTGCCGTCCCTTCTAATTTTTTTAACACCCCCAACCATTTGTAAAAGGATAGCTTTTTTAATGTAATCATAACCAAATATAGAAGGGGCAAAATTCTCCACCAATAAATCTAATGGGTTATTGCTATTGGCTATCTCTTTTATTTCTACCAAATCTTTGTTAGTGATAACTATATCTGTTATGTTTTTCTCTAAAAATTCTATGTTGTTTACTTCTATTAGTATATCATAGATAGCGCCTTTCTCTGTAAGCTTTGCGGTCCTTGGTATTCCTACTATTCTAACTCTCGCTCCAGGAACAGTTTTATCATTAATTTTCGGTTCAACTAGTTTGTCCTTTAATATGGCAGTAACCCTCTCGGGTTGGGCTCCCCCAGTAAGGTTTTCTGGTAATTCCTCTAAAACTAATCTTTGTATATCAATGTATTCTTCTTCTACTATCTCCCAATCGCCAGATTTATTACATTTGGGACATTTCTTTGGCTTAGAAATTTTATCGCTAATACTTTTTATCTCTTTTTCTACTTCGTAACCACAGCTATGTCTAAAAACGGCCCTTTTTAGTACTGGTTTAACCATTGAAGATTGTTTTATAATGCCTTCTATAGCAACTAATTTATTCAAATGGTGGCTTCTTAGCTCTCTAATCTTTACATTTCTATAATATTGTACATCAGTAAACGCTATATAGTAATCTACTTTAGTTAAAGCATATTCTTCTTGGATTTCTTTTACTATTGTTTTTATTTGCTCTATTGCTTTTTCAGGGTTATCCAATATTTCATCTATTAGGTTTATTAGCCCCAACTCTTCTAACTCTTTTAGTGATATATATAGTATATCGTTTGCTTCATTCATTTTTTTCAATAGATATTTTTCTAATTCTAGCTTCTCAAGTTCTTCCACTTCAGTGGTAATGTTATATAGAATTATAAAGGTTTTAGCAAAAACAATATATGAAAATGGACAAACTAAAATACAAAGTTTTAGACACTATAAAAAGATATTCTCTTTTTTCCCCCAACGAAAAATTGTTATTAGCCATCTCTGGAGGCAAAGATTCGGTAACTTTGTTAGACATACTTTATAATTTAAATTACAAATTCGATCTATATTTTATTGATTTAGGAATAAAGGGTTTTTCTGATATTTCTGAGAAAATAGTTGAGAGTTTATCAAAAGAATATGGGTTAAACCTATATATAGATAGGGTAGCAGATTATGGGATTACTATAAAGCCTATAGGCAAAATGCCAGCTTGCGCTGTATGTGGAATAGTAAAGAGATACCTTATGAATAAGTTTGCATATGAAAAGGATTATACTTTGATTACAGCGCATAATTTTGATGATATCATAGCTTTTGCTTTAGCTAATCTGTTTTCTGGTAATTATGAATATTTGTTAAAAATAAGACCCAAAAATGAAAGATATTATAAATTGGCTAAAAAGGTTAAACCTTTGTTTTTTGTAAGAGAAAAAGAAACCTTGCAATATGTTAAGGAAAAGAATTTGCCATATGTAAATATAGAATGTCCTTTAAGGAGAAAGAATACCCAAGATAGATACAAAAATATAGCTAATGAATTTGAGAAAATATTCCCTGGGTTTAAGAAAAATTTTATAAAAGCTTTGCTATACTATAATACTAGAGTGCCAGAGCCAAAGCCAAAGAATTATTGCAAAATATGTGGTTACCCATCAAAGGGAGAAGTATGCTCTTTTTGTAGGATAAGAAATGCATTGTCAAGACATAATAAATAAAATTATAATAAATAGAATTATAAGGGAATTGTTATTACCTAAATTAGACGGTTTTAGCATAATAAGTTTATCGAAATACGATTTTATCGATTTATTTTTGTTGAGCGCTTTAAAGAATGGGCGATATTATGTATATAACAAAGAGATCGATTTAAAATTCCCATATAAATTGGTTAAAGCCAACAAAACATACAAAGTTTACAAAATTATCCCAACCAATACGAAGGTTTATTTTATTAAAAAATCTATATTTGATGTTAGACCCAAAGAAAAAGCAGATTTGGCTATTGTTATAGAGCAGAACTATAATAAAAAATTGCACAATAGAATAAAACAATTGGCTAAACATTTAATTTTGTACGATATAGTTTATGATAAAAAGAAATGTATAAAAATAGGTATAAAGAACATAATATTTGAAAATTTATACTGCTGTTACAAAAATAGAAAAACCCTAGTTAGCCTCGTCGGGTTTTATGAATTGTAATTGTTTAGACAAATAAATACCCAACTCTTTTTTCAATTGCCTTCGGTATTTGCCATATTTATCCTCGGGGCTAAACTTTGGAGGTTTGTTTATTATTGTTTTGGAACCACACTTAGGGCATTTATCTTGCAAAGTATATATATTACATTTGGGGCAATACTTTATATGTTTCATTTGTTAGCTAAACAAAGACATTTTTAGCATTTCATATAGGCCTTGGAATAAGGTTATAGTAATTATTACTATAATGGAATATATAGCAAAAGCTATGGCTAAATTTTTCACAATAACTATTTTTTCGCTTATTGGGTCTTTTGAATTTTCTATACTATTAAGCAAAATAGATAGAATTATTACTGATGCTATAACATATAACCCAACTAAAGCTTGGTACATAAAAGGATTTATTGTCTCTTTCTTTATCATAAACATTTGCAAAACATCCAAAGGAATAGAAAATTGACCAGCACTTTTAAAATCGAATGATTTCATTATGTTGGTAATTAAAAGCATAATAGATATCATAAAGTTACCTATACCAACGATTATGCCCAACATTACTGGGATTAGCATTATTATTTGCATCTTCATCTCGCTAATAGCTTCGCTAAGCAAATCCTTAGTTCTCTCTAAAGCAGCGTTAACCTTTCTAAGATAGTCTAACAAAGAATCTAATAATTCTGATAAAGATGTTAAACCTTTATTATAGTTGGCTATAATAATATCGAATATTGTCTCTATTATAGGATTGTTGTATTTTTTTAATGCTTCTTTTACTGCAATATCCAATGGTTTATTCTCATTGATTTTGTTTTCTATATTATATAATAGCTCAGCTATTTCTAAGCCTTGCAATTTTTTTGATGTTAAGCTTAATGCCCTTTCTAAGCTATAACCTAAAGAGACATAACTTTTTAGTGTTTCCAAAAATATTATTAATTGGTTAACCATTTTTTTAATTTTGTTGTAAAGAGAATAAATATCAATAAAATACAATGCAAACCCAATTAGCAAAAACAAAACTAACAAAAATGTGTAAGCTAAAGAAACAATACTATTAAACATTTTGTATTCTTTATAATGGCTCGATGCGTTAAGAAATATTATTAACCATAAGAAAAACAATGGAACTAATATTAATAACCGATATTGCCTTTTTCCGGGATTATAACTAAATATGGTGGGAGGAACCTTTTTCTCTATAACAAATTTAGATAGTATTAGCAATATGGTTGGCAAAACTATATCATAAAATATGAACAAATAAATGTAAGGCACTTCCGATGCAAGAATTCCGATTATTACTGGTAATAAAGTCATGGTCATTATCGGTAATACTATACCTATCATATTTATTATTTCGACAGAACTCTTTAGCTCTCGGCTAAAAGATAGCATTCTATAGTAGCTTTGCTCCAAATAATAGGATAATGCCTCTTTCGGGTTTTTGTTTATTAGGATGAACAATGCTTGAGTTATTGTTGTGTTTTCTTTCCATCTTTTTGCATAAAACTCTAGGGCGTCACTAATAGATTCGAAATACCTTAAGTTGGTATACCATAATAGCCTTTCTATGTCCAATTTTATAGGGAAAGGCAAATGCTTCGCACTATTATATATTGCTAAATCAATACTAGGCAAAACTTCATAAAACATTGCTACATTAAGCAAAAACAAAAGAAATTGTGTTTCTTTTTTGGTTCTATAGCTTTTACCAACAATAATTGGATAATAATAAACATACAAAGCCAAAAACAAAAATATTAAAGTCAAAAAAATGAAGTTTATATTGAATAAAGAAACAATCGCAGAAACCATTGCGAGCAATATAAAAAACAAAGAAGCTTTTCCAACATTGTTTGGATCTATTTCTAAGCCCAATTCCCATGCATAAAATTTTATTTTTTCTTTCTCTTTTTCATTAAGGAAAGAAGGTAGAGGCAAATAAGACAAAAAATTTGTAATGTAATAATAAATTTTGGCATGCCATGGAATCACTATATTGGTAATAACTCATATTTATAAATTATTATATTTCCCAAAACTATGATTCGATACGAGTTCAAAACCCCGAATCTTTTGGAGGTTTTGATTTTGCTTACAATAATAGTTATATCATATTGGTTTATTAGCTACCAATCAACAGTAAATAACATAATCACAAGCGCAGTAGGTAATGAAGTAACTACTTACCTTAAGATTATAATCAATAACCAACTATCTCAAACCATATTATTATGGTTTATTCTATTAACAACATTATTCAATAGCCTAATCCTAGAAGGCATAAGAGACAAATTATAATTTTTAAATCGAAGTTTTATTAGTTCTAGCCCCGGTGGTGTAGCGGCCTAGCATGCGGGCCTGTCGAGCCCGCGACCCGGGTTCAAATCCCGGCCGGGGCGGTTTTTTCATTCTTAAGAATGAGAAAAAATAGTGGACCCGCCGGGATTCGAACCCGGGGCCTCCGCCGTGCCAGGGCGGCGTCCTACCGCTGGACTACGGGCCCGGTATAACATTAATTATCGGTTTAAAAACCTTTAGGGGGATATATTTTATAGAAACCAAATCTTTTATGCTATCTGTGGGTTTGTTGACTAATATACTATAAATGGTACCATCAAAACCGGCATTGTCATTCTTTATATTATATATTTCTTTCCATCCGAATTCGGTTTTTTCTATGTTAAAGCCATTTTCTATTAATTTTTGTGCATGCTCTAATAAAAGTTTTACTGCTTCCATAGGAGTAAGGTCTCTAAATGCATAAATAAACAAATACAAGTTTTTCCATTTTATTGCGTGTATATCTTTGTTATGCCCATAGTATATTACATTACTATTGAGGAGTTGCTCTAGTGCGTTCTTGAAGTAGTACTTTACCACTTTCATACAATAATAATAACATGTTATAATATAAAGCATTTAATGCAAAATTTACTATTTTATTATGTATCCCTATTTCGGAGACGAAATTGGGTATATATATAGATTCGATAAAAATATTGCTAAAAACCTCTATTTGCTAAAACCTATAGTTTATGATGGAGAAACATACCAAGCACCAATAGAATATAAAATGGGTGTAATACTATTGCCTGACAAATATAAAGGTTTGATGCTAGAAATAGAACCAATAGAAGATAAGTTTGTAACATACCATATTGGCACTAAACCTTTCTTACAATTATACCAGGCTAAACCCCTATTCGTGCCTAAGAAAGATGAATACAAATTACACAAAGTGCCATGGTTAGTCATTCGGGGGCTAAAAAAGTTAAAAGCTTTTAAATAATGAAGCATATTTTTTATTATGCCAGCAAAAAGAGACAGGGGTATCCCATTAGCAGCAGTCGAGAGAATATTAAAGGAGGAAGCAAAAAAGGTCGGAGTAACAAGAGTATCCGACAAAGCAGTTAGGTTATTGAAAGAGAAATTAGAACAAATCTATGCAGAGATCGCCAAAGAGGCTTTAAAATTAGCAACACACGCTAAAAGAAAAACAATCAAAAAAGAAGATGTTTTAAATGCAGCAAAGGTAGTAGTTAAAAATTTAGTCTAAAATCTTTATTAGCTTTTTTCTATTTTTAAACCCCTTTATTATTTTAACTTTTCTACCGAAATACTTTTCCAACAAATATATTAGCTCTTTGTTCGCTTCATTATTTCTTGGAGGACTCTTAAGATAAACTTTCAATGGGTTGCCCTCAATTATTTTTTGATTTTTACTATTTGGGAATACCAATATTTCTACTATCATAGCGAATATTGTATTACCAATTTAAACGGGCCGTGGGGGATTCGAACCCCCGACCTGCGGGTCCGAAGCCCGCCGCTCTACCTGGCTGAGCTAACGGCCCAGCTAATTGTTTTGATGCTATTTATAAATGATGAAAGTTTATCTAAAAATGGATCCTTTAATTATGGCAGGTATAGCATTAATTATAGCATGGTTAATACTACAATGGTCTGAACCCTTAATAAAATATTTATTATTATTGATTTTATTTGTTTTGGTTTATGACTTTATAGTTAATGGAGACACATCTACTGCGGCTTTCTTAACTTCCTTTATAAGTAAAACAGTAAACAAAGCCGTTGTTATATTGCAAAACCTGTCAAAGACCAATAGTACAGAAATAATAAATAATCTAACCAATACCACTCCTATATTGTTATTGATTAGGAAAAAATAAACATTTTAGTATTTTGTCCCTATAGCTTACGCAAACATATTTTCCTATACATCCCAATTCATTAACATCAATTACAGCTTTATTTTTTATGCCATCTAAATAAGTCCCACAAATTGGTATAGTATTGTTAGTAACAAAAACGAAAATGTTTTTCATATTGGTTTTCCCGTACATCGATTCCAATATTAAATTGTTATTTTCTAGTTTTATTGATAGAAATGGGATAGAATAATAGGATTGTCTTATTTCTAACATTTGGGGTATTATAATTTGGTTAACTGCTATAGTAAAGGTAAAAACTATTAACCCCAACAATAATGGGTATGTAAAATACTCCATCGTTTATACTATTATATCTCTTTATAGGGGTATTGTTGTTTCTTCTTTCTGCGGAGCCATGCTATTAATATTAAGAATAATGCCGTTCCTATTATTATAATGGCAAAGGAATTGAACTCCCTTTTTGTTTTCTTTATGGGTTTCGCTTTTGGTTTTTCGTTTTTGCTTTGTTCTATTTCTGTTTTTTGTATTCTAGTATAAGGTAAAAACGTTTCGAAAACTAATTTATTATTTTTTATTACCATCACATGGCCTTCTTTTATTTGGGCTTTCCCAATATAGGTTTTGTTGTCATTAACAATAATCCCCCCTTCTATGGTTAAACCATTGTTTATATAAATTTTAACGCCTTCTACCTCTATATATGGTTTTTTATTGGCTGCGTAAAATATATAGGCAAACCTTGTATTGAATATAGGTTTTATTTTAGATTTTAAAGTTTTGTCCCATGTAAACAAGGGGGTATCCAATTTAGAACAATTAAGTTTTTGTGGTTTAATATAGATAGGGATATAATTATTATCGCATTTAGCTAGCATAGGGATAGAAATATTGTTCTCTAAATCGAAAGCTATAAAAACATCTTTGGGCAAAAATATATAACTATTGTTGTAAAAATATAATATTGCATCGCTGTCTAAATCTATAATTTTGTATACATTGGAAGTATTGCCTATTGGTATAGGATAATTAATATTAAACTCCCCCACATATTGGTTGTTTGCATAAACTTCGTATCGGCCTTTCGATAAATACAATTTATTTCCAATTATATAGAAAGGAAATATTTTGCTATTCGCCTCTTCTATATAGCTAAAACCATCCAAATGTAGTTTAAATTGTCCCTTTATTTTGAAATAGATGTCTTTATTATATACAGTAATGTAATTATCTGTATTCCCAATTATGGTATTGTTTGCCTTTTTTATATCTAAAGTCCAGGACTGAGGTTTAATATATATAGGCCTATCCAAATATATTATGTCTCTTTTGGTAAAATATTTCTTTATGTAACCTTTATTATATATAGCAGTAAAGAATGTTGGTATTACAAATTTGTATTCCCCTACTACTATGGAATCATTTACAATATAAAATCCAGGTTTGGTTTTTATCCCAATATATAAGGTTTTGTTGAAATAGAATATTTTGTTATTTATTATCCTGCTTTCTCCTTCCCTTAATGTTATATCGGGTTTGAAATCGTTGTTAGTATCTATATATAAATTATCATCTATTCTAATGTTTGGTTTTCCCATATACCAGCCCTTGTCTAAGTTAAAACTGTACATCGTTGGTATATCTAAATTAATCTCTCTTTTTATAGAAGTGCAAACGCTTTTACATGCAGTAACTATTAGGTTTACTTTTCTAATTAATTTTATAGAATAATTTCCAAAAGGAACTTGGTCTTTTTTTGGGATTGGATCGAATTTTTTATATTGCAAAGGATTTATGTTACATGCTATATTATTTGTCTCCCCATAACATAGCCATTTAACTTTATACAAATAGGGTTTTTCATAATATAATTTATTGTATATTCCTAACCCATTTAGGTAGTTTTCTAACAATTTTTCTCCCAATAGCGATTTATTATAGAATACCCCGTATTTTATGCTAATGTTTTTGTATTCTATTTTTCCAGGTATTGTTATTAAAACATCGCCGTTTTCTATTTTTACTGGAATCGGAAAAGTATTATTCTCTATTATTCCAACATAAATTAGTTTACCATTGTGGTATACCTTAGCAAAGAAAGGATCTGATTTTATTGTAACTTTATTCCCCTTTATTGTGTAATTAAAGTTAACCAAGTAGGTTGGTATCACTTTTATTTTGCCTTTTATTTTTCCATTAAGTTTTAACTCTATTGCAGGCACATCGTATTGATAATAATCGAAATATCTTATTTGCTTTCCATCATATAATATTGTGTGCTTGTAATAACCTAAAATATGTATAATATTTAGGCCTTTTATCAAATAAGGGCTAACATCAATTTTCGACCATTCTTTGGATACATTTACCTTTAACTTTTTGTTATTTACTATAACAAAAATGGTATCTTTGTGAGAAGCTTTCAAATACAAATAATGCCCATCGAATTTGTATTCTATTCTTGGCTTTTCATAGTAATAATAAGGTATAACCTTATGGCCATCTTTGTATTTGATCTCAATAAGGTTTAATCCAATTCTTGGAGTAAATTTTATAGTACTATTTCCTTTGACTATATAAGTTTCGTTATTGATTTTTATTTCTATAGGGTATGGCTGATTAGTAATGATTTGTAAAGTATTGTTCTCTATTTTAGTTATAACCTTTTGAGGTAAATAGTTAAACCTAAAGCAATAATTTTCTACACATAGTTTACCATCTTTGTATTCGCCGAAAGGTAATATGGTAGTATAATTATTGCTTTGAATTTGCAATTCTTTTATTCCATATTCGTTAATTCCTTTGTATACGAAAACTTTAATCGTATCATTTACATAGCTTAGAAGCTGGCTATCTATAGGGATTAGTTTATATAAATTATCGCCATCGCAATAAAAAGTTTGGTTAAACATAAATTGATTGCAATCCCCATATGGAATTGCTAAATATAAGGAACCATTCAAATCTTTGGGTTTATTAACAAATATTATTGGAATACTAAATGTTTTTTCAAAATTGTCCTTTCTTATTTTTATTTCTATAGGGGTTTTAGTTGGGGTATATTCGATAGAATAAGACCCATTTAAATCTATTGTTCTATAGTATATTCCATCTATATAGATATCGATGTTTTTGCCTTGTCCTATAATGAATATATTGGTTTTTTCGCCCTTTCTTATATTGTCGGGATCAACATATACCGCTTTTATGTTTAATGGGTCTTTTTCTACATAAACTTCTTTACTATATTTATATACAAGTTTGTTTCCTATGTAGGCTTTAACATCTATTGTTGTATTTCCATAGAATGGGAATTGCAAATTAAATTCGTAGGATTTATTTACAAATTTACAATCATCTTCAACACAAACTTTTAATGGAATGTCGCTTTCTACTTTTATTTTGCAATTGGATTGGTAGCATTTTTCTATAGATACATCGATTTTAGGTTTAAGCAATTTATTAAAATCTAAATATAGTATGCCTTTTCCATAGAGATACGCGGGCTTTTTAGGATTTACGATCCAATCTATATTTATTTCGTCCAATGTTAGATTAAAATATTGCATTAACAAAGCTATTGCTCCTGCTGTTACAGCTGCGGCGTAACCAGGATAGAAACCAAAATCAAATTTAGATTGGGCCGATAAAGTGGGGTTTTGGCCCAGCAAAGTAGGACCTTGTGCGGTTAAAACCTTGTATCCATCTAAACCAACAACACATATTTTAGCAAAACAAGGAGATTGGAGAGTATAATTATAATCTTCGTTATCTAAATATAATACATCTGAATAAGTAGGGCTTTGATGTTCGATAATTTTTAGTTTCCAAGCATAATTGGTATTTATTGTTAGATTTATCGTTTTCTTTTTGCCATCGTAATAGCAGGGCTCATCAATATACATGGATTGTATCCTACAAGTTATTGCTTTCTCCTTTGGGCTTTCTATAGAATAACAACAATTTGTAGGGAATAGAACACTAACATCTTTTGCGCTAACTATTTGGATTGTTGCATTGTATAATGCCACATCTGTTCCATATTTTGCTGTATCTACGTTTATTTTTATATTACTATAACCCTTTCCAGGGGTTCCATGTATAGCGAATCCTGCAGAGGCAATTGTTGGGAATTTAGATAAAAATTTACATATTTTATCAGAACAATCATCGAAGGGGGTATTGTAATTTAATGTGACTACAACTAAATCATATTTCGATAAATTTAATTTAGTTACATCTAACATTTTATTAGAATAATCGCAATCGTATATGTCTAATGAGACATTTGGGGCGATACTTTTTATTATTGCTGCACTATATGTGCCCCAATTATTTATATCTACTTTATCGCTTCCTAAGCAATAGAATAGTCTTATATTTTCGTCGTTTAAATTATATTGGCTTTTTAATTTTTCATAAAGCGAATGGTTAAAACCTGTAGTTATTAAAGCGATTTTTATGTTTTGTCCATTTGCATCTTTTGGAACATTTATTATTATGCTATCTAATGGAGGTATCAAGCTCTTTTCTTTGGAGATGTATCTTTTTTAACTATGTTCTCTATATATGGGCTATAATCTTTTAGCTCTAGGGCTATTACTTTATCATTATATTCTAATATTTTATCGAACAATTCCTCTCTAGTTAATGCTAAAACTATTTCCCCTAAATCTATAGGCATAGAAATTAAACCTTTTTCTTTGAGAGTTTCAATATTTTTATCATAAAATATTAAAAGTAACATTGTTAAATTAAAAGAGGTTGTTTAAAAATCGATGGGCTCTAAAAATAAAGACCTAATCGCTACTGTGGCGTAGGAACCCTTTTCTAGATAGAATTTAGTTAACCATTTTTGGTTTTTCTTTATTTTCAAATCATACATCTTTTGAAAGCCCTTTCTATAAGTGCCAACAACTTTTTTATTTTTTAGCATCTCAATAGTAATGCCTTCTTTATCTAATAAATAATCTATTATTTCTTTTATTTCGCCTTTGGCATTAACTTTATACCCAATTAATGGAATCTCTATGTTTTCATAATAGTCTGCAAAATAGAATTCCAATAAATCTCTTATTTTGATTATTTTTGTTTTGTTTTTTAGATACATCTTAAGGGTTTCATTAAATATATAAGATTGGTACGAATGTATAAATAACATTAAAATCCATTTTGGGATAGCTTTGAACGCTTTACAATAGTCTTTTTTCTCAATAAAGGATTGCAAATAGGCTTTTTCTATATCTAGGGCTTTTGGCATTAATGGAATAACTTTCTTTAGCTTTTCTATATTATTCCAATATTCTTTTATTAATTGCCTAACTTTTATTGTTTTTTTACTTTCTTTTCCAACAAATGTTAATAAAATTTTAGCAGCTTCCTCGCATTCGTTTTTTATTAAATGTTTGCCTATTAGATGGTTTACTAATCTTTTGTCTCCAAATCTTTGGACATCAAAATAGTTTGGAAAAACATCAAACCCCTTTGGGGATTCTGCATAAACTTTTATTTCAAAATAATTCCCTAAATGGGAACCCAATTTTACTGGTTTATCGCTAAGCCCTATATAGTATAATTCTAAATTATCTAAAAACATAGATTTTTTGGGCCCTTTATATATAGAAATCAATTGATAAGTTATAGCTTTTTTGTCCTTTTCCCCAGAAAAGGATATTCTATATTTAGACAAACGAAATTGTTTTGCTATTATCTTTATTGCTTGAGTTGTTGATAAATTTTTCTTTTTCAAAACATAAATAGTATAATCCCCAGGAATTCCATTATCTTTTATTCCCATAAATTTGAATTGATCATAATATTTCGATGGTTCCGCTATAGAAAAATTAGTTTTTTCAATAACAACAAAATCCTCAGGCTTTTCCTTAATTCGCATTAAAAGAATTTAGGGCAAATAGACATACCCATTAGAACTTCTAACCTTGCCTCTCTTTATCATCTTTGTTAGGATTGCTTTTACTATTCTTTCTTCTTTTCCTGTTTCCTTAGCTACTTCCTTTACTAGCTCGTCTTTTAACATTTTGCCTCTCTCCTTTAGGATTTCTAAAATTTTTTCGCTAATCCTTGTCATAATTAATATAATAGTTTCTCTTTAAAAGTATTAATTGTCTTAAAAGAGTTTTTCTCCATAAACAAAGGCATTATACTCGGGGTTAAATATATAAGCTGTAATGTCTTTTATTCTAAATCCCACATCATAATTATTAAGTTTGGCAAACCCATTAGCGTTTTTAACTAAGTACTTCGCTAGGAAATAAGCATTTGTTATTTTATTGTTTAGTTTTATTTGATTTAACCCGAAGGTTGGTTTTTCTACCAAATCCACATCTAAAAATTGGACCGAATTCCCAATAACTATAGTTGGTTTGTTAAAATCTATGTTAAAATATTTTTTCTCAATGGGGGGAAAAGAGCTAACTATTATTTTATCGAATTCGTCTAAATCTATTTTATTTATTTGTTTATAATTAATGATTGTGCCTTTGGTTTGGTAATATATAGGCATAACATATTCGTAGAAAGACAAAATATTGTCTGTCATATCTATTATTAGGGTTTTGTTTCCTTCCAATTTTAGATCTTTTTTGGGGCAATGCTTTTTATATTGCTCAATATGATAATCCTCTATAACAATATCTGCAGTGTATTCATCGATAACTTTTATTTTATATCGGTCTATAACAATTTTCCCTTTAAAATATGGTTGGTATAGAACTAAGCTTTCATATTCTCCGCCCTCGCCAACTAAATTAATATACTGGGCTTTTTCTATTACTTCGAAAAGGTTTTTACCGACCCATTCTTTTTTTAGTCCATAAGAAGAAACCCTGCTAATGATTATTTCAAAGCATCTCTCTTTTAATTGGTTTAAGTATAATTTATATGGAGTTAACCAAGAGGGGCTATGTACATATATATTTAATTCATAAGCTATTTTATTTATATTGCCTGCTTGGTATGCAGAAGCGATAGCCCCTGTAATAATGGCTTTGGGCTTTTCCATCTCTAGTATTTCTTTTAATTTAGAGAACTTCTCTTCCTCTTTTACGAAATATAAGTCTAATGGTAAATCTAATAGCTCTGCTTGAGTTTTGGTTATCTCTATGGCTGGGTAATGATACATAGAGCTAAAAGCATTATCTGGTTTGATGGATATGAGTTTTCTAATTTTATAACCATGGTCTAAAGCTTTAACTAAAGCATAATTAGAATCTTTACCCCCGCTATACAATACAATCATTTAGGTTTTTTTAGAACACAATAAAAAAATGGTTCAAACCCATAATGTATATGGGGATATATCCTTTTGCAATATTGCATTTCTTTTGGAAATTCATGGTTTTCAAAACTTGTTAATGCTGGCTCTCCAAATAGGTTGGCATTAACTATCTTAAACCCTAAAGAGAGAGCATATTCTATTACGAATTCATTTTCCAGGGGCTCTAATGTGCATGTGGAATAAACTAAAATACCATTTGGTTTTAACATTTCATAGGCCTTTTTTATTAATTGTTTTTGTATAGTTTGTCTATTTATAAAATCCTCTATGGTTTTTGAAATGAAGGTTTTATCTATATAGGGATTGGCTGAACAAGGCGCATCTAATAAAATTTTTTTAAATTCCTCTTTAAATGGTAATTTTAAAGCATCTTCATTAATTATTACTGCTCTTACATTTAGCCTATCAAAAATAAATCGCATCTTTTTAGCCCTAAAAGGGTCTTTCTCTACACTATACAAAATAGATTGATTGTTAGTTAATTGTTGTATTAAAGAGGATTTTCCCCCGGGAGCGGCAGCCATATCTAATATAATATCTTTTTTTCTTGGAGACAAAGCGAAAACTGGCAAAGCTGAAGAGGGATTTTGGATATATATTAGACCTAAAATGTATTCGGGTAATGCTTGTAAATGAAATGGGGCTTTTTTTATTTTATAGAAATATTTTAATGGCGTACTCTCTAACTCGAAACCTCTATTTTCTAGCATTTTTACTATAAATTCTTCATCTCCCCTTAGAGTGTTAACCCTAATAAATAAGGGCCTCTTTTGGTTTAATAGTCTAAGAAAATCATTATATTTAGGAATAAACTTATAGCGGTCGAGCATTAATGCTTATAAATAAAGGTTTAAAAAAGCGTGAATGAAAGATAGAATTATCTATAGAAGAACCCCTGGAGGAAGGGTTACTGTTTTATATAAAAGAAGGAAACCTTCCCCAGCAAAATGTGCTATATGTGGGAGACCATTACAAGGAGTAGTAAGAGAACCAGCTTATTGGTTAAAAAGTGAACCAAAGCAAAGAAAAAAAGTATCTAGAAAATTTGGGGGTTATTTGTGCCACGAATGTGCTAGAAGAGTTATAGCGAGAATGGCAAGAAATTTTGAACTATAAAGCAAAAAACTATAGATAATACCATTAATATCACAACAATTAAGGATTTCCTTACTAATGTGTTTTTAATAAAGGAAGGCAATACATCTTTTGTAAAAGCCAAAAAGGACATTTCTCTTATTATAGGTATTTTGGATTGAACAAAAATTATAAACAAAGCTATTAGCGTTACTATATAAGAAGTAAGCAGTATAATAAAGGGAGGACAAAAACTAAAGTGTATTCCTTTATAAAACAAATAAAGTTTTGCCAATTTAACTATAAAGGAAACAATAAAAACCACGAAAGCCAAATAAAACATTAAATATATTTTCTTAAAAAGCTTAGGAAAATCAAAGATAGATTGCTTTCCTAAAACAATATCTATTATAAAAAATAAAAGCATTAGGAAAGAAGTGAAGAAAGTTATAACAAAGCTAATCATTTTTGTCCAAAGGCTCTAACTTTAAAAGATACACATAGTCTTTTTTGGCCAATTGAAATAATACTGATTTAGATATACCTATTTTATATTTTAGCGCTTCCTCCAAAGGGACATATTTTATTTCTAATACTCTAAATTTGTGCGATACTTTCTTCTTTTTGTCGTAGAATTCAATAATATCGTTAACTGCTAAGTTTTTGGGAATTTGATTTCTAACCTCGTATTCCTTTTCTCCTTTTAATAGTTTGTCTAACCATTTTTTCTTTATTGTTAGCCTATGTATCATAGGGAACAAATCACTTTTCTTAAAAGGTCTAAGTGTTATGGCTATTCTAGGGTTACCAATATAAACATCGGGGCTATTCTTTTGGGCATACCCTTTTAATAATAAAACTTCATGCTTAGGCATATATTTAATATCGCCATCCCAATAAACATAAAAATATTTGTATTTTGATTGGCTTATATTTTTAATAAACTCTTCTTTCGTTTGCGATTTTTGGTCTTTGGTTACTATTAAAGTGTATTGCCCATTAGTGTAATAAATAAAATCGCCTACTCTTTCTATAGAGTTTTGGGCAAACTCTATAGCTTTTTTCCATAATTCTATAGGGTTTACATCCTTTTTCTTTAATAGCCTTTTCTTTATTTTTTCTTTAGCATGTTTAGTTAGCAGGAACATTAATAATAGTATAAACCTTGGGCTTTTTGCTCTCTATCCAATCTAGAACCAGGTTCATTAATTCTTGGTCTACCATTTACTTTTCTAATTGTTATACCCATGTTTTTCAAAAACAAGTTTAGCCCTTCTTTTATAGGTAAAGGTTTATTTGCTTTCCCATATTTCGATGGCTCTCCTTCAAAAACCATTATCGAATCGCTTATGTATTCCATAAACATTAGATCGTGGTCTATAACGAAAGCGGCCTTGCCTTTTTCTTTAATTATATTTCTTATTGCTCTAGCTATTCTAACCCTTTCTTCTATATCTAAAAATGCTGTTGGCTCGTCAATTAAATACAAATCTGCTTCTTTGAGTAAAGCGGCAGCGGTTATAACTTTTTGTAATTCCCCTCCGCTTAATGTGGTTAAATCGTGGTCGAACAATTCATATAATTCTAAAGGCCTTATTAATAGAGAATCATAAAATTCGTTTCTATAATTGGGATTCATTTGTTCGAACAATTTTCTAACAGTAACTTCTTTAGGCTCTATATATTGAGGTTTGTAGCTAATGGTTATTTTTTTCTCTATGGGCTTAACATCAAAATCTCCTTTTAATGCTCTAATAAATGTGGTTTTTCCTATACCATTTGGGCCAACAATACCTATTATTTCTTTTTTGTATACCTCTCCTTTTTCCGCTTCTAATTTGAAATTGCCCAAATCTATTGTAAATGGTTTCCATTCTAAATATATGGTTTTGCCCCTTTCTTTTTCAGTGCCTTCTAAGAAATATAATTCGAAATCTCTAATTCTTATATTTTCGCTTTTTAAATAGCCTTTAAGGTATTCATTTATAGCAGTATTATTACCTTTGGGTTGGCTAAATTTTCCATAAGCCGCTTTTTGACCATAAGCTATATGTATTAACTCTACTATATAGTCCAATATAAGCAAATCATGATCTATAACGATTTTAGTTTTATTTAGGGCTTTTATTTTAAGAGCTACCCTAAGCCTTTCTCTAATGTCTAAGAAATTCGTTGGCTCATCAAAAATATATACATCGCCTTCTTTAGATAAAGAGGCATAAATCAATAGTTTTTGCAGTTCTCCCCCGCTAAGGTTTTCTATTTTTCTGTCTAATATTTTGTCTAAGCCGAATTCTTTCAATAACGGGTTATCCAATTTTATTAGCTCTCTAACGGTTTTACCCTTAAAAACCTCTCTAAGTTTTTGTATTTCTTGTATTTTATGTATAACCTTTATTTGCCCTTTAGATAACAATTCAAAATAGTTTTGCAATTCTGTACCTTTGAATTTTTCTATTATCTCTTCCCAGCTATATTCTTTATTATAATCGCCGAAATTTGGTTTTAGTTGCCCACTCAATATTTTTATAGCTGTAGTTTTTCCTATTCCATTGGGCCCTAAAATTCCTATAGATTTGCCCATCTTTACTATTGGCAAGGAAAACAACCTAAAAGAGTTAGGCCCATATTGAAATACGACTTCGCCCTTCGCTTCTGGGACATTAATTATTTTTATGGCTTTGAATGGGCATTTTTTAACACATAACCCACATCCAATACAAATAGATTCATCGATTACAGGTTTGCCATCGATTATTTCTATACATTTCTTTCCTGCCCTATTTAAAGGGCAAAAATTGTAGCATTCGTAGTTACATTTGTTAGGCTTACATTTAGTTCTATCTATTATGGCAATACGCATTTGGATCAAAAATGGATAGCTATAAAAAAGGTGTTACTCTTATTATTCACTCGTAGTTACTTAACCTTATAAAAGGTTTGGCCAAAATATATTATGAAAACTCTAGCAAAAGCCCAAGTAGTTTTAGCAAGCGGTATGTTATTGGCTGGAGCAGTAGCCCAAAACGACCAAACACAAAACAACACAGAAACCTTAAAGAGCTTTGTAAACAAAATGGTTCAAGATTTGTCTAAAGTAAGAATTGTTATTAGCGACGCTCCAACTGTAGAGGAAGCAATGGCTGCTACAGATGTTGCATTAGTTTTATATTACAAAGCTGTAGAAGTATCTAAACAAGAAAAAGAAGTAACTTATGAAGTAAAAAGCAAAAAAGTAGTAGTTGAATATCCAAAAACAGTATCCGAAAATGAGGTACCCTTATACAAAGCTACAGAGAAAATTGAATTAGGAGAAGGTTTAACTGGAGGTGGTGTATATTCCATCTCTAACGAATTAGTATTCAAAGATGGAAAAATAAAAGACAAAGACAATGTAGAATATTATTACACAGTTAGATTCAAACCTTCTTCTAACGCAATAGTAGTGTTTAAAGACAAACAAGACACAGAGGAAGAAGATCCTACTGTATTAATAGATGGAGGTAGTAATGAATTCTATACAATAGAAGTAACATTTACTCCAAGCTTACCAAGTGATACAGATACTTTAGAGGATAAAGAATTAAATCAAAAAGCAATGGAGATAGCAGGCAAGAAGTTCTATATCTCTGAAGTAGGAGACAAGAAAATTGTATTGAGAGAAGCAAGCAATGTAGTAACATTAAATGTTGGTGAATCTTACGAGTTTGAAGGTAAAAAAGTTGAATTGGTAGATGTAGTAAAACAAGGGGACGAGTATTATGCTGTGATTAAAGTAGGGGATGACCAAGAAACAATAAAAGTTAATGACGAAGAAAAAGTAGGTGGAGTTGATGTAAAAGTATTGGGCGCATGGGTATCTGAAACACAAGAAGGGAAAGCTTATGCAAAAGTTATATTAGGAGGGAAGAAAATAGAATTACAAGAAGGAAACAAAGTAAAAGTTGGTGGCGAAGACATAGATAATACAGAAGTTATAAAAGCAGGACCATCTGGATTTAAGATAAAGGTATATGTAAACAAAGACGATACAACAAAGAACTACTTAGAAAATGGAAAAGAATTAGTAGACCCAGTATTTGGCACATTTAAATTAGTATTCAAACCAGTAGACTTGGTAGCAGGAAAAGAAAAAGTAAAAGTATACGCATCTGGAGAAGATGCATATATAAAACTACCATTAGTAGAAGGAGAAAAAACATTCAAAATAGTAGACGGTATTGATGATAGTAATAATTTAGTAATTAATGAAGATTGGTATGTTTCAATTGGGGAATCCCCCGACGCTAATAGTTTCAACAAGTTATTAACAGTACTAGGGGGAGTTTCTGGCGACTTAAGAGTTAATATATATTATAAGGATAGTAACGGTGTAAAGAAACCATACTTTGTAGTATCATTGCCAACAAGCAGAGAAACATATGTATACCAAGTTAACTCTGTAACAGTGGATAACGATAATAACATTGCAAAAGTAGAGTTAAAAGATGTTGTAACTGGAAACACATTTACTGTAAATGTTGACTTGAATACTGGCTATACAACATTAACCATAGGTGGAGTCGACTTTGAACTACATGTTAGCACTGATAGTAGCAAAACTGTTGTATACTTAGACAAAGTGGTTGTAATACCATCTCTATTATTCTACACAAAGGATGGCCATAAAGTATATATATGGAAGAAAGATAGCAATGTATATACAATAGTAAGCGAATTCCAAGGAAACGACGTGTACACTTTTGCTGGAGAGGTAGAGTTATATCCAGATACAAACGATAAGAAAGTGGCTGTAAGCTTCCCTAGGCAAGACCAAAACTTAAAACTAGAGGGACTAGAACCATTCATATTAGTTAAAGCTGAATGGGGTAATGATGTTGCATACAACACATCTAATGGTGATAATACAGTTACTGCAAACTTAACTATCGTTGATGTATTACATTGGTATGAAAAATCACTCAATAATGTACAACTAACAGTAACTGCCCAATCTGGAAATGATACAGCACAAGGTTATGTATATTATAACACAAGCGATGGGCTAAGCTTCAAAATCACAGTAACTGCAACACTTCCAGATAACCCCGATGACAACGCAAGCGAAAATGTTGTTAATGATGGTGCAACCCTTAACGTTAAGGTAACAGAGGAAGATAGCGTATTAAATGATAAAATGGTAAGAAACTTCGTTTCACTAGAGGACAACGAATTCAAAGGATTAGATCAATGGGGCACATATATCCATGGAGACGAAGAGAAGGACGGCGATGGTTATGTAGAATTCTATGTACCAAACGAAAAAGTATGGTACGACATAAGAGTAGCCAAAACTGGGGAAACCAAAGAAGAATATCAAACAATGGAATTGACACCAGGTGAAAAGATAGACAATACACAATACAAAGTGAAAGATGTACAAGCAGATGTAGAAATAAACCCAACCAAATACTACGAATACAAAGTAAAACCAGTATATGGATTAGTAGTAGCAGATGTAGAAGCAGTTAGCGGTTGCCAAGTAGCCGGTGCAGAATACGCAATAGCAATAGGTACACCAACAGACAACATGTTAGTAGCAAACTGTGTTAAAGAAGAATTAATGCCAGGACAAGCATTAGTTAAACTATTAGCAGACAAGAAAGTAGTAGTAATGACAGGTAAGACCCCAGCATTAGCAGCCAAAGCAGCAGAAGAGTTTGCTAAAAAAGTAATGAACGATGAAGTACCAGAAAAAGCAGAGATGGTAGTAACACAAGAAGGAACAGTAGCAAGCCAATAAAATTTTAGAGAATAGATAAGATAATTTTTACTATATCTGGATAACCTTTCTCTGCTTCTTCTTTTATTTTCTCTCTTACTAGGTCTTTCTTATCTAATAGTTCTTTTAATTTCTTTTTTACAATCTCTCTTAATATTTGCCTTAATTGATAAGGGGTTAAATTGTATTCCATTGCTACTCTATCAAATAGCTCTATTAGCTCTTGGTTCTCTGAATATAACCAAAAGTATCTTCTTCCCATTCCTCTCCCCATTCCTTTCCTTCTACCGAACCCATAACCACCTATGCCCATCATGGTACCGAAAGTACCAATGGGTAATTTAAAAGCTTTAACTATATAGGTTTCGCCCAAAGAATGTACAAAGAAATAATAGCCTATCTTAAGCTTAAATATGGAAAAGTAAAACCCCAATCTGTTATTGGTAAAATAATAGCTAAAAACCCCGAGTTAAAAGCTAAAATAAAAGAGCTAATCCCTATAATAGAGCAAGAGATAAAAGAGGTAGAACAAATGGATATAGAACAAATAAAAGAATTAGCTAAAGCTTATGAACAAACCATAGAGAAAAAAGAAAAAGACATAGAGATACCGGTAAAAGACAAAGTAATAACAAGATTTGCTCCAAACCCCTCGGGGTTATTACATATAGGCCATGCAAGAGCTATAGTTCTAAACCATTATATTGCAAAAAAATATAATGGCCAATTCATATTAAGAATAGAAGATACCGATCCAGATGTAAAAAAACCTATGATTGAGGCTTACGAGTTAATACCGAAAGATGTGGAATGGTTAATACAAGAAAAGCCCGACAAAATAGTTGTACAAAGTGATAGATTAGATATTTACTATAAATATATAGAAGAGCTTATAAAACAAGGCAAAGCATATGTTTGTTTATGTAAAGCTGAGGAATTTAGAGAATATAGAAACAAAGGTTTACCTTGCCCCCATAGGAATCAATCTATAGAAGAAAACCTAGAGTTATGGAGCAAAATGTTAAAAGGCGAATTCAAAAAAGGAGAAGCGGTAGTAAGATTAAAAACAGATTTAACTCACAAAGACCCCGGGGTAAGGGATTTCCCCATAGCGAGGATAGTAGAAAACCCTCATCCTAGAATAGGGTATAAACCTGTATTTCCATTATATAATTTTGCTGTCGTAATAGATGACCATTTACTTGGCATAACCCATGTTATTAGAATGAAAGAACATACAAACAATGCTATAAAGCAATCTTTTATATATAAAGCATTTGGTTGGGAAGAACCCATCTATTTGGAGTATGGTGCTCTATTAACGGATATGCCCACACATAAAAGCGAAATAAGAAAATTAATAGAACAAAAACAAATCGAAGGTTGGGATGATATTAGATTGCCAACATTAATAGCATTAAGAAGGAGGGGAATTTTACCAGAGGCGATATATGAATATATAGTAAAAGATGTAGGATTAAACAAAGCCGATATAAAAGTAGATTGGAACAAAATATATTATTATCATAAAATTAGGATAGACAAACAAACTCCCAGATATTTTATGATTAGAGATCCTATCGCAATAGTAATAGAAAACTATGACGATATTATAGACAAATTCGAAATAAAAAATGGCATCCCATATAAAAAGATTTCTAAACATCCAGATGTTGATTTGGGGTATAGGGAATTACCAATAAAAGAGGTATTATATATAGACAAAAGAGATGCTGAAAGGCTCAAACAAAAGCCATTAAGATTATTCGAGCTATTCAATATAAAATTTGTGGGCGAAATAGAAATTGAGTATGGCGATGAATATTCTAAAACAAAAGAGAAAGCTTATGCTGTTAGAGTTATATCTTTCGATGTGCAAGAAGCAATAAAAAACAAATACCCCATAGTGCAATGGTTACCGGAATATGAAGAAACTACATTATTTGAATTGGATGGATATAAAAAAGCTTATGTAGAGCCAAACATTAAAGAGAATTATGTGCATTTTATTAGAGAAGGTTATTATAAAAGGGAAAATGATAAATGGATATTTAGTGTGAAATAGTTTTAAATGCCCTATTATTAAAACGCCAATGCGTGGTATAGTGATTAGCTATAGAAGGGGCAAGCACACCCAGAATAATTACCAAGTTATAGTACAACCAGAGAATGTATTCGATAAAAAAGAAGCCTCTAAATTGGTTGGTAAAAAAGTAATATGGAAAAGCCCCACAGGAAAAACCTTTGTTGGGGTAATAACAGCCCCACATGGTAATAAAGGCAAAGTAAGAGTAAGATTTAGAAAGGGGGTCCCAGGCCAGATGTTAGGTAAACTAGTAACAATACAATGATCCGCAATAGAATATTAGAAATATTAAACGAAAGGGGAAAAATAGAGTTCAAAGAGCTGGTAAAAGAGTTAAAAACCCACCCATATGTTGTTAGAAAAATAGTTGAAGAACTAAGAAGGGAAGGAAAAATAAATCTAACAAAAGAGGTTTACCATCACAAACCCAAAAAGTTTAAACTATTTGTATCACTTTAGAGTTTTCAAATTCTCGATTTTCGTTTTAACATTTTCATCTATAGAAGTTATGGCACTATTGTTAGATTTAGCTAAGCTATTAGCCAAATATAAAATAATTGCTGCCAATGCTATAGATATTGCAAAAACAATAATAACATCTATAGCAATAGCTTTTTTATTGGCCATCCCTATAATATAAATGGATTGGTTAAAAGTTTTAAGGAATATAGCGGATTATTGGTTTGGCCCAAATACTGGAAAAATGCTAATCCCGGACAATGCTAAAATAATATTTGGAAAAACTAATAGACCCAGGCAGGTTTGGTATAATAATAGAAGGCTTTTCTCTATTAGGGCAGAGGATTTCTATTATATTTTAGGATATGGAGCTTTGTTAATAAAAGACAAACTAAAGAAAGTCTATATCGATACAAGTTTAGAGAAAAAAAGCTCTATTATTGGGAAAGACATAAAAGATTATGACAAATTTAAACCAGGAGAGAATGTGCTTATTTATTATAATAATAAACCTATCGCTGTTGGTATTGCGAGACTTTCCTATAAAGAGATTTATGGCAATAACGAAATTATAAAGATAAAAGAAAAATTCTCAAATGATAGCGATAGTAACTGGGGACTCTAGGGGAATAGGAAAAGCAATAGCAGAGAGATTGTATGGATTAGGATATAAAACAATTGGCATTGCTAGATCTAATGTAAAAACCGATTGGATACATGTTACAGGGGATATAACAAAAGAGGAAACATGGGACAAAGTATTAGAATTAATAGACCAACCCATAAGGGTTTTTGTTCACAATGCTGGAATACACGAAAAGAAGACATTCGAATATAATAGTTTGGATGAAATAAAAAAAGTATATGAAGTTAATGTTTTTAGCGCGATATTAGGGTTGAAAAAATTATATAAGCATATCCCAAGGGATGAAAACTCTTTGATAGTATTTATTTCATCTATAACCGCTTTTGCCGGTTCTAATAGTGGGGGTATAGGCTATGTTTCTTCTAAAGCAGCTTTGGTTGGATTGGCTAAACAATTATCTAAAGAATTAAAACCTATTAGGGTTAATGCTATTGCCCCTGGTTACACCGAAACGGATATGATAAAACATTGGGATGAAAAAAGAAAAGAAGAGACAATAAAAAGAATCCCCTTGGGAAGGTTAGGGAAACCTGAAGATATAGCAGATGTAGTAGAGATGTTAATAAAAGCCAAATACATTAATGGGCAAACCATACATGTAAATGGGGGCTTATACTAGTGCGGCCGCGGGGATTCGAACCCCGGCAGGGACTACCCCATCGGGTCTTAAGCCCGACCCCTTTGGCCAGCTCGGGCACGGCCGCAGTAGTTAATACAAAATCAATTTAAAAATTTAGTAGCCGAAGACAATTTTTAATTCCCTCTTAGCATTTTCTTCGCTATCTGAGGCATGGACCACATTATAAACAGCTCTCCCTTCTAAGTTTGCAACCTCAATAGAATCACTAGAGAAATCCCCTCTAATGGTGCCAGGCAAAGCTTTTAATGGGTCTGTATCTCCAATTAAAGTTCTAACCTTCTCTATAGCTTTGTCTCCTTTAATTCTAATAGCTACGACCTTTCCTGATAATATATATTCTATTAATGCCTCTCTAACTTTTTTGCCTATCTCTATTGGGTCTCTAGTTTTATATACTTGTTCTATGTCCAAGCCTTTTTCTTCAAATATTTTTATTAGCTTGTTACCCACTTTTTCATACCAACTTTCGGGGAAAACATAAAATTGTTCTGCCATTTCTCTAGTGAATTGTAACATCTTAATATCGGTTATTTCTAAACCTGCATTTTCTATTCTTTCTATTATTTTACCTATAAGTTTTCTTTTTACCCCGTCAGGCTTTATCATAAGAAGGGTTTCCATTGGGATAGCAAAATATTCAAATTAGAGGTTTGCTTCATTATTAGACAATTTTTAAATATTACTCTTTAGTAGTATAATGGACTTAGAAACGAATAAAAGAAAACTAAATTTCCTAATTAGAAACCCCATAAAAGCAATGTCCAAACTAGGAGAAGTTCGTGCTTTTTTATCTAAGGACAAACTTGTTATATACAATAATTTTTTCAAAACTGGCAAAGGATTCCTTTACTATTTAACTCCAAGTGAAGAAGAGTTGTATGGAGTAATTAAGAAAAAAATGAAATATCTTGAGGTACCGGTTGTACCACCCTTTGCCCGAGAGATTGGATATTATGGGGAATGCCGAGACATGGGTTTTGGTTATTATTGTAAACCTTACTCCTTTTTATTGCTATATGGAAAATACGAAAACCCTCTTGTTGGTCGTTTGATGGAATTGTATATCAAAACCAATATAGAGTATTTAAAAGACTATTTTAATCTATTATAATTTAGTTCAAACAAATTGTTTTCCAACAAAGCGGTCATTGCCCTTTGTATAGGTAAAGCTGTAGCATATATTGTATTAACATAGCCTTTCGAGTATTTTATGTTTAACCTTCTGGCTTGCCATTCCTCTACAGTTCCAAAGGAATGTAATTCCCTATATTTCTCTTGGGCTGGGTAATAGACTTCTAAATCCCATTGCATTGTAACTTTTTTATCCATATCTCCAGAGGAATTAAATACTATCCTATAAGGGAGGCCTAACTTTTTAACTATTGTTTCAGCATTGGAAACTAAGAAATTGTATATTTCTAATAGTTGTTCTTTAGTTGTGAAAGCGTATTGTTCTATTTTTTCAAATTGGTGTACTCTAAATATGCCTTTTGTATCTTTTCCATGACTTCCCGCTTCTTTTCTAAAAGCAGTAGTAAAGCCATATACTATTAAAGGCAACTCGTTATCATTAAAATAATAATCTTTGTATAAACCAGCAATTGGATGTTCAGCGGTAGGGTTTAGATATAGATCTTCGCCCTCTATTTTGTATAATGTATCTTCAAAAGCTGTAAAATATGCTGCAGCTTTTTCTACCCAACCCCTAACTAAATAAGGTAGCTTCATTATTTTGTAATTATATTTTCCTTCAGTCCTACTTTTTAAGGTTTCTAAAACAAACTTAATTAGTTTTAATTCCATAAACAAACCTTTTTCAAATTCGACATAAAATCTAGAGCCAGCTATCTTTGAGCCTAATTCTTGGTCGGCAATATTTAGCTCTTTAGTTAAATCATAATGATGTTTAGCTTTGTCTATTTTTATATATAATACTAACCCTTCTTTGTTTAACAAATCAAAGTCTATTGCCTCATCGGGATTAACAAAATATTCAGGATTAGTACTTCTAAGAAAATCTATTAATTCTTTGTATGTTAGGCTATCCTTTATATACCTAGGATCTAATTCCAAAATATTAATCGGTTTTCTTTGAGTTTCTTGTTTGAATTTTTCTACATCCAAAACTTTCGCTACTCCCCAATATTTTAATGGTTTGTTATACCTTTCGTCTTCTCCAATGGGGACATCTTCTCTAATATAATTGGGCATCCTCCATAGAATATCGTTTCTCTTACTTTCTATTTCCTTCAATTGTTTTTCCAAAATTTCTATCTCTTTTTTTAAGGATTTGGCTAAAGTTATCAGATATTCTTTATCATCTTTAAGCTCTATTTTTGTATTGCAATTGTGCTCTAATTTGCCTGTAGCGATGGCCTTAGAGATTGCATTGTGCAAACATCTTAGATTATCCAATTCTTTTTTCAAAGATCGCCACAAATTATCATAAGCCAAAAATTCGTCAACTATACTAGTATCCATGAATCTTTTCTTTAACATTTCTTTGTATTTCTCTGGGTATTTACGCAAAAATTCTACATCAATCATATAAATAGAACATACTATAATTTAATAATGGACATAATGAACAAACAAGCCATTAGGGATTTATTTAAAAGGTTGGAAAAGGAGTATGGATTAACAGAGCAAGAGAGGTTTATGAACTATTATTATTTAAGAGGGAAAAAGAAAATATTTATAATTAATAAACCAATCGAAATAGAGAAAAAAGAAAGAGAGGGCATACATATAATTAGTGAAGAGCCATTTGGCTTAAGGCTAACAATTGAAGGCTCTCAAATGTTTGGGCCTTTCCTTACAAAAAAAGTAATAGAATTAAATAGGGAACAATTTTTGCAATATTTGAGAGGTAAAGACTTAGAAATCGAAACTCCCTATAAAAAGGAATTCGTCGTTTTGAAATATAATAACATATTTTTAGGAAGTGGGTTAGCTTATCCTAATAAGATTATAAATTATTTACCCAAAGCTAGAAGGATATGAGGGCTTTCTATAGTATAGCGCTATTCTCTATATTAACTTTGATATCCCTTTTGATAGCCCATGTTCTAATAACAAAAACCAACCCAAAATCTGTTGAAAAGGCCGAAAAGTATATACCTTTGCAAAAACCAGATTTAGAAAAGAAAAAAGGTTATATAGATGTTTGTTCTCTAAGAAAAGAAAATATGGTTGCTGCAATATTAAGATATGGCAGTGCTGCTCCAACTTTGTGTTATAATTGCTATAAAAATAGGGACGAATGTTTAAGGTGGTTTTTAGAATTTAAATCCAAATTTAATGGAACAATACTTAATACTGAAGACAAATGCAAATCAGAGAAAAACTATTATTATAGGTTAGCTTGTTATCTAATTAACGATGTGAGCCCTATAAAGATTTATTGCAAATACATTAAAGAAGATGTAAAATTTGCAAATTTTGTTAGGGATTATTTTGACTTGTATTCGTTAGATTGCCCTTAAAATTAGATCGTTTATTTTTTCTCCTCTATAACCCAAAGCACCTCCTTCGTTAAAATGTTTTTTTATTCCTTTTTTTCCATACCCCTTAGATGGGGGCCTTAGCCTAAAGAATGGTTTTATTCCCAATTCTTTTAAAGTAACTTTTCCCTCGATTAATGCTTTGGCCAATTCTTCAAATGAATTAAAACCTTTTTCTTTTATATATTCTAAAGTAAGTTTTTTCCTCCTACTAATTCTACCCCTTTTCTTTAACAATTCTGCTAGGGTTTTTTCATCAATTTCGCCCCATGTAATATAGTCTTTGGCTTTTTGTATCATCCCTTCTATAGATTCGGTTTTTGGCATAATTGATAAATAGTTCTTCCTATGTACTCTCAATAGTTTTAGAGTATCTTCTATGTCTTTTCTAACATCTACCCTACCCCTAACTCTAAATATGGCATATAAGGCCATTGGCTTTCCATTATTTCATAATTTAAAAATCAGTGTGTGGATTTTTCTTCATTATTCAGAGGGTGTTCACTTCATCACCAAAGGCTTTAAATAGAATAATTTAAAGATTGCTATGAGAACACCAGCGAGAGAGTATTTTGGTAAGCTCGTTATTAGCCAAACAGGAAAAAAATTTGGAATAGTGAGCGATTTGGTTTTTGACAAGAAAACTGGTGAAATAGTATTTTTAGTAATAAAAGAACCAACCCCCCATTTGGAAAAATATAATCTAGAAAAAGACATTGATGGGTCTTATTTAATACCATTTAGCGCTGTAAGATCAATAGGAGATTTCGTTGTTATAGATGAGAGCGAATTATAAATCTGGATAATTGGTATATAATTTGCCTCCTCTCAATTCCATATAGAAACCGCCTTTTTTGATTATTTCTCTTTTTAAGTCTTTGTCTAAAGTTAATATAACAAAATCTTTAGATAGATCTTTCAAAATTTCGTCAGTTTTCCCATCTAAGTTTAATATTTGGGCATTTATTATTTTTAGATATTGCAAAGCCAATTTTGCGTTCCTTCTATATCGGCCCTTCCTTTTAGGATCATTAGCAATAGCTTTTAGCTCATTTAAGATAGATTTTGTTACATAGTATTCGGCTTTGTATTTTTTGTTAATTAAATCTATAATGTCTATACCGTAATTAAATATAGCCATAATAGCGTTTGTGTCTAATATTATGCGCATACCATTTTTATTTTCTACCAAATTAAAAGCCTATGCTATTAAATGATAGAGAAATTAAAGAGCTAATAGACAAAAAAGAGATAATTATTGAGCCTTTTTCCTATGAACAAATCCAACCAGCATCGATAGATCTAAGGCTAGGCAATAGATTTAGAATTTTCAGAAAAGGCGAAATAGAGGTAATTGATCCCAAGGATTTTAAGGATGAACTAATAAAGATAGAACAAGATGAAAATAAAATAATTGAAAAATACAAATATACCGATGTAATTATTACAGAGAACCCTTTCATTATTTATCCAGGGGATTTTGTTTTAGCCTCTATATATGAATATATAAAATTGCCAAGATATATAGCAGCACAATTGCATGGCAAATCCTCTATAGCTAGGTTAGGTTTAATTATACATACATCTGCAGGTTGGATAGACCCTGGTTATGAGGGCCATCTAACATTAGAAATATTTAATACTAACAATGTGCCAATTAAGCTTTACCCTAAAATGAAAATAGCACAATTGCAGCTATTTAGAATAAATCCTGTAGAGAGAGACTATAAAGAAAAAGGAGGTAAATACTATAAAGAAAAAGGTGCTACCTCTAGTGAGATATGGAAAGACTTTATATAGGGAAACTTAAATAGAATAAAGCTTTTTCCCTAAAAGGCTCAAATTTTACCTTTATTTTTAATGTTTTTTCTAAATATGCTTTTACATCATCCATGGTTCCAATATAATCGATTAAACCACATTTTTTAGCTTCTATTCCTAAAAATATGGTGCTTTCCTTTACTTTAGATAAGCATTCCTTTTTTATATCTCTATGCTCTAATACATCGGTTAAAAAGAAATTATATAATTTGTCTGCCAATTCATTATAATATTGCTTAGTATAATTATCTAAAGGCAACAAAGGATTGCTAAACTCTTTGTATTTCCCTTTAGAGAAAGAATAATATTTTACTCCTAATTTAGATAACAAACCGCTTAGGTCTATTTTGCCTATTAATACTCCAACGCTCCCAACGAAGCTTAATTCATTAGCAAATATTTTATTTGTATGAGTAGCAATCCAATAAGAAGCAGAAGTGCCATATTGTGCAATATAAGAAATTTTAGTTTTGTTTATTCTATCTAAATATTTGATAATTCTATATGTTGGTTCTGGAGCGCCCCCAGGAGAGTCTATATATAAAACAATAGCTTTGTAGTCCTTAGCTTCTTTTAAAAAATCTATAACCTTTTCAGCGAAATCGCTCGTTATTGGCTTGTCTATGTATATAACTGCAACATTCCCTTTAGTTAAAATGGAATATATATGGGAAAACAAGATTATCCCAACTAAAAATAAAATCCAAGAATTTCTTTTTATTATATCTTTTATATCATTCATTCTATTTCAATTCCAAGGGATTGTAAGTTCTCCTTTGTTGTTTCTGCAATATATTTGGCTTTTACAACTATTGGATATGGCTTAGTTAGCCTTCCTATTAATTTGTTATAGCCCAATTTTTCTAAATCTATTATATATTTGTCCCCTTCTTTAGTTACTAAACCCTTTTTGTATAGGTTATCTAGATTTTCAACAATAGTTCTTATATTTATAGCTTTAATTTCCTTAGTTGTAGGGTTATTAAATCCTTTTGCGGGTATATAAATGGATTTCTTATGGTCTTTCATTTTACCATAACCAGCTTTTCCCCTTCCTCCTCTAATACCGGCATTTCTATTTCTATCATTGTAACCCCTTCTAGCATGTCTTTCCCCTTTATATTTATGGTATTTTTTCCTTCTCCTAACTACCATTACGCATAAAAGCGAAACTTATTAAAAAATGTTTATTGATAGGCCTAAATGCTTAGGCTAGAGGAAATAGATTTGGATACTATTAAAAAGGAATTGGACGAAGAAAGGAAAAAAGTTGAAGAAATTATGAAAGGAAATATTCCAACAGAAATAAAAGATCTTATTAAAATGGTATTGTTTATTGTGGAATCCCCAAACAAAGCTAGAACTATAGCTAATTTCTTTGGCAAACCTTCTGTAAGAAGGATAGGAAATATAAAAGCTTACGAAACCACAACAGGTAAATATATATTAACGATAGTTGCCACAAAGGGACATCTATTTGAATTAACATTAAAGGAAGAAGGTGTTTATGGCGTATTAAAAGAAAAAGAGTATGTACCGATTTTTTCCCCAATAAAAAAATGTTTAGATTGTGGGCATCAATTTGTTGACGAAGATAAATGTCCAAGATGTGGGTCTGAAAATATAGATGATGCCAGCGATAGGATTAAGGTTTTAAGAGATTTGGCCCAAGAAGCAGATATAGTTTTGATCGGAACCGACCCCGATGCGGAAGGGGAAAAAATAGCTTATGATGTTTATAGCATTATAAGACCATACAATAAAAACATCTATAGGGCAGAATTCCACGAGGTAACTAGGCAAGCTATTATAAAAGCATTAGAAGAGATAAGGGATATAAATACAAATAGAGTTAAAGCCCAATTGGTTAGAAGGATAGAAGATAGATGGATAGGGTTTGCTCTATCTCAAAGATTATGGAGTAGGTTTAAGAAAAAAACTTTGTCCGCTGGAAGAGTACAAACCCCGGTATTGGGCTTTATAATAAAAAGGTATGAAGAATATAAAAAGAATAGAGCCCATTATTATGCTGTAAAAACCAGTGATTTTGAAGTAACTTTCATTAGCGACGATCCCTTAGAAAAATATGATAAAACAATAAAAATAGAGAAAATAGAAGAAAAAGAAAGCGAAAAGAAACCTTTGCCTCCTTATACTACAGATAGTTTATTAAGAGATGCCGTAATAGAGCTAAGATTAAGCGTTGATAAAATAATGGCTTTAGCTCAAAACCTATTTGAATGGGGTTTAATTACCTACCATAGAACAGATTCAACACATATATCTAATTTGGGAATCCAAATAGCGCAAACATATATAGAAAATACTTTCGGTAAGGAATATTTTTATCCTAGACATTGGGGAGAAGAAGGCACACACGAAGCTATTAGGCCTACTAAACCAATAGATACCGAAACCTTAATAAAAATGCTAAGAGAAGGCGATATTCAAATACAAGGTATAACTAAAGAGCATATTAGGTTGTACGATCTAATTTTTAGAAGGTTTATAGCGAGCCAAATGAAGCCATTTATTGCTATAGAAACCAAATTTAATGCTGTATGGTCTAACTTAAATACAACAATAGAAGGCATTACAGATATAAAAGAGAATGGGTGGAATTTAATTAAACCGATTAAATTGTTAGCAATAAAAGAAGGGGAATACGAAGTTATTGATGTTAAACATTGGATTGGCTCTAAAGTTCCATTGTATACTCAAGCGGATGTTATTGAATTAATGAAAGAGCAAAACATTGGAAGGCCTTCAACATATGCAACAATAGTTAAAAAGCTCTTTGAGAGATATTATGTAATAGAAAAAAACCAAAGGCTAATACCAACAGAGAGGGGCATAAAAGTATACCAATATTTAACAGAGAGGTTTGGCCATTTAGTTGATGTAAAATTAACTGCGGATTTGTTAGAAAAAATGGATAGAATAGAAAATGGCGAACTGGATTACATGGATGTATTAAGATCTTTTAAAAAAGAGCTAATAGAAATATGGAAAACGAAAGAAACCAAATATATTGCAGATGGAATATATAAATGGAAAGAATATTCTGTGCCTGCAATAGTTTATGAGAGGTATGAAAAAATACTAAAAAGGAAAAAGGTTTATCCTGAATATCTAACACCATGGTCTAGGGCTATTTATAATGCTTTACCATTAGATAATGAAATAGAAAAACAAACATTGGCTTTAGCAATAGAGAAAGACTTTGAAATACTAACTAAAAAACCTATACTTAGAGAATACAAAAAGAAGTATGAACATTTAAAGAATTTGGTCGACCAACTATTATAACTTTAAATCAATCCCTATTTTTCTTCAGATGGCTGAGAAACCACCATATGTAAAGTTTGAAGTTCCAGAAGAGTTAGCAAATAAGGTCTATGAACTGGTTAGAAAAGCCAGAGAGACCGGAAAAATAAGGAAAGGAACCAACGAGACAACTAAAGCTGTAGAGAGGGGACAAGCTAAACTAGTTATAATAGCAGAGAATGTTAACCCTCCAGAAATAGTAATGCATTTGCCAGCATTGTGCGAAGAGAAAGGTGTACCATATGTTTATGTCCCATCCAAGGAAGAATTAGGTAAAGCAGCGGGAATAAATGTTAGTGCTGCTTCCGCAGCTATAATAGATGCAGGAGAAGCAAAAGACTTGTTAGAAGAAATTATTAGAAGTGTACAAGAACTAAAAGCTAAATGAAATGCCCTGTTTGTGGCAATAAATTAGAAACTATTGAAACTGTAAAAGAGATTCCTTATTTTGGAAAAGTTCTAATTAGTACATTAAAATGCAACAAATGTGGGTGGAAAGATACTAAAATTTACATATTGGAAAGCAAGCCTCCGGTAGAGTTCAAATATACAATAAATAAAGATAATTTAGGGAAACTATTTGTTCTAAGCGAGGGCACAACAATTAATATACCAGAGTTAGGCATTACATACAAATCTGTTGGAGAAAATAAAATTACGACATTAGAAGGCTTAATAATGGACATAATCGATAGGCTAAAAATATTAAAAGATGAAAAAGTTAAAGAATTGGAAAAAATTTTAGAACAAGTCAAAGAAGGTAATAGATCCCTAGATATAGAAGTTAGGGATGAATTAGGGCTATCTAAGGTATTGGATTGGTAATTTGTTTTGCTCTTTGAATTTAACTAGCCTTACTAAATAACCCGCTATTTGGTTTCTGAATTTTTTTGATACTTTCTTTAATAGGGCTTGGACTAGTTTTTTGTTTTTTTCAAAATCTTTGGTCCATATATCGGGATATCTTTTAAATAGTTCTAAAGCAGTCCTTTTTACTACTTTTATTTTTACTCTACCCATGTGAAGTAATACAATTTAGCTTTATAAATTATGGGTTTACAAAATGGAATGACAAACGAAGGTATCGTAAACGCCCCAGTAACAAGAGATGACTTAGAAAAAGCAGTACCAGGTAAAGGTAAATTAATTAGAGAGATAAAACTAATACTTAGAGTTTATGACAATAATTCATTAGAAGTTAAAGTTGAAGGAGTAACAAGTACATTCGAAATAATAGGTGCTGCAGATATAATAAAAAGAATAGTAGAGAGCAACTTGTCTCCACAAAGGCAATAGTTGGATTGGCTTAAATTATATAAAGAATTCTATAAATTTGAGGACAACCCTTTTAAAGAGGGGCAAACCATAGAAGGACAAGCAAAAATAATTAAAGAGAAAACCAAACCCCCAGCAAGGTATAATGAAGCAACCCTATTAAAAAAGATGGAATCCTTGAATTTGGGCACAAAAAGCACTAGGGCTTTAATTATTGATATTTTATTCAAAAGAAACTATGTTAAGGGCAAATCTATCTATATTACCCCCTTGGGGGAAAAGGTTATAGAAGTTTTTGAAAAATACTTACCTCAAATTATTGATGTTGAATTAACAAGAAAAATGGAAGAATATTTAGAAAAAATAGAGAAAGGCCATTTAGAATATAGAGAAAAAGCTATTGAAGAAGCAAAACAAATAATAAAAGAAGTTACTAAAGAAATAAAAGAAAAAGAAAAAGAGATTGGGAAAGAGCTTTATGATGTTTATCTTAAAGCTCGTAATTCACAGGACTCTCGCTCCCGCAAGCGTGGCACTTAATATAATATATTTTTCTCCCCCTTTCTATTAATTCGGTATCGGGTCTTTTGCATACTGGACATATAACGAAAATATTAATGAATTCGTCGAGTTTTTTCTTTATTGTTTCGTAAGAAACCCTTTTATTTATTATTAAGCTATTCCCTTCTATAATGGTTTGAACAAATAATTCTTTGCTAAAGAATTTGGCTATTATCTTTGGATCTCTGTTTAGATAATTGGCAATTTGCTTAAAATTGGTTATAATAGTTCGGTTTTTTACATATTCTATATGTGGGATAGGAGGATTCCAACGAATTTGTTCTTGTTTAATGACATCCTTCAATTTTTGGTAGGCCCTTTCTAATAATTCAAAATAATTATATTCCATTGGGTTTTCTATTGGTTCTCTTTTAAATTCTTTATTTCATTATAAAGGCTCTCTATTAATGCCCAATTTTTTAGCAATTTTCTATTGGCTTCTTCAACCAAAACTTTAATATATTCCTCGCTAACTAGATGTTTGTTTTTGTATACAATAGTTTCAATTCTGTCGTGGCCCATAATATACAGAATTACCCTTTCAAATCCATATTTTTTGTTATTTACTTCGTATTTGTCGTAATATATTTGGTCTGACAATTTTATATTAAATAAAGCGCTATATTTCAATCCAAGCTTTTGGGCTATAGATAATAGTTTTAGCCCATCATACAAAGTTCGAGCCTGTATATGTATAATAAAAGGTTCAAACTTAAATATCAAAGGCTTTTCTCCTTTGTAATTTATATAATATTCATATAGCTCTTCCGCTTTAACTGGATAATGGCTTTTGAATAATGGATAGCTATTGTATTTTTTACCCCCTTCTACAAATAAAGAGATTCTCCCGGAACAACTGGATAAAGTAAAATAATTATCAAAACTATTTATTAAATCTAATAAAGGAATTATAGGTTTATCCACATAGCCTAATTGTTTTTCTCTCTCTAGTCTTTCAAGGAATTGCTTTTTTAGTTCATCAAACATTGGGCAAACATTTATAAAATCTTAAAAGTTTATCCCTAAATGAAATTGGCCGAACTAATAGAATTACCAAAAGAGCAATGCAATGATAAAAAATGCCCACACCATGGACATCTAAAAGTTAGGGGATTCTTCTTTAAAGGAAAAGTAATCAAAAAGAGCGATAACAAAACTGTTAAAATAGAGATTATTAGATATTATTGGTTACCCAAATATGAGAGATACGAATTAAGAAGAACTAGGATAACAGCGTATTTACCGGAATGCTTAAAAGACATAAAAGAGGGAGATTATGTATTAATAGGGGAAACAAGACCATTATCTAAAACCAAACATTTTGTAGTATTAGGCAAGCTAAAGAAGGGTATAGCTCTAACTCAATGAAACCAATAAGGGCTTTCATATTAATACAAGTAAAACCTGGCTACGAAACAAGTGTTGCAGAAACTTTAACTAGTTATGATGAAATTGAAGAGGCTTATTTAGTTTATGGTGAATGGGACATAGTTGCAAAAGTCAAAGCCCCAACAATTGGGGAACTAAAAGATTTAATTGTGAAAAAGATAAGAACCATTCCTGGAGTAGAAATGACCTCTACTCTAGTTGTTGTTGAGTAACCTTTCGGAAAAGCTGAAATTATTTATTTTCCCAAGCTCTTTCAATAGAACAAAAATAGAATTGGCCATATTTTCTATTAAACTTTTTATGAAAGGTATATTTTTATAGAAATCTTTGAATCTGTCACAATCCTTTTGGCATTCCAAAATTAGTTTATATTCTTTTAATTCTATCGATATTTCGTTCTTTTTTATAGAGCATTTCATATTTATTTTTATTTTGAATTTATTGCCAAAATCTGGATCAAAATAGATTGTATTATCTTTATCTAATTCGCATTCGAAGCTATCTTCGCTAATTTTTAGCTTATTAAAAGATAAATCCTTAAAACCAGGATCAAAATTCTGTTTGAGCCAATTTATTAGAAAATTATAGCTATCCAAAACCTTTATATTCCCTTTATATTGAATTTTTATGGAAAAACTTGCTAACTCAGTATCGCTCATTATTCCAATACCCATTATAAAGCTCTTCTGCTGGCATTAGCATTTGTATAAAAATTAATTGTATCCATGCTTCGTTTATATGAATTTTAGCTTTCTTTGGAAAATAAAATGTTTGAGTAAATTCCCCTTTATAACCAGGATCAAACAAAGCAGTTTCATATTTTTGGATTCCCAATCTATTTAACGAACTTCTAGGTAATGCTAATGCAACCATATATGGAGGGATAACAACTTCAGGGAACACTACATAATACAAACCTTCATCTAAAACCCAATAATCATCTATAGGTTTTATTTCTTCTAAATTCTCTCTTAGCTCTACGAATTTATCGTTAATAATAAACCCCCTTTTGTTACCATGTAAATAAATGTAATCGAAATCCTTTATTTTGAATACCTTTTTAGGTTTAACATCTATACCCGCAGGGTTTACTTTAACATATTCACTAACAAATTTTTTAGCTATTTTTCCTGGTATAATCATTTTTCACATTTAGAATAGGATTCGCATATCGCTTTCCTTAAATCTTCAGTAGTCACTTTCCTAGTATAGATATCTGGATATAACACATCATTTATAAACAATGTGGGGCTCCCTTCTACTTGTTTCTTTTCTACTAATTCCATATCTTTTAGCAAATATTTTTCTGCTTCCTCTTTAACACATTTTTCTATAACATTCCAATCTATACCCAATTTTTTAGCGGTTTCTTTAGCTATTTTCTTTAATTTTTCTATATCATTTATTTCAAAAGCATGTTTATTTAACTCAATAACAAAAGAGGCCCATTTCTTTATACCATATTTATTGTATACACAAACTTCATAAGCGCTTTGTAATACCTCTGCTGGCCCATGTAAAGCATAAAAAGTAGTATTTCCTATTTTATAGCCCTTTTGCCCTTGGTATAACGGTTTGTTATATACCATATAATGGACATGGAAGTCCATTGAGGTATTATTTAGCAAAGGTAGCAATAAGTCCTCTGCTCGATTACCATAGGGACAATTGGCCATAACATATAAGTCTACTTTTGGAGGGGTATCGCTAACATTTGGTTCAAATATTGGAGTTCTTTTTATATATAAAAATTCCAATTTTCCAATTTTTTGGGCCGATCCAATTATATAATCATCTACAACGGGTATCTCTACTTCTACTTTGCCTTTCTCACTCTTCACTATAACATCGTACAAACATATAGAACCTTTTTTTGAAATGCTCTTTATTTCATAATTTTTTGAAGGAAATAGTCTATCCAATATCTCTTTTGAGCAATCCGTTTTTGTGAAACTATAATTATAGGCTGTATAAGCCGATACAGCCAATATTATCCCTGCTGCTACCCCTATTAATATACTATGCTTATCTAGATTGTTTAAGAAATTTTTTAATTGCTCTTGCCATTTTTTTACACTCATTACAGGATTATAACAGAATAATTTAAAGCTATATCTTTAGAGAGATCCCTAAAAGTTTTTTACTAATTCTCTCTATCTCTTCCATAAATACATCTTTTTCTCTATCAATTATTATAACGATTTTTTCTTTTGCTAGTCTATCGAAAAACTCCCTGTTTTTCAAATAATAAGGGTATAAAACGATATTTATATCTCCTATCTCGTTGCATTTGGCATTTGCCATCTTAAATAATAAACAATCATAAATATTGCCCCACACACTTAGCATTAGCCATTTAAATAATGATATAATAAAAACCTAAATGGGCATATTTGATATGTTTAAAAAAGAAGAAAAAGAAAAACCTATTGAAGAGCCAATAGAAGAAAAAATCGATTTGCCTATGCAAGAACAAGAACAACAACAAATGCCGTTATATCAATATCCCCAACCTCCCCAACCAAATTTTCAACCCAATGAAGACAAAATAGAGCTAATCCTAGCGAAACTAGAAACAATAGAAGCCTATATAAAGAATTTAGAGAAAAGGTTGGATACATTAGAATTGTTGTTAAAACAAAGATACTTATGAGCGAAAAGAAAGAACCTGCTAATATAGCAGTATACTTAATAGCTTTTCTATTATTAATATGGCTATCAAATGTAATTTACTATTTATTGCAACCTCCAAAAAGGGTAAAGAAATTGCTATACAACGAAAGTGTCTCTAATGGAAATTGTACTGTGTTTAAAGATATACTTTTATCGGATAAAGGTATTGAAATAGATATAAATCCTACTCCAATTGTTTTATATAAAACACCAAAACTTTGCCTAACTTCTTCGATATATAATGTGGATCAAATAACTTTGTCAGATAAAGAAGGACTATTAAGAATAGAAAAAAGTGATGGCCCCATTATAATTAAATCCGGTAATAAAATAGTATATAAAGGGATAGCAGATAATTTGGAATTGCAAATAAAAGAACCAACAATAACATTAGATTATAGTATATTTCCAAAAACTATATGTTTATACAACGTTAGTTTTACGCAAAACGAGGTATTATATATAACATATTCACCCTACTTGGGAAAACCATATTTATCGGGCAATTGTGTTATAAAAATTAATGGCGAGCTCGTTTCCGCTTATAATACACAAATACCCATAAAGCTTAAAATTGGCACAAACAAAATAGAAATAGTTAATTGCCCTTCTGGTAAAATAGTTTTTGTCCCAAATATGGACAAACTAAAAATAGAGGGCAATGTAACAATTAATGCAGAATTCGATGGTACTATTGAAGTTTGTTCTAACAAATGCGAAACTTATAGCGAGAAAATTATCAATTTAAGAGTAAAGAACCCAACTTTGATACCCTTAAGAAGAACCTACATAAGAGAGATGTCAATATGTTTTAAATAGGATAGACCTATTTTTTTATGAAAGAAGAATATGCTATAGTATTAGATTATAACCCTACTGAAGGTGTAGTATATGCTGTGGGAACTAAATTTTTTACATTGCTAAAGCTAAAGCCTAAACCAGATGCTGTAATAGCTCCTTTGGAAAAAGTATATGTAGGACCAGGAAAAAGAGATAAAATCCAATATATAATAAAAAGGCTAAAATACGACGAACTAACGGATTTTGCTAAAGAACAATTAGAAAAAGCCATAGAACAAATAGTAAAAGAGAGAGAAAAAGAGTTTGTAGAATTCTTTAATATGGCTGGGCCTATAACTTTAAGGTTGCATTCTTTAGAGTTATTTGAAGGAATAGGTAAAAAAACCGTAAACGAAATAATTAGCGAAAGAGAAAGAGAAAAATTCAAATCCTTTGAAGATATAGAGAAAAGAATACCAAAACTAAAGAATATAGTAAAAATAATAGCTAAAAGGATTTTAGACGAATTAAGATGTAAAGACAAATACCATCTATTTACATCTAGGTTTTGTTAATTTTCCATAGCCATAGAAATTTTGGATCTGCATCTTTTGGTTTTGGGTTTAGCCTTTCTTTGAAAACCAAATCGATATATTCTAAGGGGTATATTTTATAGCCTACACTTACTATAAAAGAAATTATTTTTCGAACCATATGGTATAAAAATCTATCCCCAACAATTGAAAAAACATAATAGTCTTTTCTTTCCTCTATATCGAATTTTATTATAGTACACAATGGGTTTTTTGCTTCTCTCTCAATAGTAAAATTAGTAAAATCCTTTTTACCAATAAAATGTTTCGCTGCTTCTTTCATTAAATCTAAATTAGGCAAGCCCTTTACTTTTATTTTTGTTTTTCTTACAATTATGTTTCCAACTTTATGTAAATAACTAATTTGTTCTATTGCTTTATCTTTTGGCAAAAAATATTTATATTCTTTTGATAACACCTTATTTATTGGCTCTTCTCCTAAAAGAATTACATTTTTCGGCAATACTTTTGGTATATTCCCATAAAAATAGTTTTCTCTCGCAGAAACATATTTATCTGTCCTCGAAATCCATTTACCTTTAATTAGTTGGGCGATAGCTTTGTTTGGCCTAAAATACCAAAACTTATAATAATACATTTCTTAGCAATCTAATTCCTATTCTTTTAAGGATTTCTCCCATAATATGGGCCATCGGGAAAAATCCTAATATCACTAATATTAGTCCCACTAAAGCAGAATATAAATCATGGCCCAAAACAAATGCATACTCTTTAGGATAATAAATTATTGGAGTAACCAATATTTGTAGGAAAAATATCTCTCTACTTCTAGCTAACAAATATACTAACCATTCGACCCTTTTAAAGTATAGCCATAATATTAGAAAGCCATAAATTATAATAGTTATAGCTGCTTCTAAGCCTAACAAATAAAATGGGTCTTTCGATAGATTAGAAAAGCTTTGCCTTCCCCATTCCATCCCCATCCAAAAGCAGCTGTTTGCGTTAAAGATTATGTCTTCTTTTTCAAAATGATGCAAAGTTTCTACTAACAACCATGAAACATATATAGGAATTACAACCCAAAGTAATTCTAAATGCTTTAATGGCGCTAATAATAGATCTAAAAATACTTTAATAAAATGCAGATAACCTTGTATTATATCCATTGTTCTATTGTTTTTTCTCTTTCTGTTGTTAATTCTCCAACTTCTATTATTAGTTTTTTAGCTAACAGTTTACTATATTGCCTAGCTATTGTATCGGCCAAAACTATTGGTTCATATACTCCATAATAATTAGTATAATTCGCAATGTTTTCTAGTAAATCCATATTATTGGGACTAATAACTATTAAAGATGGGTTTCTTCCGAAATATGCTAAAATAGTTTTGAATTTTTTATTGAAAAATATTATGTCTCTGCCTTCTATATAGAAAGGTTGGTTCTTCTCCAAATAATACAAAGAAAGCAAATCTAAAATATATTTGCTTACTATATATTCGTCTCCAAATATATTGGTTATTCCCCAATTGGTTATCTTTTTAGCAAAAAATATTGTTTTCTCTAAGTTGGCTTTAATTAAATCCCTATACTCATTAACTATAGGTAAATCGTATTTTTCCAATAATCTTTTATCAATGTTAGGAGAGCCATCTATTATTATTGTTCCATCGTATTCGTTAATTAGTTGCCATTCGGTATATTTCATTGCTAATGTTTTAACATTTTCATCCTCTACATCTGTTAACATTGTATTAGAGTTATAATAATCGTTATCTTTATTAACTATTACTGCTCCAACGATTAGTGCTAAGCGGTTCCCTCTAAAGGGGATAACTCTAATAGAGGAATCAATAGCGGGCAAAGCTCCTTCTTTTGTATCAACAAAGTTTATTCTTTCTTTAATAGAATCAAAATCCAATTCTAGCTCTTTTTCTAAATAGTTTTTTAGTTTTTCTATCCCCACTATTTCTAATAGCATTTGTTAATACTATAGAAAAGCTTTAAAATTGAAAAAAACTTACCCAAGTGCTACCACCAATTAGATGTTTTAGTTGTGGCAAACCTTTGGGACATCTATGGGAAGAGTTTAATGAAAGGGTAAATAAAGGGGAAGATCCAAAAAAAGTTTTAGATGATTTAGGATTGGAAAGATATTGTTGTAGAAGAACATTATTAAGCGCTGTAGTAGTATTTCCAGTAATAGCTAAATTTAAGAAGGTTTAGTCCTCTCTGCTATCACTATAAAACCATTAAACTTTACCCCACTAATCTCGAATCTCGTTCCATTTGGTGTCTTAGTTACCCTATGCTCTTCTAACCAAACTATTTCGGTATTAAACCCATCCAATATATCTATTAATTGGGAAAGCTTTTCAAAATGTATAACGAAGATAACTAAATATTTTTTGGCCTTATCTTTAACTTTCTTTACAACGTCTATAACATTTTTCACATCTATAATAATTAGATCTGCTTCTTCATCTATATTTTCTAAACCTATCTCTCTTTTTTTGATAATAACATTATCGAGATTTGCTTTGCTTAGGTTTTCTTTTAGTATTGGGATCCATCTATCGTCTTTTTCATAAACTATTATTTTGTTTGGGTATACTAAATAAGCTAAATACATAGTTAAACTACCAGAGCCTGGACCTATTTCCACTATAGTCCAATCCTTTTCTGGTAGAACTCTCGCTATAATATAGCCTATATCTTTTAACATTAAACTTTGGGGGCCCCTTTTTCGGTTTTTCCATATATCATATAACATATAAAGAAAAGGTAATACCAATTAAAATGATGAGCAGTTACTCCCCTGAAATGTGATGAATCTCTAATCCACTGATTTTTAAAAAGCTATAATTGGTAAACCAAATGAAGTGCTCTTACTGTGGGAGAGAAATAGAACCTGGTACTGGAAAAATATATGTAACTAACAAAGGCAAAATATACTATTTTTGCTCATCAAAATGTGAAAAGCTAATGCTAAGAGGCACTAAAAGAAAGAAATGGGCAAGAAATTCTTAGTTTTTGATTATGATGGCACTCTATTAAATTCTATCCCTATTCTAGCTCGATATATTTACAAAAAAGTTTCTCCTTTTGTTAAAACCGATATAAGAGAGATAGAAAAGCTAATAGGTTTTCCTATACACGTTATAGCTTACGAATTAGCTAAAGATGAAGATAAAGCAAAAACATTAATAAAACTTATAGATTTGAAAGAAGCATTTGAAGAATACAAAAAAGCTTCTTTATACTGGGACGCAAAAATAGCAATACCTCAATTGCATAAAAATTATAGATTGGCAATATTAACCGCAAGTCCCAGATATTTTGTTGAATCGACTTTGGGAGAATACAAAAAATATTTCGATATTATTGATGACAGGAAAGAAAAAAGTGATTTGCTTGATAAAATAGATGCAATAGCTTATGTAGGAGACCACATAGTCGATATAGAAATAGGGAAAAAATATAATATTCCAACTTATCTAATAGAAAGGCCCCATAATTTACATATAAAATATAAACCTAAACTCAAAAATTTGTTACAATTGGTTAAGATATTGAATTAAACCAACTAAAAATTTGAAACCATCCAAGCCCGGCAAAGGAAGCATGTTTAGTATAAATAAATAGAAATTCATATAGCCTATCGGGCTATCTCTGAATATTATATATAATAGCAAATTAGCCAATGGCCCAGCAACAGCTATTAAAGAATAATGTAATGGATTAGTTATATAAGGAATAACAACCATTGCTGGAACGAAAAATATTATTGGAAAATCTATTAATCGAAGAAATAGGCCTATCAATAAACCAAACCAATTAACTGTTATATATGCGTTATAGCCTAAAGCTAAAGCTGTTATTTTATGGAATAATTCATGTAAACCTATGGATAAAAAAGCAATAATAAATTGCTCTTTTATTATATCCCATTTTAATTCTGGGCTAAATATTAGGCTAACAACCAAAGAACTAACCAATAAATAGATAATTTCCTCTATTGTTATCATTGTATGTCTTTCAAAGTTATTACTCTTTCCTGGGCATTTACATTGGAATCCAAAGCTAATATTAATTGGTATTTGCCTTTTATTTTTGCGTAGGTTTCGTTATCTAATATTTTATCTATTGCTATTCCATATGCGCTGGGCAATTTATCTATCTCTTCTAATGGCTTTTCATCGATAATGTTAAATTGCTCATCAAAAACTATTGCTTTCTTTGTATCGAAAACTTTTGATAATAATTCTTTGTATTTTTCTTTGTTTTCGTCATTATTAATGGATATGCGCAAATTCTTTATGTATTGCTCTAAAGGTATTTTCGATTTTAGGGCCTTTAGAATCTCTTTGTTAGTTAGCTCTTCTACTTCTCTTCCTGGAGGGGCTACAGCCACATAATCTATATCTGCGCCTGCAGCTAACAAGTTTCTTAATACTAGTTCTCCTCCCCTATCGCCATCTATGAATAAAGTAACTTTCTTTCTTTTTGATAACTCTACAACACTTTTAGGAATGTTAATACCATTCATACCTAAGACATTTAGTATACCGTGTTTTACTAGATTAACAACATCTGCTCTCCCTTCGACCAATATTATTTCATCACTTTTTTCTACTAATGGACCAGCAGGTAATTTTTCTTCTCCGTATTCTATTAGTTGCTTAGAATAATATGCTTCTTCCAATTCTCTTCTTAACTCTTCAATATCTGGGGCCGTTTTTGATAATAATTGAACAAACAACTCTTTAGCCCTATTCCTTATATATTCTCGCTTAGAAGACCTAACATCGACTATTTCTTTTACCCTAAACCTCGCTTTTGCTGGCCCAACCCTATCAACAGTCTCTATCGCTGCTGCAATTAGAGAAGTCTCTACCGCTTTTAAAGAAGTGGGTATTGTAATAGTCCCAATAGTTTTGTTTCCCACTCTTTTATATTCTACTTCAATTCTTCCCAATTTGCCTTGCTTTTGCAATTCCCTTAAATCTAATTCCATCCCTAGTAAACCTTCGGTTTGGCCAAATATTGCACCAATTATATCTTCTCTATCTACTATACCATCTATTTCGAATTCGGCTTTTATTATATATTTATATTGTACAGGGGCAAACTTCGCCATTCGTTAGCAAAATTTGTAATATTAAAGCCTCTCCGCTTCTTTTTTTAGTTCTTCAAACCTTTCATCTATTTCTTTCTTTAGTTTATCTCCTATGAAGTAATGGCCAAAAGCATCAACTTTTGCAGCAATAGCAATTTTTGCGGCTAAAGTTCTTGCCATCCTACCTCTTAATTTTTTAGGCAATTTTTGAACATATGGATGGTTAAATAATACTCCATGTTTTGGTGGGGGTGTGCCTTTAGTTAAATGCTTAAACAATGCCTTTTCCGCTCCTAATACTTGGATAGTTGATGCTGGTAAGTAAGCTAATTCTTTTAAACCGCCAGCTAAAGCTAATAACCTCGCTCCAACTAATGGTCCAGCAATAGCTGTTACATTTGGGGCATACCTCTCCATCATTTGTTTTATGTAATTTTGTAATTGCTTTCTAAATTCATACATATCTTTTATTCTTTGAGCGAAAGTCATTAATATTTGTTTGCTTTCCTCATCTATATTACCACCCATTGTTTTGTCTAAGCCCAATTCTTTTAACCATTCTTCTCTCGGTTTCTCTAATACCGCTTTCACAAATTGCTCGTGGTCTTCAAATTTTTTACTTAATTCTGGGAAATATAATTCATACCATTCTCTAAACCTTTCCATCATTAAGTTTAATATTTTATTAGTATCGTCCAAAGCTTTTATTGCTTGTATTATTAACCAGTCATGGCTAACACTTTCACTTAGCTCTCTTATTGTTACCTCGTATTGCACATCTCTAATATAAGAGAAATTATCATTTTCTCTCGCATAGAATAGAGCTTTATTTATTAGTTTTGTGTTTAAATCTAAGGGCAAATCTAATCCCTTATAAGCCCTTCCTAATATTTTTAATTCATATTTGCTTTTAAGTTTGTCAATTTCTCCTTTTAGTGATTCTGGTAATATTCCTTTTTTTAATTTGTATGCTTCTTCTTCACTAAATTCCATTGGCTTATATTCCAATAAAGTACCATCTTCATCTAAAACATATAGGCCATTCAAATGTATAAATAGGTAAGCCATTTAGCTTTGTTAGACCATTATTTATAACTTTATTGCCATTTGCTTTTTAAAGAGCTATTGCATAAAATAGAATGAGAGACGACTGGTTTAGAAGGTTGTTAAGAGATATCTTTATGTTAGAAAGAGATCTATTAGAGAACTTTGATATGGGATTTGATTATGCAATTCCGGGAATGCAAATGAGAGAAACAGAAAGCTATTACATTATTACTATACCATTACCAGGAGTAAGGAAAGAAGACATTAATTTATATTTAGATGGGAACAATTTGGTTATTGATGTCCACTCTAAGGCCAAAGAAGAGAGGAAAGAGAAAAACGAATATTTCGTTAATGTAGGAGAGATACATTTACATAGGGAGATACCATTGCCAGCGAATGCCGATCCTAATTCTATAGAAGCAGAGTATAGGAACGGTTTGTTAGTAATTAGAATAAAGAAAACCAACCAATTCAGAGGAAGAAGGATCCCTATAAAATAAATCCTTTTGCTTTCAAATTAATTATTTTATATAACAAATCATAACAGCAACCCCTAGAACTTATATAGTTTCCATCGAAAAATAAATCTGTTTTTATTGTGTTTACTCCATGGTCTCTTAGATATTGTTCAAACTGAGGAAATTCTAAATAATCCCAAGTTGTTTTTTTGCCCTTAATTAGTTTTTGCTCTGCTAAAAATATTGGAGCGGTTCTAATAGCTACCACTGTGCCTTTAGTTAATAGATAGCCTATCAATTCTTTCAATTCTATTACGTTAAAGCTTTCATAATCATAATAGCTTATTAATATAGCTATGTCGAATTGTTTATATGGGGACAAATCCTCAAATTTGTAATCGGGCATAATTTTAGTATTTTTTATTCCTGTTACACTATACCCTTTCGGGGTTGCAACTTTTATATCGTAATTATCTTGGTCAAACCTTTTATATAACTCTAAAAAATCGTCATCATAAAAATGATCCGTTAATAGAAAAAGAACTCTCATTAAAATGAATTAGAAATTAATTAAAAAATTTAGAAGAATTGTTGGTCTTTTCTCATTTCGTTCATGTATTCTCTACTATAGTGAGCTCTGGTCCAGAATTCTTTCTTTCTATAGGGGTTCCAGTTCTTTAATGGTCTGTAATAACCTATTATTCTAGACCATATCTCTACATCTGTGCTACCACAGGATGGGCATTGTGTGTACAAACCAGTGTAGCTCTTTTTACAATGGTTACATACTGTTATTGCTGGAGTGAATGACCAATATACTATTTTGGTTTTTAGTATTTTCTTGGTTAATGCCGCTAATGCATCTGGTTCTGGTTGTTCTCCTAAGAATATGTGCATCATTACACCTCCAGTAAATTCTGGTTGTACCATAGATTCTATTCTTATTCTGTCGGACAATTCTAATGCTCCATAATATGGAGCAACGCTTGTTGAGTATATTGGGTTTTCTGGATCGTTTAAATAATTCAATACTTCTGGGTATTTCTTAGCATCAGCTATTGCCAATTTAGCTGCAGCACTTTCGCCGGGTACTTCTTCAACATTCCATGGAGTGCCATCCATTTTCATCCATTCTCTAGCATACTTTACTGCAAATCTTACCATGTCTCTCATTAGTTTCGCTGCTTCTAACCAATCTTTCCTAGAACCTTCGAACCATAATTCTGGGTTATTCATATATATAGCTGCAGCTTCTGGTAGGCCTATTATACCTATTGTATTGAAGTGTGAGCTTGGGAAGTCCCATAGATAGGAATGGAAGAACTTGTACATCTCTTTGTGTGTTCTTATTAGTTTTACATATCTTTCTCTGAACCAGTCTTCTATTTCTTTTATGATTGTTAATTTCTCAGCATATAATTCCCAGAACTTGTCATCGTCTTTAGCTTCTAATGCCAACCTTGGTAGGTTTATTGTTGTTACTTGTATAGACCCAGTAACATCTGGCATTGCCCATAGCCCACCGAATCTTTGTTTTTCTATCTCTTTTATTCTCTCATCTTCATCTTTCTTCTTAACGCTAAATGCGAACTTTAATTCGTTCTTATCTATGTTTATCCTACAACACATTGCGAAAGAAGCATTGGGATCGACAACATTTGTGTTTAACCAATAGAAGCTACCCCTCTTTGCTGCAGTTTTGAATATTGCTTCATATATTTCTGGATCGTTCCATAGCATTGGGGCAGAGGCCATTAATGTTGGTATTGGGTATGTAAATGGTTGTCCAATTGCGTCGCCCTCTCTTAATACTTCAGTTAATGCTAATAAGAATAGTTTTGCTTCTTTTTCGTATTCTCCTAATGGGGCAACCTTTTTACCATCATAATAAGCATAGTCCCCTTCTAATATAGAGGTTGCAGCGTCCATTGTTACTGTGAAGTTTGTGAATGGAGATTGCATTCCAATCCTAGATGGGTAGTTTAAGTTGAATACCATTCTTTGTATGTTTTGTTTTATTTGTTTGTAGTCTAACCTATCATTTCTAATGAATGGTCCAGCATACCATTCTACAGAGCTAAATGCTTGTGCCCCAGTAAAGTGTTGTTGTGCAATTATTAAGAAATTAGCTACATGGTCTACAAATGTATCGAAATGTTTAGCTGGTTTAGATATAACTGTTGGTGTAATCATACCTTTTTCTAATACTCTCGCTAAGGAATGTCCAGAACAATATGGAACATATAATGCTAAAGGTAACTTATGTATATAAATGTCTTTGTTTAAGTGTGCTTTCAATGGTCTCTCTGGCATTATTGTTAAATGTTCTTCCATTGCCTTTTCTAATACATAAGCGAAGAAACCTGTTGGACCAGGGTATTGGTTAGCGTTTTCCAATACTTCTAGGGAATTCCTTTGTACATACTCTGTAAACAAATCTTTGGGCTTTGCCTCTACATTTTCTGGTTTTTTAACTTCTATTGGGTTCATAGAGATATAGGATGTTATTTTTTAAGTTAGGAGAAACAGGCTTTTCTTTAAACAATAACGAAGAATTACAATGGTATTTTTAAATGGTGTGTTATATATGCACTGCGGCCGTGCCCGAGCGGTCGAAGGGGTCGGGCTCAAGACCCGATGGGTTAGTCCCGTCCGGGGTTCGAATCCCCGCGGCCGCATTTGGTAATTTTATCTGCCACTTCTATAGGCAATAAATATTTTTTAGAATTCCATTCCTTTATAAACTCTTTCAGAAACTCTAAATTTGTTCTATTTCCAATAGTTACATAATGCCCAACAAAATAACCGACTGGCATATTATGGGCATAAATTATATTGTTCTTTATTTTCCCATATAGCAATTTTTTAGCATCTCCAATTGTGGGCAAATCTAAGACGGTTCCAACAAAAGTTGCTAAGCCCATTTTTCTAGGATGGGAAAGGCCATGTCCATTAATTATATATAAGGCAGTGTAGTCTAAATCTTTTAGTATATTTACAATAGGGATTCCTTCCCGGAAAGATAGATATGTTGGTATATAAGGAAACTCTATATTATGTTTGCAGGTTTTGGTTTCTATTAGCTTTTTGTTTTTGTCAAATATGGCTAAGGCTATAATATTATTTTTGTACCCAATGTCTATTCCAATAACATAATCATATTCGGGATAATCAAATTTTATTTTGTTTACCAAATATTCCTGTATTTTTTGCAATTCTAATAAAGGTTTGCTCGATTTGAAATCCTTAAATATTGGGGCATAAACTTTGTTTCCTATTATTTTAACTTCTTTCTCTAACAAAGCTTTTTGCATAGGGCTTACTATTAAATTAGAGCTTACAACCCTATACCAATGAGGAGCTTTTTTATAATACATTGCTACAAACTTTGTTGCTATTGGGTCTCCTAAAGCTTTGGCCAATTCTTTAAATGTGGTAACATAGCCCTTGGGTATTTGCTCTATTAAGTTTATTAGTTCGTTTATTAATCGTTTGCCAAACTTGTTCCAATAATTTATATCTAATAATTTAGAAGAAAGCAAGTAGTCTTTTGTCTGGCAATTTATCTTTGTCTTTCTCTGGATCTAATTCGTATACCCTTTCTATATGGATTTGGGTTTTCTTTAGTTTATGGTTACTCCCTAAAATTGAGTAAGTATAGAATATAGCATCTTCTTTCTTTAATGCTATGAAATACTTCTTAAATCTAAATTTTAGAGAGCCTTTCTTTGCATAACCCTCAACAACAAAAACTTTCTTTTCCATGAGAGATTATTTTTATGGGAATTAAAAATTTATACAAAAATTATTGATGCATACCCTACAACTAACGAATAATCCCCAGTAACATCACCACTTGTATAATAATCTAATAGTATTGGTTCCAAACCCCTTTCTTTAGCAAACTCTATTACAGAAACTATGGGTCCCCAACCGCATACGGTAGCGCCAGTCCTTACAATTTCTTTATAAAATCCTAGGCTATCTAATTTTAGTATATAGCTTATTAGCTTCATATCTAATTCTTTAACTTTTCTTCCATCGCTAAAGGGTTTATATCCATATATGTCACCATAATGAGTAAAATCGCTCGAAGCCACTAATCTAACCCTTTCTGGCAATTCCAATGCTAATTGTTTACCAACTTCTTTTGCAAATCTATATACATTAAACATAACCGATGGCACTATTAAGAAATTATCTCCATGCAAATATTGTAAAAATGGGATTTGGTTTTCTACACTATGCTCGTATAAAAATGGCCTATCATCATAATCGAAGCCATTTTTCATAAATATCATCGCTGCCTCTTCATCTATTTTGGCTATGCCTAATGGGGTTTCTATAGGCATTAAAGATACATTAGCCAAGCTCCCTAAACCTGTATGGTTTGTTCCTATTATTGCATAGGTTTTATTTCTATCGCTATTAATCCAGAATTCTGCCATGGCTTTACCGGAATATATATAGCCTGCATGAGGAACTATGCCTGCTTTTAATGAATACTCTTTTTTTAGTCCTTTAAATAATTCGTTTAGCAAAGCTATTAGTTGTTCCCTATTGGATGGATAAAACTTACCAGCTGCGAATCCCATTAAATAATTTATATGTAAGAATTTATAAACCCCTTAGCTCTTCTAAAGCTAATCTAACGTCTTGTTCTTTAACTGTTACTCTTTTTGCGTGTTTTGCTAATTCTGCAGCTCTCCTTGCTACTCTCTTAGCAATCTCTACGGCAACTTCTACAAAAGCTTCTTTAGCATCCTTTGTTACTCTCTTTGCACCTGCTTGTCTCATTATCCTATACAATGGCGCGACTGGGAATGGGTATTTTCTTTTCGCCATACAATATTTTATTTTAGCTCATTATTTAAAGCTTTTTGTCTGGTTTCGCCCCAACCAAATTAAGAGCTTCGTCTATGGTCGATACCCCATATATATTAATATTATTGAAATACTCTTTTGGTACATCCTTTAGGTTTTGTTTAGGAATAATGATATTCTTAAAACCTTCTTCGATGGCCCCTTCTATTTTAGGTATTATTCCCCCCACGGGTAATACCCTACCTTTAACATCTATACTGCCTGTAATTACAAAGGATTGATCTAATGGGGTTTTAGTTAAAGCACTTATGGTTGCTAAAGCGATAGCCAAAGAAGCAGAGTCCCCTTCTATTTCTTCGTAAGTTTGTACAAATTGCACATAAATGTCATACTCTTTTATGTCCTTACCAAAGACGCTTTTTACATAGCCTTCGATAGTTTTTATTGCTTGTTCTGCTATTTTTCCTAAAATACCAGAAGTTATTATTTTGCCATTTCCATAGGCAACATTAACATCTATTGGTATTATTACCCCTTTGTTTCCAATAACGCCTATGCCATTGGCTCTACCAATTTCGTATCCTTCTTTTATTACTATGTCATACCTTCTCCTAAGTTCTTTAATTCTTTCCACGATTTGTTCCTCTATAGATTGGCCTATCCTTTCCGCTTCTATAACATCTTCCTTAGTTACATATTTTTTACCTTTGCTTTTTGCTATATCTCCTGCCAACCTAACATAGCCCCCCAATTCTCTAAGCCTTAATGTTAGATATCCTTCTCTTCCCGCTAATTTTTTGGCTATATTTATTATTTCTTCTACAGCATCCCTAGTAAAATGTGGTATTTTGCCATCCCTCATTATTTCTTGTGCCACAAACCTAGCGAGTTTTTCCCTATTCTCTGGGGTATCTGGCATGTCTTCATTCATATAAACTTCGAAACCATTCCCTTTGATACGGGATCTTAAAGCTGGGTGCATATTTTTTATAGCTTCCTCTGTACCTGCTGCTACCAAAATAAAATCACATGGTGCAGGAGTGGTTCTTACTATTGAGCCCCCACTTCTTTCATCTCTCCCAAATATAGGATATTTTTTCTCTTGCATCGCTACTAATAATTCGTATTGAACATCCCATGGGAGAGTAGCTATTTCATCAATAAACAAAACTCCTTTATGTGCTTTATGTATTAAACCTGGTACAACTCTATGGTGGGCAGGGGTTTCTAAACCCCCGCTTTGGAATGGGTCATGTAAAACATTACCGAATAGTTGAGATGGATTTGCCCCGGTTGCATCAACGAATGGCGCATGTTTTTTGTCAGAATTATCTATTAATAGTTTGGGTATACTTTCCAATAATTTTCTCTTATTCATTACATTAAATCCTAATGATAAGCCTACTAACAAAATAGAAGACATTATCATCGATGCCGCAGCAAGAATTTTTTCGCCAGTATAGTAAAAATAGAAAGGCATTAACAATGCTATTAAAGCGATTATTGCTGTTAATTGATTTTTCCCCTTTAGGGCATTTAAAGCAGCAATTTTACTTCTTTCAACGATTTTTTTACCTTCCCCTGCTGGGACAGTTTTAATTATTGGTTGAAACTCATCTTTCGGATTAGGAAAAGCTAAGAAATCCTCTAAACCCTCTTTAGGTAAAAGCTCTGCCATTGCTTTAGCTAGCATAGATTTACCTGTACCAGGAGGGCCGATTAGAAGCAAATGTCTTCTATTTTGGATAGCCATCTTAGCTAATTTGACAGCTTTATCTTGGCCAATAATTTGGTCTATCAATTTTTTTGGAACTTTTATTTCTTCAGTAGTTTTAAAATCCATTGGCATAAAAGGGCTAAAATAATTAAATATTTTATAGACCTAGCTTTTTTCTAACCTCTGGGTTTACTCTATCTATAGACCATGGCTTATCAGATATTTCAAATTCGACGTCTAATCCAAATTTTTCTTTTATTTTTGTTTGTATTTCATCAAACATGTATGGTAAATAAGGACATAAAGGAGTAGTAGGTATGAATTTTATTAGGATTCTGTCGTTTTCTATTATTACATCGTCTATTTCTCCCAAAGAAACAACATCGTAACCGATTTCTGGATCTATCACTGTTTTTAGCACTTCGTATATTTCTTCTTTAGTAGGTTTCTTTGAATCCTTTGAATCCATAGATAACAACGTTATACTAATAGCATTAAAAATTTTAAATAATCCATTAATAGGGTTTTGCCGCCGTGCCCGAGCGGACCAAGGGGTTCGGCTTGAGACCGAATCCCCGATAAGGGGGCGGGGGTTCGAATCCCCCCGGCGGCGGCCATATATAAAGCTATCGAAAATATAACACCATATGCGTTGTATAAAGATTAAGAGATATCTACCTGCGATTAGAAAAATGGTAGCAATATATTTATATCAAATGGGTTTAACTCAAAATGAGATAGCTTATTTGTTAGAAACGACACAACCTGCTGTATCTAATTATATTAGAGGAAAAAGAGGCCAAATACAATATAAAGATTTAGAAGAAAAATCAGAGATAATCAAAGAGATGGCCGAAAGGATGGCTAAAGAGAATAAAAAATTAAACGAGATATTATGTGAATATTGTCCGAAACTTGTTGGTTAAAAATTTTTAAACCCTTTTATTATTGAATCTCGGGCCGGTAGCTCAGCCTGGTTAGAGCGGCGGTGGCCATCCCCCTTTAAATTTTTCTTTTCCTTTCGATAATGTATACTATAGCTAACTCTATCGCTTATGCTATAATTTTCCTATTTTTGATCCCCTATTTATTATATAAACTTGGGATAGATGTTGAAAAAGAAACAACAAAGTTTTTTCCGTTAATATTAAGTTTTTTGTTCATAAGGGTTTTTGTTGATATTAATTTGTTGCCCAATACTTTTTTTACTGTTACTCCAGGGGTTTGGATTTTGGGGATAATAACCTATTTTATTGCAAGGAAAATCCCTATAATACAATGGGTTTTATTTTTTGCAACATTGTTCGTTTATGCTTTTTATGTTAATATTGATATAAAAGTTTTGGTTTTGTTGCTATATTTTTTTGGTTTGTCTTTAATAATATTGTGTCCTGTATTTTTAATAGACAAAAAAATTGCTTTGGCACATTCTTTAGATATCGCAACCACTTTTGTGGGTTTAACCTATTTAGGATTAAAAGAGAAACATGTTTTGTCTTCTCTAATTGGAGAGCCATTTTTTATTGGATTCTTTAAAATGGTTGTATTATATGTATTATTAAAAACCTACAACAAACCATACATAAGGGCTTCGATTTTTGTTTTAGGTTTATTAACAGGGGGGAGAAACTTTTTGATAGAAATAGCTTTAAAATAGCTTTTAATAGCCGAAATGGGCCCGTAGTCTAGGGGGAAGACGCCGGGTTCGGGTCCCGGAGATCGCGGGTTCGAATCCCGCCGGGCCCAGATATTTTTATAAATTATATTTATGTAATAGTAGTTAATGAACTGGCCGTATTGGCTGGATTTCAAAGAGCCATACCAAAATGAGAAAGGGGAATGGGTGTGCCCATATTGTAAGGAAACTTTCCCTACTAAAGAAGATGCTTATCCTAGATTAATTATGACTTTAGGCAGTTACCAAAGATTATATAGAGAGTATCCCGATTTGAGAACTTTCCTTGAAGAACAATGGCGCTCTTCTGATGGACATCCCTGCCCCCAATTTACTAGATATTTCTGGAAAAGATATAATGAAAGATGGAAAGATATAGAAATAAAATCAAGGCTTTCTGAGGAATCTCAATCAACAGAGGAAATTGAGAAAAAAGAAGGGATTATCAATGATGCATTAGAAACAGTTAGGCGCATATCTCCTGTAGAAAGAAAACCGATGCATAGCCCAACAACAAAAATAGAAAAGAAGAAAGGGAATAGAAAATATGAAAAGAGAAAAGCTGAGAAGAAAGTAGAAGAGGGGAAAGTTGTTTACGAGAGTGCTGGTATTTCAAAAGCAGTAATAGCAATAGCAGTAGCATTAGCAGCAGTAGTAGGTTTTGTTATACTTAACAATGAACTTCATATTAGCGATAAGATACTTAAATACTATAGCGTTTTAAATAAAAACAAAAGCGTTGCAAAAATTGAACATAAGATGGATATAGAGGATGTAAAAATATATCCAAGCGAAAATATTGAAGAACAATATTCTGAAAATGATAAATATCCCGAATGTGATGAATACGGAGAAAACAGCAATTATCCCCATATAATACCAGCTTGTAATTACAAAGGACACATCTCGATAGTGCGCTTTTTCTTATTAGGAGATAGGTGGTACAGTATTAAACTAAATATTAGCAAATCTATATACTATGGCGCAAAAAATGGTTTTAAAAGTTATCGTTATTATTGTATAGGCGATGCTTGTATAGAAGAAAAAGATTGGGAAACCAAATATTATAAAGCATTTATTTTCGACCCCCATCAAAAAGACATATTCAAAGCAATTATACGACAATTAGATTTATATTCATGGAGGGATGAGAATAGGTTTGTAGAGCTAGCTACATCTTTTGTACAGAACATTCCTTATGATTATGATAAATACTATAACAAATCAGGAAATACAAGATTTCCAGTTGAAGTTTTAGTGGATAATAAAGGAGTGTGCGGAGAAAAATCCCTTCTATTAGCAGGAATATTAGCATATGCTGGCTATGATGTAGTATTATTTGAATTCAAAAAGGAAAACCATATGGCAGTAGGCATAAAATGCCCATGTAAGAATACTTTCCGAGGTACAGGATATTGCTATATAGAATCAACAAGCCTTACCCCTATAGGGTATGTTCCAGAAGAATTTATAGGTGGAATAAAACTAAGAAGTAAACCCAAAATAATAAAAGTATCCGATGGAACAAAAATGTATACTAATTGTAAGTATATCGATTACCCTCCCACGTATTATAAAAATGAAATAATAGAAAAAGTAAGAAACTATCTAGAAAGCAATTATGATTTGGTTTACGAGGAAGAGTTAACTAGAAGTATAGGAAAAAAATATTTGCCTCCTGGGTACACCTCTGGTACTACATGGAGAATCCCTATTAAAGGAGGGCATCCAGATTTTATATTAGCAAATTTCATAAAATGCCATGTAAAAGGGAAATGTGATAAAAATAGATCAAAAGGATTAGATGAAAGTTTAAGTAGATATCACTATTTTGGGGTAGACATAATTGAGGAAGGTGGAAAATACTATTTAACCTTATTATTAGCAAATTAGCTATTTCATTTTAAGATAGCTTTTTATATATTCCAACAAAAGCTTTATGTCATTTATCTCATTTTTTATATAGTTTATCTCTTTTATTAGATTTTCTATTAGTTGTTTCTCAGAATCTTGCTTTTCTAATATAGATTCAATTTTTTTATTTAGTGTATCTATTTTTTCTTCTAATGATTTGCCATTCTCTTCAATTTTTTTATAAACATCTTCGATAGTTATCTTTTTGCTATCAAATAGCCCCATTTTTATTTTGTTATTATTTGTTAATAAATGATTGAGCGTAAGCTTAAGAGGGGTTTAAGATTAGCCAAATTTAAAGAAACAAAAATACTAATTTACGACCAATTCTCTAAAAATATATATGAAATGTTAAAACCTATTTATGAAAAGTCCAGAAAAAAACTTATCCCTATAGAAGGGGAATTCGATTTAAATTTTGATGGATATATTCCCATAGGTACAGAGGAAGTAGTAGCATATATGTATAAAAGTTTTTTCGAAGACATTCCATTTAATAAAAAATTAGTTTATGACAACCCAGCAGTATTTGTTAGATATAAAGATTTCAATATGGAAATGCCCATGCTTTTTGGAAATGCCTCTTTTTTTGTGAAAAAGCTAATAGAAAGAAGAGAGAAAACTGTGTATGCATCTCTTAGGTCTTTGTTAGATTTGATTGATCTTATTTAACACAAATTATTTCTCTTTCTATCCACATAGACCCACATCTAGGACATTTAGTGGGGTTTAGCCTATCAAATACAAACCCGCATTTTTTGCATTGGGCTTTGTATATTTTGATTTTTTTACCTTTCCTTTTTAGAATTTTTATCGATTTTTCTAATAGTTTGTATGCTAGTTTCAAATCTATATCTAAGGTTTTAGCTAAATGTTCTATACTAATGCAATTTCCATCTATTGCCTCTATGAATTCTTGTAATGTTATATTGTGCCTCAACAAAATTGCTATGTTATATTCTTTAAAGCCTTTTTGCTTAAAATAAAAATGAAGTTTTTTGAGAACTCTATAAAATTGGGTAAAAACTTAATAATAAGCGATATCCATTTAGGATTGGAAGACACATATAACATAGCAGGGAACCAAATACCCATATTGGTAGAAAAGCTAATAGATAAAATAATAGAATTGCAAGAAAAAACCAAAACTAAAAGGCTAATAATTAATGGAGATTTAAAGCATAGCTTTTCTCCAATAAAAGAAGAGTTTATAGTTTTGGATTATTTTTTCAAAAGGTTAGGCGATTATTTCAACGATTTTATTATTATTAAGGGCAACCACGATACCGGTATAGATTGGTTATCCAAATATGGCGATGTTTTGGAATATAAAAAATTGTATGGCTACACAATTACACATGGGCATAAAAAAATAGAGGGGAAAAAATTTATTATAGGACATGAACACCCAATTTTAAAGCTTAGAGATGAAGTAGGTGCTACTATTAGAGTGAAAACCTTTTTGGTTAGCGATAATGTTATAGTATTGCCTGCATTTAGCCCTTGGTCTTATGGGAATGATATATTGCAACATACTGTAAGCCCGTATACAAAAAATATCGAAAATTTTAGAGCTTTAGTTTATTTAGATGGGGAATTATTGGATTTCGGTAGAATTAGTGAAATATTAAAAGCGATTAAATCTTTTTGAATTTTCCAGGTTCGTATTCATATATTTCTCCCCTAGCTAATAGTTTTTGTATATGCTTTTTTGCTTCTTCTCCAAATACTTTTACTATTTGCTCTAAAGTAGCACCATCATTTATATCGATGTATTCCAAAATTTTGTTTCGCAAATCTCTATCCTCTTGTTCTATGTGCTCTTTTAAATATTCGTATAATTGTTTGGATATTTTCCCCATTCCATCAACGAAAATTATGTCTTCTCCTACTTTGCCTGCAACCAATACATAATCTCCAATATCTACATCTGCTTTCCTTGGATAGCATTTAATAGTTTCGGTTCCATCATCTATTAAAATATAATCGTTCCTCTCTATACAAATACCCGCTATTAAAACTTTTTCCCCTATTTTATTTTTAGCAACTTCTATAGGGTATAATTTATACATTATTTGCTGTATTCTAAGGGCCTAGCTTCTATTTCGGTTTCTCTCAACATTAATATATCGCCAACTCTAACTGGACCTTTTACGTTTCTTCTTATTAATCTTCCTGCGTCTTTGCCTTCTAAGATTTCAACTATAACCTGGGTTACTTCTCCAGTAGTTCCTGTTCTTCCTACTATCTCTACAACCCTCGCTGGGTAAGCCTTAGACCAAATAACAGTATCGCCTTTTACAACATTAGTTGGTATATCCTCTCTTTTCTCGGCCATTCGTATTACTATAACTATATTTTTAAAACCTTAATGTAAGGCCTACAAAATGGGTAAGGTTAGACTATTAGTACAAAGAAGGGGTAGAGGTTCTCCAACATTTAGAAGCCCAACCCATAGAGCTGCTGGAAAAGTTAAAATACCAACCTTTGATGGGGATTTAGTAAAAGGAAAAGTTGTTGCTTTGATTAAGGATTCTATCCATTATGCTCCATTGATGGTTGTAAAATGGGAAAACGGAGCCCAATCATTATTGCCAGCCCCATTGGGAATATCTGTAGGGGATACTGTATACTATGGGAAAGAAGCCCCTAATGCAATAGGTTCAATAAAACCATTAAGCGAAATACCTGAAGGTACTAAAATATATATGTTAGAGAACAACCCAGGAGATGGAGGTAAATTAGTAAGAGCTAGCGGAGATTTCGCTTTATTGGTACAAAAATTAGGAGACAAAGTTATAGTCCAATTACCAAGTGGGCAGTTTAAAACACTAAGCGCAAATGCCAGAGCTGTTATTGGTGTAATCGCAGGAGGAGGTAGAAAAGAAAAACCATTCGTTAAAGCTGGTAATAAATATTATTGGGCTTCCTCTAGAAATAGACATTGGCCTGTAGTCAATGGAGTTAAAAAGAACGCTTCCGACCATCCATTTGGAGGTAAAAGGCATTCAAACCATTCCAAGCCATTCACAGTATCTAAATGGGCACCACCAGGAAGGAAAGTTGGTTATATTGGAGCTAGAAAAACGGGTAGAGGGAAGTAGACAAAATTTTTGCTATAGAAAACAAATAGCTTTCATTAAAATGGTTTGCTATAAATTGCGCTCCTATGAATTTGTCTATTGGGTATGACATATGTGGGAGCCCTGCTAAATTAGGAGGTACCGTTAATATATCCATTCTATAAATATTTATAGGTTTTAAGCTTTCCAATTCTTTAAACTTTGGAGGCAATATAGGCATTGTTGGTGTTAATAGCAAATCGAATTTTTTGAATAATCTTTTATACTCTTCTATAACCTTTTTCCTCCCTATTAGAGCTTTTTCATAGTATTTGCCTTTGAATCCTTTGGTTCTTACCAAAGTGCCAACTAATATTCTTCTTTTGGTTTCTTCACAAAATAATTCTCTAGATTCCATATAGAATTCATCATAATGTTTGCCTTTTGGGTTTACACTATAGCCAAACAATATATTTCCATACCTCGCTAAATTAGTAGAGGCTTCGGCCATGGCTATAATATAATAACTAGCTAAAGCTATATCAAATAATGGGAACTCTATTTCTTCTATTTTGTATTCTTTTTCCAACTCGCTAACGAAATTGTAAAAAGCCTTTTCTATTTTTTCATCAACATCTACTCTTATTACTCCAATAGTGAATTTTTTATCTATATATTTTATAGGCTCTTTCAATCCAACATTTGTTTGATCCCTTGGATCGGGTTTGGCTATTATCTCTAATACCTTTTTCATATAATCTATGTTAGTGCCCATTACTCCTATTTTATCTAAAGAATTGGCATAATCTATTAATCCATATCTCGATACTAAACCATAAGTGGGGGTAATACCAATTACCGAATTAAAAGCTGCAGGATTGGATATAGATCCCCCGGTAGATACAGCTATCGCAACATGGTTATCATATTTTTTATTGAACAAAGCTGTAAATGCTCCAGCTCCTGAGGAAGAGCCCCCAGCAACCCTATTTGGGTCTAAAGCGTTTCTCGCAACTTTAATACAACTATTTACACCAAAACTACCAAAACCAAATTCGTCCATAGCAGTTTTTCCAATAATTAGGGCATTGGCCTTTTTTAATTGTTCGCTAACAAAGGAATCATAGGGAGGGATATAATCTTCTAACATCTTACTACCAGCAGTAGTTCTAAGGTTTTTTGTAACAATATTATCTTTTATAGTAACAATAAAAGAAGGGTTTTCTATAAGCTCATTATTAAAAGTAATTATTGAGTTGGTTTTCTCATCTACTTTCTTTGCATATTCCATTATTTGCTCTACATCCATGGGCATAAATAAGCAAAATATTAAAAAATCAGCAGCGGCAGAAACTCTTCACTAATCATGGCTCAAGACCTTCATCATCCAATTAATAAATAAAAATCCATTTAAAAAATATGGATCCTGAAAAGACCGCTATAGTATACAAATTTGCCCAGCAAGTTTATGAAAAATTAGGCATTCTATTAAAAGCAGTAATATTGTTTGGTTCTGCAGCGGAAGAAAAAGATAAAGAACAAAGTGATTTGGATGTTTTACTAATATTAGATGATTTAGCAACAGATTGGGAAATGGTAAAACCAGTAATAGAGAAATATTTAGATTCTTTACTAAAAAAGGAAGAATTTAGCAAAATACATCTAAATGCTGTGACATTATCTTTCTTTTGGAGAGCAATAATTAAAAGAGATCCAATAGCTATTAATATTATTAGGGTAGGAATTCCTATTTTTGATAGCGGTTTCTTTAGCCCATTGAAAAAACTATTGAGTACCGGTTTATTGGGCCCAACAAGAGAAACTATTTTGGATTATGCTAATAAAGTTGAATATGATTATGGTTCTTATTTGGGATATAAAATTAAAGCTTTGGAATTTTTGTATTGGGTTTTTACCCATAGCGCGCAAGCAGCTATTATGTTATTGTATAATGAAATACCCCCTCCAAAATATGTTCCTATGTATCTTAAAAAAATGGAAAACGAAAAAATTATTCCTAAACCTTATGCAAAATGGTATGAAGAAATATATTCACTAATAAAAAAGATCTCACATGGAGAAATAACAAATTTTGATTCTTGTTTATTAGACAAATGGGAAAAAAGGGCAAAAACTTTCGCTAAGAAAATGGAAGAGATTATATCTAAAAATCTTAAAAAGGCCCTATAATTTTTAAAATAGACCTATATTTAATCGAGTATGCCAGAGGTATTCATCGGGAAAAAGCCATTAACCAATTATGTAATGGCAGTAGTAATGCAATTCATGCAAGGCGCAAACGAAGTAGTAATAAAAGCAAGAGGTAGAAACATTTCTAGAGCAGTAGATGTAGCAGAAAGAGTAAGAAAAAGATTCTTAGCTGGCCAAGTAGATGTTGGAGACATAAAAATTGATTCTGAAGAAGTAGTAGACCCAGCAACAGGACAAAAAAGGACAGTATCAACAATAGAAATAAAATTAGTTAAGAAATAAATTATTTCTTTAGATCAACGAACGCTGTATCTCCTTCTTTCGTTACTACTATTGTAAATTTGGTTGGTGGTTTTCTTCCACCTCTTTTCCATATGAATTTATTTAGCTCTTGGCTAATTTTTACTATTTTCGCTTTTGTGTGTCTCATTACAAACTCTTTTAATGCCTTTACCGCCTTTTTTGTTCTTTTAAACCTAGAAGTAACTAATACAGCTTTTCTTAAATTTACAGTATATTCCATTTAGGAAAAAACAAAGACTATTTAAAATTTTATATAGTGCTCAAAGCTTTTATTAGTTTCATAATATCTTGGTTTTGCTTTTTCATTGCTTCCTCATAATTCTTTTTCAACTGTTTATACTGTTTTATTAGTTTAATTATATCATTTACACTATTAGCTTGGTCAGTTTTATTAATTATAGAAACCGCTTCACCTCTTAATACTTTCGAAGTAACATCATCGATAATGTTTTCCTCTATTTGAGGATAAATAATATAGTTTATTGATTTTTAGCTAACAAAGTTTAATACTATTAAAAAGTTATTATTGAGTATTTACTTCGGCTTCTCCTTTTACTTCCGCATTTTCATTAGTTAAGTTTTCTAATTCTTTTAGCAATTGTTTTAACATTTGCTTTTGTTTTTCTTTAGCTTCTTCGAACGCTTTCTTTAATTGCTTATACTCTCTAATTAATTTCAATATTTCTCCTAAAGATTGGGCTTTTTCTATTTTTGCTATTAGGTTTACAACTTTTAGCTCTAACTCTGCTTGTAAATTAGCATCTGTAATTTCTATTTTTATGTTAGCGTGCAACTCTAATGTTCTTGCCAACAAAACATCTTTAGCTAAAGATACTAAATCCTTCATTGCTTCATCTTTACTTTTTAATACTTTCTCTTTTATTTCTTTAATTTTTTTCCTAGCCTCTTCTATTTTGGTTTTAGCATATTCCTTTATTTCTTCTGGGGGTTTGTCTAATATTTGCTTTAACTCCATTGAAATTTCTAAACTGGCTTTAGCCTCTATCGCTTTTGGCCTATTTTTATAGGAAGAGTATTCTTTGTATAATTCTTCCCATTTCTTTAATAGTTCTTGGGCCAATTTTTCATTAATTAGAGAGAGTTTCTCTATTTGTGCTTTTAAGGAGAAAAAGGTAGGATCTAAATATTGACCATGGTATTCTTTTACTAATTTCTCTAACATTTTTAATCTTTTCTTTATCATATTCACAAAATGCTCTACATCTATTACTTTTGCTAAATCCTCTGGGTTTTCTATATGCACTTTTCCTTCCCCTTTATTTTCTTCTCTTTCCTTCATTTCATTTTCCTTTTCTTTATTTTCTTTTTCAGATTCTTCTTCCATTTCATGTTCCTCTTTCTTTAGTTCCTCTATTTCTTCTTCATTATTATCTTCTAATTTTTCTAGCATTGGTTCACATTTTATTATTTTAGCATTGTGTTGTGATGCATATGTTTTAGCAATACAATCGTTTCCAAAAACTTTTTCTATTTTTTCCCCATTAGGTAATTCTAGTTCACATTTAACTGGTTTATATACTTGTATGCAATATATTTTTGGTTTCTTTGGTATTGGTATAGTTACATTAATTTCAGCATTTCCCTCGATTTTATTATTATCGCCCTTTAGTTCGCCTTTTAGCTGTACTGCGGACAATGCTAAAGGTATGGCTAAAACCCAGAATAGCTTTTTCATTTTTACTAATATAAACCTAATTTATAAATAGATGGTACTACTTTTTAGGATGATGTAGGTGGCTTGACTCTGATTAGTGATGAGAGGAGGTGATACTGATAGGGTATTTAACTTTTATTTTTCCATTAACCCAAAGTGATAATAATCTAACTGCTGTATCTCGTAATGGCATGCGCCATTTTTTGGATAACTTTTCTAAAAATTCATTTTCATCTTTTGCTTCTATATTAAACCGCTCTTGCAAATCCTCAAAAATTAGTTTTATTAGTTTTAAAGCCACTCTAATAGGGTTGTCAAGCTTCTCTGGGCTGTAAGAGCCTATTAAAGTTAACAACTCTTTATCCTTTAGAGTAAAAATCCCAGGAGTGTCTTTTAAATATATTTTATTTGATAGCTTTATTAATTGGATACCTTTAGTTTTCCCTGGTATAGGAGCTGTACCGGCAACGTGTCTTCCTCTTAAAGCATTAATTAGAGAGCTTTTCCCAGTATTTGGAAAACCTGCAACGCAAACAATTATTTTGTCTTTATTAATATTTTTCGCAACCTCTTTTATTTTATTTCTTAATACTCTTAGCCCTTTTCTTGTTCTAGAGGAAACATACACATCACCATATAAACTTAATAACTCTTCTGCTTCAACCAAATCGGCTTTGTTTAAAACTTTAATTATTATTTTGTTTAGTTTTTCTATTTTTTTGTTTGGAAATGGTATCCTAGCATCCATTACTTCTAATATTATATCACAATCATCAAACATCTTTTTTAGAGAATATGCCCCTTAAAATTTTTAGCGAAAGAGGTATGGAAAAATCATAAATCTTTATTGTTTTCACATTGGGTTTTTTAATTCTCGTTTTAACTAACTCTCTAATATTTCTCAAATAGGGCACAATTGTTTTGGGTACATATTTCTCCCATAAATCGCAATTAGATAAATAGCATTCCCTAACTTGGGAAGCGGATGGTCCATTATATCTATTATTAACTATTAATTGCTTAGCAAAATAGCCATAAACTTTTCTTTTAATCCAATTGTTTCCCCCCATATATACTAAATCGAATTTTTTCTTTTGTTTTAGTACATCTATATAAGGAGGCTCAATTAGAAAAAATTCGTATTTTTGTCCTAGTAATTCAAACATTTCTTTTTGTTCTTCTATCAAAAATGGGTAATCCTTATTTATTATTGGTTCACCATTGGGTAAAATAACTCTTACTGGTAAAAATATAACTTCGTAATCGTTAGATAATTTGTTGGCAATATTGTAATGTGATATGGTTAAAGGCTGAAACCGACCAGGAAAATATAAAGATTTTTTTAATTTTAAGCTAAGCATTTACATATTGCTTGTTAAAATTTAAATGCTTTGATGGCAATTAGTTATTCAATAGTTGTATATTTGCCAAAAAGCCAAAATATTTTTATTCTTAATGAAAATCGATAGAGAATAGCAAACTAAAACTAATACGATTTGTTGATATAATTTAAGACCAAAAAACAATAATGGAAGTTTAAATAAAAATTTAGACGTTTTAACATATTTAAATGATGAACTATTAAATATGTATGGTGCTCTTCGACTGGGGTACATACAATGGAGGAAGCAAGCTATATGTTGCAGAGCTATTGGGAATGAAACTAACAGAAATACCACCATACGATTTTAGCAGGAGAAATAGACCAATAGAGTATTTTAAGCAATACAAAGAAAAAGCAACAAAAGCGTTTACAACAATAACTGCCCATGCCCCCTATTATTCATTAATCCCAAGGGATTTAAGGCAATTAGATAAAATCAAAAAAATAATGTTAGATGTGGCAATAAAAGCGAAAACTGCTGGGGCTGAAATATTAAACATGCATATAGGAGGCAAAACTGGAGACCCAGACAAAGATGTTGAAATAGTAACAAGTGTATTAAAGTATTTGTTACAAAATACCAAAGACATTAAGTTCTCCTTAGAAACATCCTATTCTGGTTATCTATTTGGTTCTATAGAAGAAATAAGGGCAGTAATAGAGGCATTGAATTCGGATAGAGTATTAATATCGTTACAATTAGAAAATGATTGGATGAGAGAATTCGAAGTATATAGAACAGGGCAATTCCATAAAGCTGCACAATATGCCACAGAGGATTTCTGGAAAAAGATATTGAAACAAGGGTTAGAATTGGGTAACGGTTATCTATCCCTAAGGTTTGCCCAAATAACTGGAGTAAGGCTAAGGGGAATAGTAGTTAAAAAGAGAGTTCCATTAGGAATGGGTTACCCACCATTAGAGCCATTGGCTAATGCCATAGCAGAATTTATGGTAAAAGAAGTATATGAAAAAGGTTTAGAAACAAAAATGCATATAATATATACAGGTATACCACAAACCAAGTATGTTGATACCCTTAAATTATATTCCTCAATAATGGAAAAGGTAGTAAATTATTTGAGATGATTTTAAGAGAATACCAAAAGAAAGCTGTTTCTATAGCCTTAGAGAAAAAGAAATGTGTAATTGTATTACCTACGGGCACTGGTAAAACCATTATTGGAGCATATTTTGTTAAAAATTTATTGGATAAAGGCAAAGCAATAATAGTAGTTCCTACTAGAATTTTGGTTGAACAAACATACAATGTTTACAAATCTTTAGGATTGAACCCAACAAAGATTTATGGTATAATCCCAAAAAGCAAAAGGGCAAACCTATGGAAAAAAGCCAAAATTGCTATTACCACTCCAGAAACTGCTTATTTTGATAAGGAATATATAGATCATGACATAATTGTATTAGACGAATGCCATCACGCTATTGGAAATGACTATTATGCTAAGCTATTAAGAGAGAAAGAGTTTGAATATAAATTAGGATTAAGCGCTTTCATTCCTAAAAAGTATAGAAAAGAAATAGAATCCCTAATAGGGGAAATAATAGAGTTGTATGACGAACCCTCTTTAAAAAAATATATCCCTAATTGGATTGGCGATATATATGAAGCGCCTTTGAACAAATTAGAATACCAATTATATAAAGAGATTGAAGAATTAAAGAGAAAATCCAAAGGTAGCAAAAGGCTTATATATAGCTTAGCTTTGAAGTATTTGGCAACAGATGGAGGTTTGGCATTAAAAGAAAGTGTAAGCAAAAATAATATTTTATCTAAAATATTGAGCCCATTCAAAGACAAAATAGAAAAGATTAGGGATTTACACAAATGGGACGCTTTAAAAAGTATATTAGATACATACGAATTCGAAAAAGCCATTATTTTTATAGATAGGGTTATTGTTGCAAAGAGAGTTGCCCAATCATTAGATGCAGCCCTAATAATAGGGAAAAAGCATAAAAATATAGCGCAATCCTTGAAAGAAGCAAAGGAAAAAAATATAATAGTTGCTACCTCTGCAGGGGAGGAGGGATTAGATTTACCAAGCGCAGATCTATTAATAGTATGGTCCCAAACATCTAATCCGATAAGGTTTATACAAAGGCATGGCCGAATAATGAGACCAACAAAGATGTTAAAATTTGTAACTTATATAGTTACTCCTTATACAATAGATGTTGATTTATTTTTGTCCGCGGTATTGAAGGTATCGAAATACGTTGATATAAATATAAATGTGAAAAACTATTTCAAAAAAAGCTCTGTTCATCAAATAATAAATCTATTAACAGAGCCATTAACTAAAGATATGTTAAAGCAATTGGGATTTACTGATAACGAAATAAATATTGCTTTAAAATATGGAATAGAAAATGGGGATATAGTATACTTTTATTCCCCTTTCGGAAAATTATACATCAATAAGGACTTTATGTATATGGTTGAGAGACGATATCCAACAATTTTCATACCAAAATGGGAGGGCAAAATAAAAATAAATAACAAAACAATAAAGGGAGATTACCAAAAGCTATATGAAAAGCTATCCAATATGATCCCAATTAAAGGGCTAAAAATAACAGTCATAAAAAAGAAAGACATAATAGAATATGATTGGAGATCCTATAATTATACAATTGATAGCAAACCATTATTAAGGCTAGTTTTAAGGAATGCTTTGTCTTAATGCGCCCGCCGGGATTCGAACCCGGGTCACGGGCTTGGGGGGCCCGCATCCTACCCCTAGACTACGGGCGCTTGGTTTATAGAGAATATTATTAAAAAATTTTATCTGCAGCTACTCCTTTCATCACTATTCAGATTGTGCTTTCTCTTCATATAGCCATTGCAATTTGCCTAGCCCTGCTTGTCTCATCGTTAGATTAATCTTTGTACCTATGGGTTTTATACTTATACCAACTATTTTTGCTTTAACTATATCTTCTATCTTTAGTATCTTTTTAGTTTTTCTACCAGCCAAAACTTTGTCTTTAGAATAATCAACGATATCATCCATTATTTGAGATATATGTATTAAACCATCTGTAGGCCCAATATTTACATAAGCACCAAAATCGACTATATTTGATATAATTCCCAAGGTTACTTCTTTTAATATGGGTTTCCAGGTTAAAACTTTAAACCTTACTTTATAATATATTCCTCCATCGTTATAGCCTAAATATCCTTCACTTTTGTCTAAAATATCTAAAATAGATAAAACCCAACCTAATTGTTTATTTATTTTCCCTTCATATTGCTTTAATAATGCATTTTTAATTGCTTCTTCGATAGTTTTTTCTTTTAAATCCCTTGGATCAACTCTAACATAGTCTTCTACCTCGCTTATAAAAAACATTGAATAGCAATAAATTTGTTTTTATAAATTTACAATGGACTGGGAAGAGCTGGAAAAGCAAATACTAAATTGCAAAAAATGCCCTTTATATAAATATGCTAGAAACAAAGTTATTGGGGATGGCAATAAAAATAGCGATATAGTATTTATTGGAGAAGCCCCTGGGGAAGAAGAAGATAAGCAAGGTAAACCTTTTGTTGGGAGGGCAGGCCAATTATTAAATAAATTGTTAGAAAAAATAGGATTAACGAGGGATCAAATTTATATAACTAATGTATTAAAATGCAGGCCCCCAAATAATAGAGATCCCAAAGAAGAAGAAATAGAAGCATGTAAGCCCTATTTAGTTATACAATTAGATTTAATAAAGCCAACATATATTGTTACTTTAGGGAGATTCGCCACAAAGGAAATATTTGATTTGTTTGGCCTAAAGTTTAGCTCTATAACAAAAGTAAGGGGTAAACCATATTATGTTAGAAGATGGAACAAAATTGTTACGATATTCCCTACTCTACATCCAGCTGCCGCTTTATACCATACAAAATATTTGCCAATTATAGAGCAAGACTTTGAAAAACTAAAAGAGATAATTAGCAATAATAAAAGAGGGTTGTTAAAGTTTATCTAACAGATTCAAATTGTTGTAATAGCAATAATTCCTCTGTAGTAATTGGTTCTCCCCTCATTAGCTTTTCGTCTATTTCTTTTATTTTAGATTTAACCGCTTCTAAGTCTATTTCCTCTATAGGCAATGGTTTGCCCATTGTCATAGCCAACATTTCTAATTTCTTTTGTATCTCTTCGTCTGTTTTTATGTATTCTTGTTTAACCTTAGTATATTGATCTTCAATTTCTTTAAGCCTAGCTCTTAATTCGTCTAATTTCTTTAATAACTCTTGCATTGTTTCTCTAACTTTTTTCTTCTCCATTAATGCATCTCTTATTCTTTCCTTGATTATATTTAGCTCTTTTTGTTTTTCAATTAATTGTCTATTTAGCTCTTCAAATTCCATCGCAATTGGGTTTTCTTGAATTTCCATTAACTTTTTCTCTAATTTTCTTATTCTTTCAATTATTTCTTTTTCTTGTTTATAGCTCAACACTTCGGTTTGCAATATTCTTTCCAATATTTCAATTTCCCTCCTAATTTTCTTTGGATTAACATCACTTGGTAATTTTTTCAATTCCTCCCCATATTTTTCGTTTATTTCGCTTAATCGCTCCCTAATCTTTTTTATTTCCTCCAATAGTTTGTTTTTCTCTTCCATTAAACTATTTAATTCTTCAGTTAATGCTTGTTTTTTCGCCTTTAACTCTCTAACTTTTGAAACATATACCCTAATCTCTTCTTTCAAAGCTCTTTTTTCTTTTAACAATTGCTCCCTCTCTTTGTTTAACTTCAATAACTTCCTTCTCAGAAAAATAATTTGTCGGCGCAACTCTGCTTGGCCAATACTCACGACGAATAAGAGAGAATTTTATTTAAAAATACCAATCTTTAAACTACTTTTCCACCTTTATAGCCCCTGTTGGGCAGGCATTAGCAGCATCTTCAGCACAATCAAGTTTATCCACTTCTATAGAGGCAACCCCATCTTTATATAATGCTTTTACTCCATTTTTGACTAAAGCGACTTTACCATCTTCATCTGGTACAAAGAAGGTGGAACAAATCGCATGGCAAGCCATACAACCAATACATTTGTTTTTGTCATGTATTATGCGTGGCATTTATAATTGGGATTATTCCCTTTATATGTGATGAAAGCGTACCCCACTGATTAGTGATGTGAGATGCGCGCGGCTGACACTACTTTTTAGTTACATGTTGTAGGTCAAAGGTGTCCAAAAATTTCACTAAGAAAAAAGGGTATACATATCTTGGTTTTTAGTGGTATGTTAACTGTTATATACACGTTAACAGTTAACGTTAACGCTACCGGAATAAAACTTGTGATTCCCAAATTCTTAGTGAAATAGTGAAATTGCTTGGGACTTTCGGTTAGAGACGTCGCACTATATAGTGGTTATAACGGCGAAATGTCAGCCTTTAAACTTTTTATAATAAAAGCTCTAATGGCCTACAATAAGAAATATGCTGATTGGAAAAGAAAGATATGGTTTACTATAAAAGCGCCAGCCATTTTTAATGAAGTAGAGTTAGGCGAAACCCCTGCATATAAACCAGAACAAGTAATTGGTAGAAGAGTAGAATTAAATATGGCTTTAGTAACAAATAACTATCAATTGCAAAACTATAAGGGAATATTCAAAATAACAAAAGTTGAGGGAACTACTGCAAAAACAGAATTAGAAGGGATTAAAATGTATGAATCTATAATACAAAAATGGGTTGAACCCGGGAGAGATAAAATTACCGACTCCTTTGTAATAAAGGATAAAGACAATAGATTAGTTAGGGTAAAACCCGTATTAATAACCAATAGAAGGTTACATAGAAAGCAAGGCACCGCTATAAGAAATATATGGAGAAACTATTTTGTAGAGTTAGGCAAAAAGTTATCTTTTGAAGATATGGTTATGAAAATATTAAACAAAGAAATACCAGAGCAATTGAAAATACAAATCAAAAAGATATACCCTCCATTGTTTTTTGCTATTAGGCAATTCTATTTAGAGCCAAGAGAGAAACATATACTATTAATAGAATGAAATTCTTAGAGAACTGTAAATATACTTTAAAAAATGCTATTTATCCAAACAAAAAGCAATACTTTTTTGCTTTAAAAATATCATTATTAATAATGTCTCTAGTTGGTGGTGTAGGATTCCTAATGCATTTAGTATTCACATTCTTATTAAAATATCTATAAAATTCTAAGTGAGGGCAGTAAGCTGGGTTTTAGGTTTAGTAGTAGCTATAGTTTTATCTTTAATTAGCTTTTTTATTGTATCTTTCCCATTGCAATATTCTGGAAATAAAGGATTGCCTTATTTGTTATCGCCCGCAGAGAAAACAATGCAAACATTTACACTAAACGAATCCTATTGTAATATTCTATGTATAAAATATAAAGCGGGACAAAATGTTGATAAAACTTTATTAGAAAAATGTGAGCAAAAATATAACTTAGGTTGTTACAAACCAAACATAAAACCTATAGTTTTTGCGAAACCTGTGAAAAACAAAGCATTATATTGTCATTGTTATGTTTATGAACCCAATACTAAACCTTCGTGTACTAGTTTTTATGAATCTGTCAAATCTATATTGGAAGGCAATACTATTAGTGTATTAAATGTAGAGGAGAGAGATTGTAATGAAGTTTGTGTAAACTTTTTAAAAACTTATTGTGAAACAAATTCTGGTGATTGTTCTATGGCAAACCAATGTGTGTATGTAAGATAATTCTTTAAACTTTATATATCCCTATACGGAATGGAGTTTTGTCCAAAAGATGGATCTATACTAATTCCTAAAAAAGAGGGAGATAAAACCTATTTGGTTTGCCCTGTTTGTGGGTATAAAAAGGAAGTAACCTCTTTGGTTATAAAGGAAGAAGTTAAGAAAAAAGAAGAATTAGGTAAAGGTATTGCTGAAAAAGAAACAATCTATTCCAAAGCCAAAGGTGTTAAATGTCCAAAATGCAGTAGCGAAGAAGTTGTTTACTTTACATTGCAAACCAGGGCAAGCGATGAAGCAGAAACTATATTTTACAAATGTTTAAAATGTGGTTACACTTGGAGAGAGTATGAATAATTTTTAAATCGTTTCTTTTATTCTATTGGCCGCCGTAGCTCAGCGGTCAGAGCGCCCGGCTCATAGCATGGGCTATGAGCTCTGACCCGAAAGGGGATGATCTCGGGGGCTCTTATGCCCCCTCGTGAGAAACCGGGAGGTCGCGGGTTCGAATCCCGCCGGCGGCATCACAATTTTTATATAAACCTAACCAATAATATGAATGGCATACAAAATAGAAAAAGATAAAATAAACACAAATAAAGAAAAGAGTATTCTTACCGAAATAGAAGAAGTTTTAAAAACAATAATTAGAGAAAGTAAAGATACTCCTTATGCCCTAGTTACTGCTCTTTCCTCCTTTATTCTGATTTTCTTTATTATATTTGGTTCTGCAATTTGTAATTTGTCTAATTTAGGAAAAGATTATTGCTGGTTATCAATTGTTCTGATTATATTGTTTAATATACTTTTTGCTTTTATAATAACACTTAAATCCATACAATGTAAATGATTAATTAAAATTTAATAATTGGGGATAATATTGCATAGAGATATTTTTTGGTTAAAACATTCTTTACGAACAAAGGGTTCTCTCGATAACTAAAGATAAATATATACTTCCTGTATCAAGAGAGAAATCAAGCACAACAGAGAGGATAAGAAAAAAAATACTATAGTGTAGTTTTCTATGATAATAATCTGAAGGCCTTATCAATTTATCAATTATTGTTGGATCAACCGGGGAATTAAACCTAACTCCCAGAATGTAACAAATTTTAATATTGTCACCATGTTATGTACTCAATTAACTAGCATCTTCTATTTTTATTGAGTTTCTATTATATAACCAATCAATAAACTTTACTTATATACTCCAGGTCTAAAGATTTGATATCCATTATATAGATTTTATAAATCTATCTCTTCATCTTTATTTAATACAATCGCTTCTACTCCCTTTTCTTCGGCTTTTCTTTTAAATTCGTATGGATCGGCTTTAATTATTGGCCATGTATTATAATGCATTGGTATAACTATTTTTGGTTTAAGCAAATCTATTGCCTTTAGAGCTTGGTCAATATCCATTGTAAATACCCCCCCAATAGGTAACAAAGCAACATCTATTTTAAATAGCTCTCCAATTAGTTCCATATCTTTGAAAACCATTGTATCTCCAGCATGGTATATGGTTTTATTTCCCTTAATTACAAACCCTCCAGGATTTCCCAAGGGATAAGCTTTTCCATTGTAATATAAAGTAGAGCTGTGCACTGCAGGCACTAAACTAACCTTTTCTCCAATATCTATAGTGCCTCCAAAGTTCATGCCTATGCTTTCTATATTAAATTGCTTAACGAATTCTGCTATTTCATATATAGAAATAACTTTGGCATTGTTTTTCTTGGCAATCTCTATAGTATTACCAAAATGGTCATTATGAGCATGCGTTACCAATACATAATCTACTTCAGGTATTGTTTCTATGTATGGATCTATTATTAGCCTGTTCTTATGCTCTATAATAAAAGCGCTGTGTCCCATGTATTTGATTTTCATAGAATAGTTATTCTAAACCATTAAAATATCTGAGCCTCTGGCATTCATCATTTCTCAGCAACGACAGGACTCTTCACACAAAATATTTTTTAATCCAATTAAAGTTTTATTCTAATGGATGTTTCTACCCAAAGGAGGATGGCTGCTGAAATACTAAAGGTTGGACTTGATAGGGTATGGATAGACCCCAACCATTTAAAAGAAGTAGCAGAGGCATTAACTAAAGATGATATTAGAGAGTTAATAAAGAGAGGGATAATAAAAAAACTTCCAATAGAGGGCCAATCTAGAAAAAGAGCTAGAGAATTGCATGAAAAAAAGAAAAAAGGTAGAAGAAGGGGACCAGGTTCTAGGAAAGGTAAAAGAACTGCTAGAGCAGATCCAAAGAGACAATGGATTAATAAAGTTAGGGCTCAAAGAAAGCTATTAAAAGAGCTAAAGGAAAAAAAGATTATTGATAACAAAACATATTGGGATTTGTATAAGAAAGTTAAGGGTAATCTATTCAAATCGAGATCCCATCTATTGTTATACCTTAAGCAAAAAGGTATCATGTGAACCTAATTTTATTAGCTGAAATATTATTTTCTTTAACCTCTATATTTTTTGCTGCCCTTATTTTAAAACCTTTCCTTGTATTTAATATATTTGCTACACTTTTTGGCAAACAATTCGCTTGTAAAAGCTTTGCTAATTTAAATAGCTTTTTAGCCCCAATTGTTATATTGCCAATCCCAGATGTTTGCTACAATTCTGCTATTTACAATTTAGATAATATGAAAGTTGGTTGCTTTTTGTTAAAAAAAGATTTATCTGATATATACAATTATTACCAAAAATTGTATGGACAATGCTCTAATAATAATGAATGGCAAAAACTTTATTTTTCTTACATAATTGCGAGAAATATTGAGGATTGCTATAATAAATATTATGGTTTACATGTAGAAGACAAAGCCCATACTAATGTGTTTCCTTGTAGTAATTTGTTTATTTATAGCAAGAATCCTATAGAAATAACTCCAACAGATGTCGTTATAATACTCAACAAACTAAAAAAATTAGAAATCAATTATTTTGATTTAGATTCAAAGCAAACAATTAAACTATACTTCAATCCAAAGATAGAAATTAAGGGAGATGTGGTAATAAAAACTGATAATGAAAGTATAATTTACAAAAGCCATTATATTAATGGAAAAAAACCTTTATATTTGGTTTTTGATTCTAAGGATTTTAATACTAAAGAAAGAACCTTTTTCATAAAATCCAATTCTTATGTTCTAATAAATTATTATGACAATGAGCAACAAATTTCCTTAGTTGAAAAGGTTGCAGCTGCAAAAAAGGTGGAAAGCTTTTTTTCTAAAATAGACCAAATTTTGGGATGGTTTGTATTATTAGCTATAGCATTTATAATAGTGTTAGTTATATTAAGTGTTCCAATAGGGGTATTGTCTGCATTGGTTAGTTCAGCCCCGACAATTTTAAATATAATTTTAAATTTAAGTAAAAAAATTGGAAAAATAATAGCCTTTATAAAAATAGCGATTGTGATAGCCGCTTTTCTATCGCCAAACATAGCAAAACTTCTATTAGGAATTGATGATAGTTATAAAGAATTGTTTAAATCTCAAACAGGACTAGTTAGCAAAATTAATAAACCTGTGATAGGAGTAACAACCCTTATTCCTAAAAAAGACGATACCAAATGGTTTTTGTATTCGGTATTGCATAAATCTATACAAAACCTATTTGAAAAAAAAGACATAATTTTATCGAAATATAATATTAGTGTTTGCAAAATAAATAATTATAGTACAATATATCAAGGTAGAGATATAAAAATATATTGCAACAATGGTTGTTCATTCGAAAGCAAAACCGGTAAACCAATTAATGCCAAACTATTTATAATAGATGAAGCTCCAACCAGTGAAAAAGAATACGGATTGTATCTTTCTAGGGGGAATATAGCGATTTTATTAGATCCATCTTACCCAATAGGAGAGAAAGACGTAGAAACCATCGCTCTAGAACTTATAAAGGGCTTTAAAGCAATATATTGTTAAAATATAACATGTTTATAACGTATGAAACTTATAGGTACAGGTTGGAAAAGTCCTTCTTTAATAGATGTGCACAATAAAGTTACTTTTACTCTATGGCTTTGTGGGTGTAATTTGAAATGCCCTTTTTGTCATAACTGGAAAATAGCCGAAAAAATAGGGTGTGGAGAATTAGATATAAATAGATTGTTAGACGAATTAGATAGTGCTTCTTTATTAATAGATTATTTACATGTTACTGGGGGAGAACCCTTATTGCAATGGGAACCATTATTGGAATTGTTCAAAACCTCTTACGAAAATTATAATGTGGAAAACAGTTTGAATACTAATTTTACATTAACTATCCCATTAAAGAAGCATTTGGATTCGGGTTATGTTCACCATGTTGCTACCGATCTAAAAGTGCCCCCAAATGAAATGTATGGGGTAGAAAATTGGAAAGCCTTATGGGAATCCTATTTGAAAAGCCTTTCTCTAATGAAAGAATATGATATCCCCTTAGAATTAAGAATTCCTGTTTCGAGATTCCCATGGGAAGAAAAGAAACCATACATAGACCAAGCACTTAAAGCTTTAGGAGACGCAAACTTCTATGTAATAATAAACCCATTATTGAATTACCCAGTTGTAAATCCTAGAAACAAAGAATGGTGTGACAAGCATTGTTCTCCTCAAAAAGAAGAATTAAATATAATAAAAGACTATTTAGAGAGCCAAGGAATAAAAGTTTATCTAAAAGGGCACAGCGAATTAATATAGCCGGGGCAGTGGGGTCGAGAACCCCGTATGCTAGACCTGGCTACACCACGGGGGCAGTGATAAAATTTAAACCCATTTAAAAACATTAACTAATGATAGCTTTCATTAGCGATTTGCATTTGGGCAATATTTACGCTAATAAAAAAGAGACTGAAGAGCATAGCTATAATGCTTTGGCAAAAATCGAAGAAAAGCTATTAGAATACCAACCAGATTTAGTTTTGGTTGGAGGGGATATATTCGATAAAAACAAAGTCTCTGGAAAAGAGATTGGGGTATTCATAGATTTTATTAATAAAATGAATAAAAACAACATCGGAGTAGTAAGTATTAGCGGTAACCACGATGGCAAATATTGGTTAAAAGAATCATTCGATCACGCTATTCCCTATATTTTATACAAAAGCGGAATTAACCCAGAGAATGGTTATGAATATTACTCTTTTGCTGGAATTTATTTAAAAAATTCGAGGGATTGGAAAACCCTTTCAATGATAGAGGATAAATATGATATCTCTATAGTAGGGTTTTCTTTTTATACCAAAGACCGTTTACCAGAATTGTATGAGTATTTGTCTATAATTGATAGGGAAAAAAGCGATTATATTTTACTAATGCACCAATCTCTCAAAAGTTTATTACCCCAAGATCCAGCAGCGATAGATTTAACCATTGAGAATTACAAATACGCTTTATTTGGGCATATGCATATGAAGTACTATAAGGATAAAATAATAGTAACACCCCCACCATATTCTATTTCGTTAAAAGAGGCCAATACTGAAAAAGGCTTTTGGTTAATAGATAAAAAACCCGTTTTTGTTCCTATAGAGGATAGTAGGCCTTTTATTAAAATGGCTATTGATTTAGATAACCCAATAGAGATAAAGCCAAACAAAAATGCCATTTTAATTTTAGATGTCTATTATAGAGAATCTCAAATAGACAAACTAAATCTATTGAAGAAAACCTTATCGGAAAACTTTTTGTATGTTAAAATAAACCCAATATTGAAAGAGACTAGCAAAATTATTGTTAAAAAGAGTGAAAACAAGGAAGAAATATTTAAGAAATATCTAAAAGAAGATTATGATTTCTTTATGGAATTATATGAAAAATTTAGAGACATAAAAGATCCAGAAACTATTGTTCAATACCTCGAATTTTTCTATCGATGACATTTTTATTAGATTGTAACAAAACTACTCTCGAATCTACATGTTCATCAACCAAATCGTAATCTATATATTCGCTTAATTTTTTAGCGAATTCTTTTACTTCTTCATGTGTAGGCATGTTTTTTATTGTTAGTCTTTGTCTCGAATAACCCAATAACATAAACGCTTTTACTTCAACAAAATGGGGATTATACTTTTCTATTAAAGAGGCCCAACCCTCAAAATCTGTATCATTTATACCTTTAATTAATGTTATCCTCGCTACTTTTCTTGTTTTAGCGTGCCTCATTAGTTTTAAGCTTTTATTGAACCTCTTCCATGCATCATTTAACAATGGTTTAGATACTTGGAAAAACAATTCTTCATTTGGAGCAGTAAAAGATATATAGAATTGAGTAGGCAATGCATTTTTTTCTATTAATTTTTCTATAGTTTCATAAACTACCCCATTTGTAACTATAAATATACTCTTAAGCCAGTGCCAGCTCTTTTTTAGATACAATATAGCTTCGTCCATCCTACCATATAATAATGGTTCTCCAATTAATGAAAATGTAACATGGTTTGGCAACAACGCTTCTTCTAACATTTTTTTATCCACTTTTTCATTACCTTTAAAACCTATTAATAGCTCTGCTCTTAGCTTTCTTAGATTTTCTAACAAATCTTTTGGATCGGGCCAATCTTCATTAAGCAAATCTATATGCCCTTTTTGAAATTCGTGATTTGGCCTCCAACAATAGATACATCTATTAGTACACCAAAATGCTGCTAAAGATATTTGCATACATCTATGTGTGTCTATTCCATAGAATTTGTTTTTGTAGCAAAATCTTTTGTTTTTCAAAGCTTCTTTAGTCCAATGGCATATTTCTACTGCTCCAGTTTTGTAAACTCTATAACCCGCTTTTTCATACATTTCTTTTATTTTTTCATCAACATATAACACCTGTTTTAAATGGAGTACCCATTTATAAATAATGCGCGTAATAGTATTCTTCGTAGAGCCTGAGAAAGTTGATAACATAGGAGCAATGGCAAGGGTTTGCAAAAACTTTAATGCAGATTTATATTTAATTAACCCAAAAGTAGATAACTACGAAAAAGCCTTTGTTGTAGCAAAGCATGCCCAAGATTTATTGCAAAAAGCGATAGAGAATAAGCTAAATAGTATAGATGAAGCAAAAGAATTAGTTGATATAAGTGTGGGCACTACAGGAAAAATAGCTAACGAATACAATGTATTAAGAAGCCCTTTAAAACCATGGGAATTAGCAGAGAGGTTTGCCAATAGCGATATAAAACTTGGTATATTTATTGGAAGAGAAAGCATAGGTTTAACTAATGAAGAGCTATCAAAAATGGATTTTATTGTTACTATTCCTGCGAATAAAGAATATCCAATACTAAATGCTACCCATGCTACAGCAATAATTTTATATGAATTATTCAAACATTCAAAAGAAGGGCATGTTAATTTAGCTTTACCAAAAAAAGAACAAATCGATGTTTTATTAGATTATGTGAAGAAAATAATTGATAAACTGCCTCAACCAGATTATAGAAAGGAATATTATTTTATAATAATGAGAAAACTTATTACGCAAGGCATAATAAATAGCAGGGAAGCCAATACATTAATTGGGTTTTTTAGATCTATATATGAAAATCTCAAATGAAGATATTGTGTGCTTCTGAACTAATGATGAAAGGAGCAGGAACAGATTATTAAATAGTATATAATTTTTCCCTAATGAAAGCAGCAGTAGCGTGTTACGAAAGCAATGGTGTGTATAAGCTATTCCCAACAGAGTTTGGCCATGCCCCCATATTTGTAATAGTAGACCTCGATACAAAACAAATAGTAGAAAAAAGGGAAAACCCCTATAAGGGAGAAGAATCCAAAGATAAATTCAAAAAATTAGCCGAATATTTGAAAGATGTGGATTATTTTGTAGGCAAACAATTTGGTACATCTGTTTTGAAATTAAGGCCAATGTTTAACAAAATCCCCGTAGTAGTTAATGCCGAAACCTTAGAAGAAGCAATAGAAAAACTATCTAATTCGAAAGATAAGCTAAATTTAGACAGCTATGTTATTTTGTTGTAGTTTGGCCAATTCCTCTTTTAATTCGTCTTTTATTTTATCAATATCATTTTTAAGTTTTTCAGCCTCTATTTTCAAAGAATCCAATTGTTTTGCCATCTTTTCTATGGCTTTGTCTTTGTCTATTTCTACATAATACTTAGCTCCAACTGGGACAATAACTTTGTTCGTTTCTTTTGCTTCCCCTTTGATTAGCAAACCATTAAATAATATTAAGCCATTCCCATCTCTTAGCTCTTTTAAATATTCTATAGCTAATTCCAATTCCGCTACTCTATTTAGTATTACTTCATATTCCTTTGTAAGCTCTTCAAAGAGCAAATACTTTTCTCTTAGATCCATTAAGAGAATAAGCCTTTTCTTTTATAAATGGATTTTTGTCTATAATCTATCCATGGCATAGAGCCAAGAGAATACCAAAAAAGAATATTCGAGACCGCTAAAAACTATAATACATTAATAGTATTGCCAACAGGTTTAGGGAAAACAGTAATAGCGTTAATGCTAATAGAGTATTTCAAACAAAAATACCCGGATAAAAAGATATTGTTTTTAGCTCCTACAAAACCTTTGGTTAATCAACATGTGGAATTTTTAAGAAAATATAGCGATATAGATCCAACAAAAATAGTTGGTATAAGTGGGGACATACCAAAAGAAAAAAGGGTAAAACTTTATAATGCCGATGTTATAGTTGCAACTCCCCAAACCATAAAAAATGATTTGGCCAATAACTTAATAGATTTGAACAAATTCTCTTTAATTATATTTGATGAAGCGCATAGGGCTGTGGGTAACTATTCTTACACATATATAGCTCGCAATTTCAATAATAGAATTGTAGGCCTAACCGCTTCCCCTGGGAGCGATGAAGAGAAAATAAAAGAAATAATAGAAAACTTAAAAATAGAGAGAATAGAATATAGAAACGAAGATTCCTCAGATGTTAGACCTTATGTAAAGAAAAAGGTTATAAAATATATCGGGGTAGCATTAGACAAAGAAATACTTACAGCTTCTTCTCTTATACAAGAGGCGATAGAGATAAGGAAGAAAAAATTGGAAGAGCTTGGCATATTAAAGAGAAAAATAAAGGATATTGCTTTATTAATGGAAGAGCTAAAGAAGAAACAAGCTTATAGCTTAGATGAAAGGGTAAAAGATGCTATAATTATTGGTTCTGAAATTTTAATTTTATTCCATGCTTTGAAAACATTGCAAACCCAAACATATAGAGCATTTCTTAAATTTTGTGAAAACCTCTTCGAAAATGCCCAGAAATTAAGTGAAAAAAATGTTGCCGAAGATGTAAGGCTAAAAAAAGCATATTTGTATGTTAAAGATTTAGTTAAACAAGGCAAAGAACATCCAAAAATTAATGCTTTGTTAGAGATAATAAAAAAGAATAAAGACAAAAAAATTATAGTTTTTGCCCAGCTTACAGATACGGTAATGCAGATAACTGAATTATTGAACAAAAATAACATAAAAGCTGTAGCGTTTACTGGTAAAAAGCTTATGACTCAAAAAAAGCAAATAGAGACTTTAGACAAATTTAGGGCTAATATATATAATGTTTTGGTTGCTTCTTCTGTTGCAGAAGAAGGGTTAGATATACCGAAGGTGGATTTAGTAATATTTTATGAACCTATTCCCTCTGCAATTAGGGCCATACAAAGAAAAGGTAGAACCGGCAGGTTAAACTACGGTGAAGTAATAATATTGTATTCTAAAAATACTTTAGATGAAAAAGCTCTTTGGGCCTCTATTAGAAAAGAAAAAAAGATGTATGAAATATTGGAAAAACTTTCTAAAGAGGTTAAACCAAAAAAAGAGCAAACTTTAAACGAAGTATTGGGATTTAGATATAAAATTATTGCTGACCAAAGAGAACAAAATTCTTTAGTAGTAGATGCGTTAAAAAAATTAGGTATAGGGGTTAAAATTGAGAATTTAGAGGTTGGCGATTATATAGTTGGCGATGTAGTAATAGAAAGAAAAACTATTAGGGATTTCGTTGATTCTATAATAGATAATAGGATATGGGATCAAATGAATAAATTATCGCAATTAGATAAAAAACTTTTAATATTGGAAGGAGAAGAAGACCCATATTTTATTAGAGATGTTAACCCCAATGTTATAAGGAGTGTTATATTAACTTTATCCTTAAAAGGGATACCAATAATAAGAACTAAAAACCCTATTGATACAGCTTATTACATTAAAGTTTTGTCTGAAAAACAAAATAAACTGCCACAAATACCTAAAATAAAGAAAAAAGAACTAACTCCTAAAGAGGTTTTAGCTTCTTTTCCTGGTATTGGTGAAAAGAGTGCCGAAGAGCTATTAAAAAGATACAAAACTATAAAAAATGTTGTTAATGCTTCTTTATCGGGTTTATCTATTATTTTGGGGGAAAAGCGTGCTAAGAAGCTTAAAGAATTTTTAGAGAAAGAATATCAGTAGTGCCCATCACTCTTCATCTCTCTGGGTAGCCGTATGTCATCATTTGTTTATTATAGAGCCTTCTGTATAGCCAGAGAACTTTATAAAGAATGGTTGTACTCTTACATTCGATAGCTTCTTCAAAGCATCGAATACTGCAAATACATGGTTCATTTTAGTTTTGGTCTTACCGAAAGATCTAACCCAAACATCTTTTATTCCGGCCAATCTAAATATTTTCTTTATCTCATCGTCTGCAACTATTCCTACTCCCTTTGGAGCTGGTTTTAATATAACTCTAACACTTCCGGATTTGCCCTCAACTTGGTATGGAATAGAATGGGGAGCCCCACAAGCACATTCCCAAGAACCACAACCTCTCGCAACTTTTATTATATTTAGTTTAGCTCTATTAATAGCTTTTTCTCTAGCTATCAATAAATCGGAGCTTCTTCCTAATCCAACTCCAACATGGCCATCTTTGTCTCCTACTATGGCAATAACTTCGTATCTCGTTTTATTACCTTCAGCAGTTTTCTTTTGTGCCATTCTATATGGTTTTTTAGACCTAAACTTACCTCTTATTATACGCCATTTCATAAATTCAACCTCTAAATTTGGTAACAATACATCAACTATCTCTGGTTCTCTAATAACATATTTATTAGATAATATCTCATCTATATTTGTTATTTTACCCTCTTTGACTAACCTGCCTAACTTGGTTTTAGGTTGCCATTCCTCTATATTAACCATTGGAGAAAAAACAATAATTTATTTAAAACCTTATCTAGTGATTTGCAAGTTTTTCAATTCTTCTAAATATTTGTTACCTTTTCCTTCTAAGAAATATTTTCTAGCAGGCTCTAATATTTCTATTAGCTTTTCTGCTACATACTCTTTTAAATCTAATGGATGTATTTGCTTTTTAGCATACGCTTCTTTTAATTGTTCGACATTATCAAATTCCATTGTTTGATGGGTTTTTTTGTTTTCTATTACTATGGGCTCTTTTAATATTGGATATATAACATATTCGACCAATTCTATTATTGGGTTTAGCTCTATTTCCCCTATGGGGCAATAAGCCTTTCTAATTTTTCTCCTTATATCTTCGGGAGTATCATGAATAAATATTGCAGTCTCGGGTTTAGATTTAGACATTTTGATATCTATAACACTGTCCTCAAATAATTCCCTATTGTTTGTTTTCTTAGCCTCTAATAGTTTTTGTCTAATATTCTCATCTATATGCATTCCTAATAATAAATGATGGTGTACAGCTATGGGCTTATAACCAAAAGCATCTGAAACCTCTATGGCTATAACATGGGCCTTCCTTTGGTCTATTCCCCCATGGGCTAAATTAACATTTAAGCTATATATATCTGCAACTTGCATAGGCACATATAATAATTGGGCGAAACTTATTGATTCTCCTTGCTTTCTTCCCATAATAGTTATGCCCTTTTTAATTCTATTTAATGTTGTGTTCATAGAGATTTTTATTATGTTTTCTAGATATTCTATACCCAATTTCTCATACAATTCAGAGCCTAAGACTACTTTTACTTCGTCTGGGTCTCCTCCTACAGTTTTAAGCGAAACCTTTAATGCTTCAGCGAAATAACCTTTCGCGACTTTTCTTATTGTTTCTAAATCCCCGCCTAACTTTTTATTAATCCATGAATGGTAATCCGCTAAAAATAAAGTAGTTTTAACTTTGGCTTTTTGAAAATCTCTAACTTTTAGCATAGAAATTATTCCTGTGCCTAAATGCACAAAACCAGAGATTTCAAAACCAATGTAATGGTTTAAATCTATTCCTTGTTCTAAATATTGCTTTAACCTATCGATAGTAAGAATTTCTTCTGTGGGCTTTTGTGCGATGAGGTTTATTCTTTCTTCTATATCCATTATTTTAAAGCGAATCCCTAATTTAAAAGCCTTTAAATTCTTTATATATTATTCTATGGCAAGGGACCGGCGGCCGAGAGGTGTAACCTATGACTGTCCCGTCAGGGATAGGATGAATAGGTCCCACCGCGGCCGTCGACAGCCCGGCACGAGAGTCCCCGAGTGAGAAGGCTATGGCCGTCGATGAGCTCGGGTGTTAGTGTGCGGGCAACACTTTTTAAATGTTATCTTTCTTTTTCCCCAATGAAGAGATCTAGTAGGAGATGGAAAAAATATATGCAATCTCGATGGAAATGGCAGAAAAAGAGAATGAGGAGAGAAAAACGTAAAAGGAGGATGATGAGGAGATGAAATTCTCACTAAAGGTTTTAGTTATATTCCTTTATAGTGCTTTTTTAATAACATTTCTCGATTTGTATGTTAACTATCTAAAGGGAGAAACATTTAGATATATATTTTTTGATTTGGTTGGTTATCATATATTTCCATATTTGTTTGTTTTGATAGCGCCTTGGTTACCTTTAATTATTTTCTACCCGGAAAAACTAAATATATGGATTGCCGGAATAATAGCGAGCTCTTTGATTAACGATTTGGTATGGTGTATATTTTATTCAATAGACAATTGCTTATATAGAGAATTTCTTTCAAACGATATATGGATGGTTTTAGATATAGGGATAAAAATCAAAATACCGGGGATAGCGATGCTATTTTTTAGTATAGCGAGAGTTTTGCTAATAATTTATTTAACTAGAGAGTATCTTTTTAATTTTTTCAGGCAAATAGTCAATATAAAGTTTCCCATTAACAAACGCATAAGGGTATAGCTTTTTCTCTAAATATTGGTTATACAATAAATACTTTACCCCAACTTTCTTTAATTCTTCTATCGAGGCTTTCTCTATATATTGCTGCAATTGATATACGGCATAAGCTTCCTCTACTTCATTTAATTGTTTGTCTCCAACTAATTTGGCAACCCTTCTAAAATCTTCGGGGCTATTAACATATAACCTCGCTCTTAAGCAGTAATCTCCATAAGCTTTTAGTATGGCTAATTTAGATTGCCCATCTAAATGTTTCAAAGCACACTTTACCGAATCATAATCACATAGTTTAGCTTTCTCTATACAGCTTTTAGTTATTTCTATTTTGGCCTCTTTTGGAAGTTTGTCCCAGCAACTTACACAACAATTATCAATATTTTTAGCATGGCCTTTTATTTTGAATATCGCATCATATAACATTTTATAAGTATCGGAAACAACATTTGTTATTTTTTCTAATAGTTTTTGTATATTTCCTATTAACCCATTAATGAAACCTATTGAATCTTTTAACAAAAGCAACGCACTAACTGCTCCCGCTCCAACAAATGGTATTGCTGCTGCTCCTGGTATTAATACACCAATGGCACACTCTAATATGGGGAAAACTATTTTAGCTAATATCATTAACAGGGAATTTACTATATATAATACGGCTAATATGTTTGCTAACATGTATGCAATATCTATTAGCGAAGGCATTTTACCATCTCTAATATTGGCTATCAAAGAATCTACTTCTTTTTTAGATTTGCCTAACATCGCATTTATTTGATCTATTTGTTTTTCCATATTAGAATTGCCCAAATCACATAGATACAATAAACCGTCTAATTTGCTTACATCTATGTTTGCGAAATTTTTTAATACTCTCTCTATTTGGTCTTTGTTTTCTCCAACCACTTTGGCATAGCCATTTTTTACTTCTAATGACAATTGGTATAAATATAATAAGTTCTTTTTACATTGCGATAATTTATTATAATCGAACCTATTTTTATAATAGTTTATCAAAAAGTTGAATAGCTTAGAACAGGATAATCGCGTTATAGATGTGTTATCCCAATATTTTACTATTAAATCAGCAACTCTAATTAGCTTGCTATCTAATGAAGGATGTTGGTAGAAATCATACAATATGGCCATTTCATTATAAAGCTCTTCCGCTTTCTCCCTTAGCTCTGTGCTATTGTTATATTGTAATTCTTGGGCATATTGTTTATACACAGATTTTACATATTGATAAGTAAGGTTTGCGGCTTCTTTGACATAGTCCAATAACAAGTTTTTCTCTTTCGAGCTAACCAAATAAGAATAATATAAAACTTTGTTTAACCACAAGTTTTTGTTATTGAATTCGTTTATCTCTTTATCTATTTTTTTCGCAATAAATGATATTAAAATTAAGGGATTTGCTTTATCTCTTATATCGTTTACTATATTGTTAGCGCATTTGTAAACAAATAAAAACCTATAATCGCTTGTATCAACATAAGTTACTTGTTTGTGTTTAGATATTATCCAAATTGAGTTAAAATATACGTTACCTTTTCCAGTTTTTCCCTTAGTTCTTAAGAATTTATTACTATTGCTAATTATATATTGGTAGTTAGACCCAAACCCAAAATACCCGGCAATATCTTTATTACAACTACTTACTTTGGTGTTTAAGCTTTGAACCCACCTTTTTTTGTTTTCTACATAATTATATAAATCATATTCATAACCTGCATATTCTTCATCGCCAGCATATACATTGTTTATATTAGAATAGCATTCTTTTAAGTTACAGTTACAATTTAAGTCTGTATTGTTATCATTGGAAGCCCAACCATAATTACTATCATATTTGGGAGTAACTATAGTTTTAATTTTCCCTACATTGTTTATTATATCGTAAAATTCCTTCATACGGCTTTTTATATTAGAAAGATGTGATTTTAGTTGTTTTAAATCGTTCTGCGCTTTGCTAAGCAAATTAGATAGCAATAGCAATATTATTATTAATGGTGCCATCGTTGTTACATAATCTAAACAAAATCTGCTCGCTTTTATTTTAATTTTGGCTTCATACTCCAATGGGGGTAGTTCTATTTGAGAATCGAACCTATTATTAAAAACATACGATGGAACAGTTATAGACATTTTTTGATTAACATTTATTGGATTGTTAAAAGAGATAGACAATAAATTATTACCAAAATTGGATATAATAGAACAAGCACTTCTTGCTATGCTCTCTATTATCCTATTTAATGGTATTTCAAACCGAGGAATACATACCCCACAAAGAAATGGAAAATTAAAGAATATATTGCCTATTCTATAATTGAACTCTATTCTTTTATTTATTTGGGCGTTTACATTTACATTGGAAAAACCAACATTGATCGGTTTCCCCTCTAAAGGTTTATTCTCTATTATCGATTTCTGTATTTCTTCGCCTTTCGCTTCTAATATTGTTTTGCCCCTTTCCTCTTTGGAAAAAGTTTTATAATACCTATTCCCAAATATGTTGCTATCTAAAATAAGGTTTACCCTAATGTATGGCCATTTTATTTTGTATTTTTCATTAGGGTTTACATCATTGGGAGTGCCTGTTACATAAACTATTGGTTTTAAACCTATATTTGTGTTAAAATTAATTTTGGGCTTAATATTTAGATTACATACTATGTTTATCCATGGGTTTGTTCCAATTAATGAACTATATCTTTTTTCTATTTCATTAGGCTTTGGGGGCAAAGGATAATTTAGATTAACCCTTGGATTACTATTTAAAGCGCTTTTCATTAAATTTGGGCTAACAAAATTAATCGGTATATTAATATTTGGCTTACCAGGATTGACATTGTATAAACCAGTATATTTATATGTATTGGTTTCTATGTCTATAGATAATTGAGATACTGCTATAGGAGTAAATATTAATAGTGAGGCCAAAAAGTAATGGCGCACAGATGTATAATTAGATTTTATTTAAAATTTATTGTTTAAACACTTGCATAACAACAGGTACACCTAAATCCCACACTATAACATTGGCCCCAGGTTCTACTTTGTCTTTTAATTCCTCTGGTACTTTAGCTTCTATAACTTCGTATGTTTCCAAATCCATTACTTGTGCTACTACTTCTTCTACTTCTCCTTGTGGAGAAGGTACTTTCCTTTTTTCTGTTGCTATTATTTGGCCTTTAATTTTTTTGATTTGGGGCACTTTAATAGGGTCGCTTGTTGGTTTAATTATTACTATTTTCTTACCGCTTGTAACGCTAATTGCCTCTATTCTTGCTTTTGCAGACCCATGCTTTCCTGGTTTGGATGTTTCTATAGAAACTATTTTATATACTTCTCCATCTTGTTCGTTGTATATATAATTGCCAACCTTTAATTCTCCAACCTTTTTAACAATAACTTCCATTTCTCGCATAGAATAAAAGTTTTAAAAATTTGTTTTCCTTCTAAATGTGAAAGCTATCCTAAAAGATGTTACTTCTTTAGTTTCTAATTTTAATAGCAAAATAATACAAAAATCATTGAAAGAAGGGAAAAGGGCTTATATTATAGTTTTACCCAAGTTTGCAGGCCTTTTAAAATATGAAATAGGTAAAAGGAGGGTTGCTAAAGAATTGGTCGATGTTATTAAAAGGTTAGGCGTTAAAGGAATAATACATAGTGACGAATTGCCCAATTACGGTATAACCGAAGAAAATGTTAAACAAATTAGGGATTTTTTAAACATAAATGAAGAGGACGCTTTTATTATTTATTTGGTTGAACCTGAAAAATATAAAATTATCGCTGAAGCAATAATAAATAGGCTAAACGAAATGATAAAATCTATTCCTAAAGATACTAGGCAAGCTCTAGAGGATGGAACTACTGCTTTTCTTAGGCCAAGGCCTGGTGCATCTAGAATGTATCCCGAAACGGATCATCCATTAATTTTTATAGAAAAAACAAAGGATGGCTATTTAGTAAAGTATGGAGACAAAGAGTTTATTTATAAACCCAAAAAAATCGATTATGATAAAATATTTCAATACCTAAAAGAAAAAACTAATGAGAATTTGGCTAATGCCATAATTAAGAGCGAACATGTTTATTACATTATGGAGCTTTTTGAAAAATACAAAAACATAAAACCAACAATAATTGCTTCCATATTTTTTAACCCTGATGTAAAAATAGACTATAAAAAGATAGACATTGCCCTAAATGCTTTGAGTAAGGGTTTAATAACAAAAGAAGCGTTAGTAGATGTAATAAATAGTGATAACCCTGAAAAAACTATTAATGAATTAAAAGCTCTATCAAAAGAAGAAGCGAAAACAATTATTATGGATTTAATTAAAAAACATGGAAAAAAAGCTAAAGCCATAGCTTTCAAAGAGTTAAGAAAAAGAGTAGATCCGAAAATTATTAATGAAATTTTCCAAGAATTAGAAGGATAATGGGTTTTTAGTATTATCACATTCAGGGTTTTTACCCCTCTCGCATACACCCATATCTTTATAATATTCGGTTCTATCGCAATTTGGGGGTAAATATTGTACACCTTCAGATTCTTTTCTCATATGCCACTCTATTTGGTATTCTATATATCTTTCTCTTAATGGGGGGTCGTTTCTTTGATTCCATTCCATTAAAATTCTTTTTATTTCGTCCCAGCTATAGCCTTTTCTTCTAAAATAGTTTATTAGAATAAATACAGCTCTCTTTCTCCCATCTTTTAACCCTTTTAATATGTTTTGTATGCATGGGGCTATTCTATTAGTTTTCGGTTTTCTTTTGATCTCTTTTATTTTTTCCCATTTTTCTTCTTTTTGGTATTTGTCAAAAACCAAAGCGTCTTTTATAAATTGCTCTAAGCTTTTGCTTTCTTTTACATTAAAATCCCAATCTACTGGTTCTACTAATTCGGGAGAAGCTAAGAGAGGTTCGAAATTTGATATGTCTTTTACAGGAATCGATGCTAAGCCCGTTTTTTCATTTAAAGAATAAGGCGCCCTATATAAATGTCTTTTACTTATTACAACCATATCAACTATAAAATTCTCTATTAATTCATTAGCATCTTTGCCAGTTTCCTCTAACAAAGGTTCCAAATCATTTTTAATTTTTTCTTTAACTCTTGTAATGGTATAATACAATAATAATCTGGCCAAATCCGGAAACCTATCTTTTAGTTCTATTAACTCTCCATCAAATACTATCTCTTTAGGGAAAGCTTCCCATGGCACTATTATGTGGAACCCCTTATTACCAGAATATTTTATAAAATGGGGAATTCCCTTGTTTGTTAGATATATATCTATTTGTTTAGCAATTACCTTCGATATATCAATATCTTGTGTATCTATATCGAAAACCAAATCCCAACCAATTCTTAATTCTTTTTCGTTCGCTTTTCCTAATAAAGATGGGTCTTTCCATCTTTCTAAAGATATATGGAATGACATTGCCCCTTTTTTTACTTCTAACAATAAATCTTGCTCGTATTCTATTATTACAGGCCTCCTAAAGAAGGATTTGTTTTTTTGATATAAAATCCCAACCTCTCTATTTTCGAAAAATTTTATTATATAAGGGGCAACTTTTTTGTAATATTCTATTCTATCCAACTTTCTTTAGATGGGCTGGATGTACTATAAGTAATTTCTTTTCCCCATTGAATTCTAATTCTACTTCATAGCAATTGCCTCTTTTTCCAACAACTGTACCAACTAATCCATGGTATCTAGGATGGGGCATCCCATAATGCCAAGAAGGCTCTATAACTATAGCTACTTTGTCATTATTGTTAAACTTTTGCAATATCCTAGTTATAGTAAGTTTGCCCCTTTGCCTAGGATGTTTAGAAAGTTTATCTCTTGTTTTTCTTCTAAAGCCTTTGCCCTTTCTATCAACCATTGGATAGCTATTAATAGACTCTTTATAAATGCAAATGCAGATTGAAGAGCAATTAAAGATTATAGAAGATTTGGTTAAAAAATTAAATGATAGGTTAGCAGTTCCATATATATGGGAGAAAACTAAAGACCCTTTTTGGGCTTTGATCGCGACAGTTCTTTCTATAAGAACCAGGGAAGAACAAACAATTAGAGCTTCTTTAAATTTATATAACAAATATAAAGATTATAAAAATTTGGCTAAAGCACCAATAGAGGAAATAGAAGATTTAATAAAAAATGTTGGATTGTATAAGCAGAAAGCAAAATGGATTAAAACCATAGCTCAAAGATGGGATTATAATAAAAAATGTGACGAAAGCTTTATAAGGAATTTACCTGGGGTAGGAAGAAAAGTTGGCAATGTTTATCTTAATTTAGTATGCAACAAACCCTATATAGCGGTTGATGTGCATGTCCATAGGATAGCCAATAGATTAGGTTGGGTAAAAACCAAAACCCCCGAGGAAACGGAAAAACAGTTATACAAAATAATACCCAAAGAGTATTGGCCCAAACTAAATCATATGCTTGTTTTGTTTGGGCGAAATATATGTTTACCTTCAAAGCCTAAATGTGATATTTGTCCATTAGATTGTCCCTATAAATACAATAAAAATAAACCTTGAATGGACATAGATAAAATACTAGAAGCAGGGCGAATAGCTAAAGAAGCCAGGGAATATGCACAAAAATTATGTAAATCTATAACAGATGGATTAGAACTAGCAATAAAAGTGGAAGAGTTTATTAAAAAGAGGGCCAAATTAGCTTTCCCAGTTAATGTTTCCATCCATAATGTGGCAGCACATTTTAGCCCTATAGAGCCTATAGAGATGTATGGAGTAGTAAAAATTGATTTGGGCGCAAATGTTGATGGCTATTTATCAGACACAGCCTTTAGTTGTGATTTAGATGGTAATTACGAAGAACTAGTAGAAGCATCAAAAAAAGCTTTAGAGAACGCGTCAAAAATAATGAGATATGGAGTAACTTTATCAGAAATAGGCAAAACTATTGAAGAAACAATAAAATCTTATGGTTTCAATCCAATAAAGAATTTGACAGGCCATTCTATAGAATATAACCAATTGCATGGGGGATTATATATTCCTAATTATGACAATGGCGATAAAACAATTATAAAAGAGGGATTATATGCTATAGAACCTTTTGCTACTATGGGAAAGGGCTATGTTAGAAATGGCCCCCCATCTAATATATATATTTTAGTAAAACCTAAGAGAGTTAGAGACATAAGAGCTAGAAAGGTTTTGCAATACATAATAGAAAACTATGGATGGTTGCCATTCGCCAAAAGATGGCTAATAGAGGAATTCGGCCCAATAGATAGAGAGCTTTACTATTTGCTTAAAGAAGGAATAATATATAGTTATCCCCAACTAATAGAGGAAAAACCGGTATCACAATTCGAACATACTTTCTTAGTCCTAAAAGATAAAACCATTATCACAACCCTTTAAATTGTTATTTTATTATACTCAATGCCAATATATGTTTGCTTTAATTGTGGGAGGGAAATAAAAATAGAAGGCAAACCAAGATCGAGATGCCCATATTGTAATTCTACACTATTGTTCAAAAAACCCCCAAGGTTAACTAAACATCTAAAAGCTAGGTAAGCCGCCGGCGGGATTCGAACCCGCGACCTCCGCCTTACCAGGGCGGCGCTCTTCCGCTGAGCTACGGCGGCGTAGGAGTATAGATGCAACATTTAAAAATCTTTAAAATGCAATAATTCGATAGCTCGTGAGTATTTTCAAAGAACTAAGCGATAGTCTTAAACAATATTTAAAAGAAGGCAAAGACCCTTTTCCCGATATAATTGGGAATAAAAAGGCTAAAGAAGATGTTATTAGTTGTTTGCTTAGTGGGAGGCATTTCTTAATTATAGGTCCCCCTGGCATCGGTAAAACTACATTAGCTAAAAGCATAGCTAAAATTTTGCCCCCAATTGAAACAGACATAGAACCATATTGGTTAGAAGGCACCCCATTCCCAACAAAGAAAACAAAAAAGAAAAAAATAGAAGGGATAAAAAGGTTTGTACGTATACAGGGTAGTCCCGATTTGAATCCCGAGGATATAGTTGGCACTATAGACCCAACAAAAGCACTAAAATATGGCATATCCATAGAAAGCTTTGTGCCAGGAAAGATATTTAGAGCGAATAGAGGAGTTTTATTTTTTGATGAAATAAACAGGGCTCCTCCGAAAATACAAAACCTATTATTACAAGCATTAGAGGAAGGTTATGTTAGTTTAGGCCCATTCGATATAGATGTGCCTACCGATTTTATATTTATTGCTACAATGAATCCAAAAGAATATGAAGGAACAACCGAATTAAGCGAAGCACTAATGGATAGATTAGATATAATCTATTTGGATTACCCTGAAACATTAGAAATAGAAAAGCAAATAGTTTTAGAAAAAGGCAAAAAATTAGTTTTATTTCCAGACGAATTGTTAGAAAAAATGTTGTCTTTTATTAGAGAATTAAGGAATGACGAAAATTTAGAAATAAAGCCTAGTCCTAGGGCTAGCATTGGTATATATGAAAGGGCACAGGCATATGCATTAATTAGAAATTCTAAAAAAGTGGAATGGCAAGACATAGAAAGAGCATTCCTAAGTGTGTTGCCATCTAGGATAAAGCTTAAACCACATGTAGCAATAAAAATGGATGAACAACAATATATAAAACAACTTTTGGACAAGGATACTAAAAAAAAACTATAATAATCTCTAAAGCTTTAGCAAAGGGTATACAAAGAATAAATAAAAACACAATAAAGCACAACCCTGACATAATAGGAATCCCAATAGAGGAATTAAGCGATAAAACAATAAAACAATTACAAAAAGAGAAAATTATAGATGAAGAAGGGAAAATTACTCAAAAAGGTTTGGCCATAGCTTTAGAGGAATTAATAAGATATGGGCATTATCTTTTTGGCGAAAAACCTGGTTTTGGTTATGAAAAAGAGATAATTGGTTATACCCAAGGGTTAAAACCCATATGGGATTTAGATTTGAGGAAAACCACTTATATGTTAGCTATAACAAAGAATTTGCTTTATTCTCTAGTTTTTAGAGTGTATAGGCCTTTAGCGGAAAAGGAGTATATAGTTTTATTAGATTGTAGTGGGTCTATGAAAGGGGAAAAATTTGAAAAAGCTTTAGCGATAGCTTTATCTATTATATATAAATACAAAAGGGTTGGCCTTATTTTGTTTAACAATAAAATAATAAAATCTATTCCCCCAACAGAGAACAAAACTTTATTGGTTAATTCTTTGTTTGTTATCCCAAGAGAGAAAACCAATATTAGTATTGCATTAGAAGAAGCAATGAAATATGCTAAACCAAAAAGTGAGATTTTTATAATAACAGATGCTGTTCCCACAGATGAAACAGTTGATGAACTAATAGAAACAGTTAGAAAACTGGCTTTAAAAAATATAAAAGTCCATGTTATTGGTATAAACCTAAAAGAAGGCAAAATAGTTGCAGAAACAATAGCAAAAATTAGTTCTTCTTTATTGTACGAATTTTAAAGGAATGGTCCAACCAATAAAGGCAATATTATAGTTACATCTCCCCAAATAGTTACATGTTTTGCTTTTTTGTCTATTTTACCCCAACTAATTGCCTCTCTCGTTCTAGCCCCAGAGAGAGAGCCATCTAACTCTACTGCAGAAGTAACATACACAGCATATTTTAGACCATTGGAAAATTGAGCCCACCATATTGTGTGGTGTTTAGAGATACCCCCTCCAAGCATTAATGCGCCTATATTTTTATCCCCAAAGAATTGGTTTAGCAAAAATTCTTCATCTAACCATACATTTACATTAAAATCTCTATGTTCTTGTCTGAACAATAAAATTTGGGTACCAACTGCTCCATCGGTTATGCCAGGTATTATTATAGGAATTCTATTTTTGTAAGCCCAATAAATAATAGATTCTTCTTTTTTGGGATGGTTTTCTAAATATTCCCCTAAAAGCCATACAAATTCATATGTGGATAACTCTTTCTTTTTATTATAAATATAAGGTAAAGCTTTTTTTAGTATATTCTCTATTGCCAGACCATAGTTTTCCTCAGGAATAAAAATGTTTCCCAATCTAAATATGTTTTTCTCTCTCAACTCTATATCGTCCGCTTCAAAGTATCCTAAATAATAATCTTTTTCCAACCTCGCTAAGTCATGGTCTAATGTACCACAAGTAGTTATAACTAAATCGAACATTTTTCTTTTTATTAACTCTTTTATTATCCCTCTAATCCCTGTTGCAATAATGTCGGCAGGAAAACTTAATATTTTGTATTCGGCATTATCAAACATCTCTTTTAATATTTCGTAACCTCTATACAGTTCTTGTGCTTGGAATCCTCCAATGGAAGAAAACTGTTTTATCAATTCTTCTATTGTTGTGTTTTTATTTACATTTAAATCTCTAACAGGTTTCATTATTTTTGTTTGTCAGACAATTTATAAATAACATTGAAAACCTTTAGCTCTTCTTTTAGGTTATCTAGTATCTTTTTTGTATCTTCATTATTAAATGTATAGCTATGCGGTTTTAATGTTATATAAGGATAAAACATTGTTACCAATTGGGGATAACCTATAATATCTTTAGCTCTTTTGTACACATATTCATAGGCTAACTTTCTTAAAGCGTAGTTAAGATAATCTAAAAAGGTTGAATTAACTTCGATAGGAAAGGAATATTTATCATAAACTAAGGGCACTATTATTGTATCTATGTGGAATAATATGATATGTTTATTCCCAAATAGGGGATCGCCATTAACTAGGATTTTTCTATCTATGTCATTGCCATCCATATTATTACTGGGAGTAAATACTATAGCTAGAACATTATTATTTTTGTCTACTAGAAACAAATAACCATAGACATCTTTTACAAGATATGAATCCTTATTAGTTTTAAAAAATAAACCAATCCAATCGCCAGTATAGTAAGTATAGGTAGTACTAGAGAACCAGCCTTTGTCTTCGTATTCTTTAAAGAAAGTTTTTTCTGGGAACTTTCTTAGTTCTAGTTTATCCCCTCCCCATACAGGAAAATAGTTATTAACTATAGCGTGGGGCCAGCTTTCTATTACTCCATAAACTTTGTTCCTACTTATGACTAAAGCTGTTCTTCGGGGGAAATAAACTATATCATAATTATTTATAATATGAACATTAGGTTTTTCGTCTACCCATATTTTTTTCAACCCATACTTCAGCCTATATCCTTTAGGAGTATCTATTTCTTTTAATGCTGGGATAAAAGATATTTTTATTGTATCTAACACATATTCGGGACTATCCGTTAACCCCCGAGAATATACGCTAAAAACAAAATCGTAATCTATGGGCTTTATATTATCTATTTCAGAGATAATGTGTAAAGGTATAATTCTTTTTTCATCTCTGTCTAATTTGTTATTCTCATTCCAATCCATAGGACACACAAATTTGTTTTCTCTCCATTTGCACGCATAAGCTATAGCTATTACAGTATTGTTAAGCCATATAGATTTGCCATCATCTAATATGAAAAAATTCAATGTTATTAATTTGTAAGGGTTTTTTAATAAGTTTACCGCTTCTCTTTTTAGTTCTTTCTCGAAAGCCTTGTAGAATTCTTCTTTATCAAATTTAGATGGCAATAACTCTAAAGGTTTGCCCTTATTGTAAATAGCTATATAAGGTAAAACTTCCAATGTTTTATTATTTATATAATAGTAAGCCTTTAATTGTACCTTGTACCATAAATCAATTTCTTCTATTCTATCATCAAAAGAGCAATTTGCTTCTATATGATTTTCTTTTAAAACTCCATCGCAAAGGTAATATTTGTCCCTATATATCTTTAATCCATACTGTGGTTTTTTAATAAACATAAAGGTTTTTCCATCTCTCTTTATCTCTTTTATTTTTTCATAATCAATTGTTATTATAACAGTATTGTCTTTTATATCTAATTTCGCACCGCAAGGGTATTCTATTACTAAACATATTTTCCCCTCACAACTGCTAAAATATATATTAATATAGTTTATTTTTTTGCAAACAGTTTTAATTTCTTTGTCTGCAGTTATTTTTATGATAACCTTATTAGCAAGCTTTTCTACATCTATACTAGGGGGAGCAAGTTCAATATTTTTTGCTTCTCCACTATTTAATTCTATATAAGCGCTACCCTTCCCTTTAATATTTAGTTGGGCCCACCCTATATAGTAATTGTCATATCTTGCTTCAATTTTTATGTTATCTTTGTTTGTTTCGCATATATAATAATTAACCTCTTTATCACATTTTTCGCCATTTACAAAAATCTCCATATTATTATACTCTTTTTTTGTTGGCTCTATTTTTAGTTTAATATTTTCTTCTTTGTTAATCAATATTTTAAAATCTGTTTCGAATTCTCCGCAAATATCATATGCTTCTATTCTTTTACCGGGCTTACCTTCTGGAGTACATATGGTAAAACCTTCAATTTGCTTATATATGCTACATAACCTTTTCCCAATTTTCGATAATATGTTGGAATTAATCTTTCTTATGTGTAATCCATCTTTTGCGAAACATTTGACTTCTAGGCCTTTTCCATAATAGTAAGTTTCCCTTTCTAAATAAGTTAGATCTCCTTTTTCTGTTTCTATAAAATAATTGCCTATATATTTGCCAACAGCTTTTTCCTTAAATAATGGGTTTATTTTGACAAAACATTTAGTTGGTATTCCTTCTACGGATTCTCCCTTATAAAGGGGATTTTCCAAAATTAGTTTTCCTTTTTGCAACGCATCTGCTTCGCATACATCTGCTTTAATATAACCATTAGGGGTTTTTTTAACTAATTGGGCATCTATTTTGGCCTTTCCAATATAAATATAACCATTTCCATTTTCATCATACTCTCCATCAATTATATAGGTTTTTCTAACTAAAACAGTATTAAAATTGAATACAAATTCATAATTACCTGGTTTTAATGCTGTTTCCGGTATGCTATTTAAATCGCATACGATTTCTTTTTTATTATCGCTATCTATATCTTTAAAATCACAATTCCAGATTATTCTACTAACTTCCACTGTAACTTTTTTTATATTGTCTAATAATTTGTCTATTTCGCCTAATGCATCAACTTCAAAATATAATATATTACTATAGCGAGGAGTTATTAAAATAGGAGAACAATATGTTACATATAAATCATGTAAACTTCCCGTTTGTTCACTAACCAACACTTTAGAATTGAGTATTTCCGATACTAGTGTAGTTCTATCCCCTATTTTTATAGAAATGTGGTTTTCTTTAGCTATTGTTGAACAATCCTCAGTTGGGTTATTTTTTAATATAAAATAACCATCTTTTATACAAACTGTGGATAAAAACTTTCTAATACTATTTAAGTCTTCACAAGTTTTTTCGCTATTATACCAACTAACTAAAAAATCTATTACATTTGAAGGTTTTTCCCCAAATTTTACAGCTTTGTTTATAACGAAAGCACTAGTAGCTAGGAATATACCTAATAATACCGCTTCGAATAGGACTTCTAAAGATCTATTCAATCCTCGTAATGGCATATTCCCCATTGCCTATATATTTTTCTATTATGTCGTTTATAGTTTTTAATTTTCTTTCCAATTCCTTTGGGTCTTCGCCTTCTATTCTAATATAATATTTACCAGACCCTTGGTATTTGGCTTCGAATCCTAAATTCTCTATTTCTTCAAAAATTTTTCTAATCCTATTAATGCCATCGGTTTCTATTGTATATAATTCGATTAAAGCTTTTATTTCATATTTTTTTGGTTTTATTCTTTCTTTTATTATTTCCAATAACGGTTCGGCATATTTTTTAGGAATTCTATATTTTTTTAACAATTCCGGGTTTTTAGCTATTTCTAAAAAAGCTTTGTATAAAGAAACCTCTTTTTTTAATATGGGCTCTGCGACTTTCTTTCTTATTGCTTCGTAATCTTCATTTAATTTATTGGCTAATAACTCTAAAATTTTGTTAGCTGCTTGTTCCATTCTAAATTCGGATAGCTTTCTCTTTACTTCTTGGGGGTGGGCCTTTCTTAAGCTAAAATAAATAGTTTTTGATAAAGGATCAACTCTAATTACTTTGCCTACAACTATTTGACCAACCCTAACATGATCTTTTATGTCTTTTATTCTCCCCCTAGCAACTTCGTTAAATGGCAAAATAGCATCTGCTTCATATTCTAATGGCTCTGCTATAGCTGCGGCTGGGTCTATTTTGATTATTTTTGCAACTATATATTCTCCAACATTAGGTAATGTTTTCTTCTTTATCACTTTTCATATTCAAATATGCCTTTATAAGTATTTATTCTAACATACTTGGGAACAAAATCCAATGCTACACATGGAATATTGTTTTCTCTTAAATTTATCGCTAAATGCGATAGAAATGTTGGCTCTTTTACTATTATACCTTTTATTTTGTCTAAATATTTGGAGAGCCAATAGTATAGCCTATTCACATATATAATACCCTCTATTTTATCTTTTTCGCTTTTTATGTATTTTACAGGGCCTTCCATTATGCCAGGGCTAATAACTATAATGTTAGGGTTTTCTGGGATAGTTTTAGTTATGGGCCTAACTTGTAAAACGTATAATCTCTTATTATATGCGAACTCTATATCAATGTCAAAACCCATATATTTTCTAATTTCATTAATTTTGTTCTTTATTCTATCTAATAAGCTGTCAACCTTTTTATTAAATAAATCTAAATTTTTATAGATTCTTTTCCCATCAATGTATATAACATCGCTTTCTTCTGTGGCAAACCTCTTGCTTAATTCTATTATTGTTTTATTATATACAAATCCTACTCCATGGTATTGGGCTTTTATATATTTGGTAACTAAAACAGGTATTCCCTTTTCTTGTATTTTCTTAATATAAAACAACGCTTTCCTTTTTGGCACTCTTATATAGGATTCATATTTACCAGCATTGGCTTTTTCTTTTGTATCTTCATCAAAAGAAGAAGACCTAATTGAGTAAAATCTATAATTATATTGGTTTAGGGCTTTTTCTATGGTATAATCATTATCCTCTAAAGTTACCACAAACCCATTTGGAGTTAAAAATTTTTGTTTAACTAACGATAAATAATAAGCTTTGTTTCCTACTAATTCTTTATATTTGTATGCCTCTTTTAGAGGTATCACAGAATTTTAAAGCGATATAATTAAAAAAGCAATGATAAAAGCCCAGGTTTTTTATGACGCTTTGGGTGCTCCAAAAGAAAATGTTGTTTCTTTTTTAAAAGATTTGGTTGAAAGAATAAAGCAATACGAAGGAGCAAAAGTTATTGATTATAAAATATTAGAGCCAGAACCCCAAGGAAATAACTTGTATTCTTCTGTAGCAATATTAATAATGGAATTCGAAGATTTGTTTAGAGTATTTCAATTCGTTTTAGATTACCCTCCAGCGACAATAGAAATACTATATCCGGAAGGCCCAGATCAATTATTAAGAGATATAGAGAAAGAATTATCCAAATGCGTTGATAAAGAAAAAGTAAACCAACTTAGAAAAGAAATTAAAGCTTTGAAATCTTTGATACCAACGAAAGCTACTTTAAATTTGATTTTAAACGATTTAGCAACCAAACAACATCAAATGGGGTTGCTAATTAAAGAATTACAAGCGAGGTTGCAACTTCAACAATAGATTTTTTCTAAATTTTTCGAAAAATAATACACAAACCAACTAATTATAAACAAAACTGATAAATATATAAACTTAAAAGGTATAAAAAGGATAGGAATAAACAATAAAACCAAAACAAATGAGAATAACATTGATGGCAAAGAAAATGTATATGCTATAAGTTTTTTTGTATTAGTTTCGTTATGCAATGCTTTATATGTTGGATATATTGTCAATAATAGCAAAAGCAATTGGAATATAAGTAATGTAATTGTTGATAACAACAAAACCATATTCATCGGGTTTTTCATTATTTGGTTAAACAAATAGAGCGATAGCAATAATAAAGATATGTTTAATATTTTGAAAGCTGAATGGTATTTTATTAAAACAGGCAATACCTTTTTAGTTCTCTCTATCGATTCTTTTATAGAATAACCAACAATTATGGAACGCGCTAATTCTATAGCCCATATCAATAATACGGTTTCAATTATTATAATTATCGACAATACAACTATATCATTTATAGTTAGGTTTAAACCGATATTTATAGATTGGGCAAGCAATTCCATAATATAGCTAACTATCAATAAAGCGATAAATTTCAACATGAAAATTTTTAAACCAATTATTTATAAGGTTCTGGGCAGCCACGGGGCCCGAATTTGGTCCCCGTGACCCCGGTTCGAATCCGGGCGGGGCTACTCCTTTATTTTTCTTAATAACTTCTTATGCAATCTCTTAATCATCTCTTTTTTATCTTGCATAAATATTATATCACTTTGGCCCCATACTTCTAAATGCCATGCAAATGGAGAAGGCATTTCCACTTCTTTTATATATATTTTCATTTTTTTAACTTTTCTCATAAATTCTTTAGCATGGAATATATCCATTTTATCCTCTAGAATTGTTCTATATGTTTCTTTCAATAAAGGAAAATCTGGGTAATGCTCTAAAAGGAAATTCAATAACGATTCTGCATTAATTTGTTGCCTCGATATTGGTATTTCTTTTCCCATGTATTTTTTTAGTATCATTAACCCTGTATTTGCCACATGTCTAAACACCCTCTTAAACATCTCGCTATTTTTAATGGCTTCTCTTAATATTTCTTCGAATTTATCTTCTTTTATTGATAATAAACCTAACAACTCTACTTTTTTTAATGCTTTCTCTTTTGGCACTATTATAGAAAAACCATAATCCGATACAACTGTTCTTACATTAGTTCGCTTTTCTTTACTAATTAAATAAGCGAAAGCTCTAGACAAAGCATCGTTTGCTTTTCTTCCTAAAACAGTATGAAAAATGTATTCTTCTATGTCATTATGGGGATATACCTCTATTAATAGTTCGTCTCTCTTTGGGATAAGCAAATATTTATATTGCTCTAACATATATTGGGCCAAATTTTTTGCTACTCTATCATTTACTTTGTATTTTTGTTTTATATAGTTAGTTAAATTCTCTATTTCAACCATTCTTTCTTAGGACGGAATGGTTTATATTTTATACCATTGCCCTGGAAAAACAAACTAAATGCCTCTACATAATGCAATCTTAAAGAATGTATAAACCCACTTAGAATAGATAAGATAAAATTAAACAATATTATAAAGGGTATAGCAACAATTTTTATTGGGTTAGGGAATATAGATGTTAGGGCTATTTGCAATATATTTGTGGCTAATGCCAATGCTGTTAATCTAATATAGCTAAGCAATTTCGATAGTAATTCTAAAAATGGAGAATAAAATTGCAATCTGTTTTTCCATATACTATAAATTATCAATGGGGCGAACGCGTATACAATTATATTATTTATGGGCATTTTTAATAGTAAGCATATAGTTATATACCCTATCAAAGGAATTGCTATAAGTTCAAAAACTTTTTTTCCTAAAATAGAAGCGATAGTTAAATGTATTACTCCTATAGCTATAGGTAATCCCAAAAGAATTAGGGGATCTTGTATGTTTAGCCCATTGGATATAGGATAAGTAAATAAGCTTCCAAAAACAAAACCAACAAAAATAGATATTAAAGAGCTAACCAATAGGATAGTAAATAGCTTTTTGTTATTTGTGTTGTCGAAATACCTTTTTAATAATAAGGTAAATACTAATGATAATAACCCATATCCCATGTCTGCAAATGTTATTGCATAGAATATAGGGAAAAACAAAGCTATATACAAGGTAGGGTCTTTTTCTTTATAATTTGGTATAGAGAATAGCTCTATTAAATATTCGAAATCTCTAACTATTGGGGGGTTATTTAATAAAGTGGGGCCTTCTTTGGCTTCTTTTATCTCTAAAATTACGGGTTTATCTTTTAATAGATCAACTAATTCGTTTAAAGATCTCTTTGGTATATAACCTCTAACCATTAATATTACTCCTTTTTTGAAAGAGTATTCTATTGCGTTCAAATACTCTAATTTGTTTTCCAAATATTCCTTATAAGCCAAAATCTTTTGCCAGTCAATTTTTATTTTTTCTATCTTGTATTTTTTGTTTTCCAATTTAGCCAAAATTTGCTTTTCATATTGGTCAGCTAGTTTTTCTAATTTGGGTAAAATAGAATAAAAATAAGCTCTCGCTTCCTCTTTAGTATAGCGCTTTTTCTTAGTAAAAACCAAATCCCAAATAGATATCAAATTAAGCTTATTTATTAAATCTAAGGCCCAATAAACCTTGGCCAGTTCTTTTTCTATTTCTTCCCTATATTCTATATTAAGGGATTTTTTCTTCGATAATATTAGATGGGCTTTCCCCCAATTATATAATATTTTTGTTATAGCAAACGCTTTTGTTATCGGGAAATAGAGTTTAAACTTATATAGAGGCTCTATCATTTGATCGCTTCAGCTTTCGCTTGTTCTATAATTCTTTTATATAATTGTTCTCCTTCTCTATATGCTTGTTCTATAATCGCTTTATAATCCATGTGGGCCTGCTTAATCATAGAATAAAACAATCTATTTATTCTTTCTATTTTCTCTATTATTGTTGGCACTGTTAGTTTTATGTGGCTCATTTAAAAGGCTTTCCTTTAGTGCTTCAGCTATAGATTCTTTTATTATCTCTTTAGCAAAATTCTTTATATGGGGTCTAAGAAAAACCATAACTGTAACAGAGGCGAGCAATACTCCTAACACATAGCCCAAAGCGCTATCTATCATAGACATTGGGCTTTATCCCATAATAACTTTAAATATTGTTGTTTTGTAGTTTAATGGAAATTATCAAAGAAGAACCAATCACTAATGAAAAAGCCTATCAAATATTGGCTAAACAAAAACAATTATCTTATAGAGCAGAAAGAACGAAAAAGTATTTGGAAAAAATCGGTTTTATAAAGAATAGTGACGAAATATTAAAGCAATTGGTTGATTTAGGCATAGAGTTGGAAAAAGCGATAATGATTGTAAATACTATGCCAAAAACAAACGATGAAGTAAGGGCTATATTAGAAAAAGATTACACCCCCGAAATAGGCAAAAAAGTATTAGAAATAATGAAGAAGGCTTTAAGCTCTGAAAAATGATGACCCCTGGCAGGGACAGATTATAGCTTTTGAACCAATTTATATAATAACCTAACCCCAAACCCCGTTAATCCTTTGTATGCGCTTGGTATTGCCCTATTAGCTATCGCTGGCCCAGCGATATCTAAATGTAGGAATTTTTCTATAGGGCTAAACTCTTTCAAAAATAGCCCTCCCTGGATTGCATGCGCTTCTCTCCCATTAGCATTCTTAATATCTGCTACAGCACTTTTTAATAATTCTCTATAACCTTCATATAAAGGTAATTCCCATACCAATTCGTAGACTTCCTTTCCCGCTTCAATTGCTTTATTTACTAAATCTTTTTCCCCCATCGCTGCGGCGATTTCGTGGCCCAAAGCGATTATTTGTCCTCCTGTTAATGTTGAAACCTCTATTATGGCTTTTGGATTATATTTTGCACTATAAGCAATTGCATCTGCCAATGTTAATCTTCCTTCTGCGTCGGTATTAGTTACTTCAACAGTTTTCCCATTATAAGCCTTTATTATGTCATTAACTTTATAGGATTCTCCTGAAATAACATTTTCTGCTATAGGTATTAACGCAACTATTGGAATATCTTTTTTGTTTTTAGCTATTGCATATAGCGCCCCAATTACTGCGGCAGAACCGGACATGTCTCCATGCATATTATACATATAATCTGTGGGCTTCAACGAATAACCTCCTGTATCAAAGGTTATTGCTTTCCCAACTAAAACAATAGGGTTGTCCTTTAAATTGTATTCTAAAATAACTAACCTTGGTTTGTATATACTGCCTTTGCCTACATAAACCAATAAGTTTAACCCTTCTCTTATTAAATCGTCGTAATGTAATACTTTTATATTTACAGGCAATCCCTTAAATATCTCGATTATTTTCTTTTCATATGTTTCAGGATTTAATACATTTGGGGGTTCGTTAGCTAAATCCCTAGCTAAATATTGTGCTTCCATTAATGTGATATATTCTTTTACCTTCTCTTTGTCATCGCAAATAAATTTTATTATTTTCTCTTGCTTTTCGCTTTTGTATCTATCAAATATATAAGATGTAGAAAGAATCCCAATAATGGCTTTATCTTTGCTCTCTATTTCTCTTAAATCTATTATAAATTCTTTGAACGGACTATTTTTTATATATCTTCCTGCTAAGAAATAGGCTTTCCATTCGTCTTTTACATAAACTATTAGATAATCTCTATCTTTTTTTACAAAAATAGCATTATCTCTTTTAAAGAAATCTTCATCAACATTAGCATAGCTTTTTACTGATTCCCTATCTTTAAAGAACTTTACTATCACTCCCCCATCCGCGTGGTCTGTTAAATAAAATTTGGTTGGCATTAATTAATTTGATGTTATTTTATAAAAGGGTTTTTTATTATTATGTATGATGAAGAAAAAATTCGAAGAAGCATTAACCAAATTCGAAGAGTTTGGGTTGGTAACATTAGCATTAGCATTCGTTTTTTTGGTTTTAGTATTGTATCCATTGTTTATGGGAGTAGCTTTTGCTTTTGTAGGGTTAGTTTTTAACAATATACCTTATGCACATAATGCAATAGTTTATACATTAAAGCAATTTGGCTTAGATTTTACTAATAAGTTAGATTATCTAGGATTCTTCGCTGGGGTACTATTGGCATACCTTTCAATATTAGTAGGAGAATTCCGAAGATGATCGAGATATTAATAGCAATATTAGATATAGTTTTATCTATTTGGAACGCTTACGCTTCAGGGTATAATAGTGTATTGCTAAGAAAATTAGAGTTTTCTAACGATTGGAAGATAACCCTATTCAGTATAGCGAACCAGTTTGCTTTAGTCTTAGCATTTGCTGGCGCAACATATGGTACAGCAATAATATTAGGATATATATTAATGTATTTGCATTATATTAGCTATAAAGCGCTAATCGCTTTATTGTCGCTAAACAATTTAGTTTTTGGAGGTTTAATAGTATTCACTGGTATAGTTATTACTATACAATCCATAGTGCAAGCATCAGTAACTAAAAAAGCTATAGATATTGGAGTGGCGATATATAACACTATAGCGTCTTTGTTTAACCTAATACAATACATACAAGCTTTCCCCGCTTTAACAGAAACCTGGAACGAAAGCGAAGAAGAAAACAAAAACCAAGCGTTAATAGTATTAGCCTTAGCTGCTTTTATTGGAATAGTATTAACATTTTATGCCTATAAGATGGGAAGAGAAAAAGCATTAAAAGAAATAAATTATTCAATCGCATAATTTATTGCTTCTCTTAGATTTTTAACAGGTATTATAGTGAAATTAAATTGTTTAAAATATTGGACCAAATCTATTTGCTTTGGCTCTAATACCATTGTACAAGTTTTTATCCCTAATATTGTGTGGCACTTCTCTTTATACAAATAAACAGTATAATATCTGTTTTGCCACGGTATTATAAAGCAATTGTATTTTTGCATAACTGCTTTGGCTTTTTCTATTATACCCCCAACAGGGTAAACATTACCATAACTATCTACTACTCCTGTGGCAACACAATTTTTTAGTTTTTTGTCCAATAGCAATGCACTTACCCCTAAAGCTACTGCCAAACCTGCTGAGGGCCCCCCAATTAAAGAAGTATTAGCTTTAACCGATATTGTAAAATCATATTTTTTGTTGGATTTTGTTACAAAGTAAGCGGCTTTAACAGCATTATAAAAGCTTTGTTGTGTTGTTGGTTCGGAAAAGGGCTTTATATCTAAATATATATGCCCTTTTCCTGGTTTAGCAGTAATTTGGATTTTAGTTAATACTCCCCCTCCATCAGCAATAGCTACCGCTGGTACTTCAATTAGTTTGCTTTCGTTTATTTCTATAGATTTATCAAAGGATTTTGCGAAAAAATACCCTAGAAAGAAAAATATAATGGGTAATAAATTCTTTAATGTGTTAAGCTTCATTTTTCAAACTTCGCTTTGAATTCAAAGCTATCCATGTTCTTTAATAGCTGGGCATATTGCTCTAATATTTTATTTAATTGCCCACTCCTCATTAGTTTTAATAACTGTTTTTGTAATTTCTTTTTACATTTTTTATGCATATATAGGGTTGTGCCTAAAACTTCTAAAGTTTCGTAATCATTTTCCCCTACGGGGTTTCCACATATAAAACATATCTTATTGTCGCTAAGTTCTTTTAGTTTTTCCATTGCTTTGTTTAAAGTTTCATCATCTAACCCCATGGCTTTTAGATTGTCTATTTCTTTTTCCTCTTTCTTTTTCTTAAAGGGCCACATATAAATTAGGTAAACAATAATTTAAAATGATGAAGGTGATCCAGCCTGAATTATGATGACGAGAGGGTTAGCTGATTGGGCAAGTCTTCTATTTTTACTCTAACTTGTTTCATCGTATCTCTATCTCTAATTGTTACGGTATTGTCCTCTAAAGTTTGGTAATCTATTGTTATTGCATAAGGTACCCCAATTTCGTCTACCCTTCTGTACCTTCTCCCTATAGAGCCTTGTTCATCATAAATTATTGGGTAGAAATAGTTTTTTAGCATATTATATACTTCTTTGGCCTTCTCTATTAGTTCTGGTTTTTTCAATAATGGGAATACTGCCACTTTTATTGGGGCTAGATGTTTTGGTATCTTTAGTACAACTCTTTTTTCCTTAACTTTTTGATTATCCCTCTCTATTTCGTACTCTTCTTCAGTTAAGAACAAATCTATTAGAGCTAATACATTCCTATCAACACCAAAAGATAATTCTAAAACATGGGGGATAAACTTTTTATTGTCTTTTTGCACAGTTAGGTCTTTGCCAGAAACTTTCATATGGCCCGACAAATCATGGTCTGTTCTATAATGGATACCACCAACTTCTTTCCATCCATAGGTTGGGAAATTTATTTCTATATCAACATGGTATTTATTATAAAATGCTTTTTCTTTTTCGCTTAACTCTCTAAACCTAAGCCTTTCTTCGGGGATTCCCAATCTTTCATAGAATTGCTTTACTTTCCCTACAAAATAAGCATAAAACTCTGGGAATGGCAAATCTTTTACTTTAATTCTTTTGTAATTCCCTTCTTTGTCTAAAAAGTTTAATTCTACATCTTTTACTTCATTTATATCGAATTCATTATCTTCAGGATCAAAAAATATTTGTAACTCTGCTTGTGTGAACTCTCTCAATCTTAATAATAATTGCCTAGGACTAATTTCATTCCTAAAAGCTTTTCCTACTACTGCTAAACCCAAAGGAAGCTTTTGTCTATGTAAAATGAATTCTCTTTTAAACATAACATATGGGCCTTGGGCCGTTTCTGGCCTTAAATAAGCTTCATTTTCAACCATTTTTTTAACTCTTTCGATAATATCTTTTATATATTGTTCGCTCACATTTTCTTTTAGGTTTTTTAATAGGTTCAATGCCTCTTGGGAATCGGGCCCAATATAAATGGGAAACATCAAATTGAACCATTTTACTTTTCCTAATGGTGCATTACATATAGGGCATCTAACATTTTTTAATAGCTCTTCCATTTCTGATAAAGACAGACCTTCCGCTTTTATGTTTAGCTTTTCCTCTATTAGATGGTCTGCTCTAAATCTATGGCCATTTTTACATTCAACAATCGGGTCATTAAAATTCTCTAAATGCCCACTCGCGATAAACACTTCTTTAGGCATCACTATTGCGGGATCTACTTCCCAAAAGTTAGGATGCAATCTAAGAAAATAGTTTTTCCATTCATTAATAAAATTGTTTTTTAATAGTGTGCCCAAATAACCATAATCATAAAAACCGGCTATACTATTATAAATTTCGGAAGCCGGGTAAAAAAACCCTTTTAATACATATTCCTTTAGATCCATAAAAAATTTGTTCTATACTATTTTATAAATTTATCTACAGAAACAATTTGTTGCCCCTTTAGTTTAGATCTAATATTTTTTAATATATCCAACGCGCTTAGTTTTATGTTATTAATGTTATTCTCCATTTCTTGTACTATGTTTACTGAATGTGGCTCTATTTCTTTTAAAAAGTCTTCGAATTTCATTTCTCTGCCTTCATATATTACAATACTATCCTTTAAATCTATAGTTTCAATTCCTTTTTTGCTACCCCTAAATAGCTCTTCTACTCTCCCATCATTATATAGGCAAAAAGATTGAAATGCTGTAGCACCGCTACTTAGATCAAATTCTTTTCTATTATCGAGATGTCCCTTTATTATTTTTTTGGGCGATGTTCCGTAAGCAGAAATTTTAGCACTAACCAAAGAACATTCTTCTCCGGGATGTACCCTAATAAAGAAACTAACAAATTTATCATCTTTCTTAGCAAATAGTGGTTCCATATAAGCTTGCACCAAAGCTATTGGAGGCAAATCGTTTTCTTGTGCATATAACACAAAACTTTCTAATGCCTTAGCAAACCTATTTTTGTTTTTAGCCACTCCAACAGAATAACCCCCAGATTCTTGACCAAAGGCCGGTTTTATTACTAAATATTTGCTATTTAACATATTAGATATTTCGTCGAACTTTTTGTTGGCAAAATCCTTAATATCATATATATCTTCTAAATTGACTAAAACTGCTTTAGGCAAAAACTTTGGAGCTATTAAATATTGGCCCAATTTACTAGACAAACCATAAGATTTTGATGCATCTCCTTCTTTTCCATGCATATACATTAGAGATTCCATAATTTTTTTGCCAGGTCTTAGATTAGAATTATAGAAATCGCTTAACGATGGCTCTTTATTTAAAGTATGTATAAATGGTTGTTCTCCTTCCTCCACAGCTTCTTTATTGTATATTTTCGCGGGTATTAGCTCTTTCATTGTCATATATTGGCCAACTTTCTTTGGTTTGTTATAAACAAAAATAGCAGACCCAATTTGTTTTTTGTTAGATAAATAATTGTAAATATTCTCTGCTAAATCAGTATTTCCTTCATATACAACAAATACAGACCCAATTGGCTCATTTAACTTTTCAATAGGTAATAGCTTCTCTATTAAATCTGGTTTGTTCCCTAGATTCAAAATTATATCCCCTGATGTTAGATTTGTTTCATATATTTTGTCTTTACCTACTTGTTCTGCTGTTTTGAATAGGTTTATCTTACCGGTTCTGTATACCTTCATTGCAATAAAAGTAGTAACACCATTATTTAAATGCTTTAATTGTCCGTGTTATATTTTAAAAAGCCTTTGCCGTTTTAGCATTTAATAGGTTTTCCATCCATTAATTGGTGTATTATGATATACTAGCTAAGGAATTAGAAAAACTATATGAAATTGCTGAAAAAGCTAGAGCACAAGGATATGATCCAAAGGACATTGTAGAAATACCATTAGCTAATAACATGGGGGAAAGGGTAGCCCATTTAATTAGTGCTATCCATGAACAATTAGATGTAAAAAAGACAGCCGAACTAATATTAGAATTAGAAAAACAGTATGGCTTTTTGGATTGGCGTGTTGGTTTAAAATTAATAGATTACGCATTAGAAGGAAAGCTAATTCCTTATGATGATATACTAAAAAGAATTGACTTAGGAGTAAGATTAGCCTTAGGTTATATAACTATGGGAGTTGTCTCAGCTCCTTTGGAGGGGTTAGTAGAGCTTAGGATAAAAAAGAGAAAAGATGGAAAACCTTATTTGGCTTTATACTATGCTGGCCCCATAAGGGGGGCTGGTGGTACTGCGGCAGCAGTTAGTGTTTTATTTGCTGATTATGCTAGAAAAAAAGCCGGTTTATATGAATATGACCCAACAAAAGAGGAAATAGAGCGCTATAAAATAGAAATCGATTCTTACCATAACAAAGTTGCGAGATTGCAATACAAACCATCAGACGAAGAAATAGAGTTCTTAGTAAAACATATACCTGTGGAAATTAATGGAGACCCTACTTCTGATAAAGAAGTACCTTCCTACAAAAATCTAGAAAGGGTAGAAACTAATAGAATTAGGGGAGGGATGTGTTTAGTTATTGCTGAGGGTATAGCGCAAAAAGCCAAAAAGATCTATGGTAAAATAACCGAGTGGGGTAAAGAATTCGGTTTAGAACATTGGGAATTTTTGGGAGAATATTTAAAATTGCAAAAAGAGATACAAGCCAAATTAGCTGCAGAGTCTGGAGGTGAAATAGAAGGTAAAGAAATAAAAAGAAAAATAACTTTGTTTTTAGATGAAATAAAAAAAGAAGAAATAACAGTTAAATATCCCACTCCTGCAGGTAAATACTTACAAGAAATAACCGCAGGGAGACCAATATTTTCTTTGCCTATGGCCATTGGAGGGTTTAGATTAAGGTATGGTAGATCTTTCGCTACAGGTTTTGCTACCTCTGGCATACACCCTGCGACTATGTTTTTAACCTATGGATTTTTAGCTATAGGCACACAAATGCGTGGGGAAAGGCCTAAAAAATCAACAATAGTTACTCCTGTAACTTCTTTGCATCCCCCAATAGTTAAACTAAAAGATGGCACAGTAAAAAAAGTTCATTCTGTTGTCGAAGCAATAAAAATAGCAAATGATGTTGAAGAAATACTATTTTTAGGCGATATTTTAACAGCTTTTGGAGATTGGTTAAATGAAAAAGCTAATCTAGTGCCTTCCCCTTATGTTGAAGAATGGTGGATACAAGAGTTTGATAGGGCAGCAATGAAAAAAACCGATTATAAAATAGAATTCGATGTAATGAAGCCAAGAAAACTATTCAAAATAGAAGGGTTGGAAAATTTGTCTCAATATTTAGGAATTCCCAAAGATAGATTAGAAGAAATAATTAGGAAACCATTCTCTAGGAAACCAACTATTGATGAAGCAATAACTATTAGTGAAAAGCTTGGAATTCCATTACATCCAGAGTATACTCCATTCTGGGTTCATATAACAAAAGAAGAGCTAATAAAATTAATAGAAGAGCTTAGGAAAGCTAAAATTCAAAATAACAAAATATATTTCCATGAATCGCAAAAAGAGCTAAAAGCAATATTAGAGAAACTGTTTATTGAACATTTTAGGGAAGGAGAGTACTTTTATATAAACGAAAGTATGACAAAATCTTTGTTATACCAATTAGATAATCTAAATTTAGAAAAGGCAAAAAAAGAATTCGATAATGCTATAGACGCTTTAGATTTGGTTAATAGGTTATCCCCAATAGAGATAAGGGATGTTGCCGGAGTATATGTAGGGTTTAGAGCGGGAAGACCAGAAAAAGCTAAAATGAGAGAAATGACTGGTAGGCCCCATGGGCTATTCCCTGTTGGAGAAGAAGGTGGAAAAATGCGTAATGTTATAGAAGCCTATAACAAAGGCTATGTTAAAGCAGAATTTGCTTTGTATTATTGTAATCATTGTAAGCGCTATACTATTTATAGAAAATGTGAAGTTTGTGGCAATAAAACTAAAGAGGTTTATGTTTGCAAAGAAATAATAAATAGACTAAAAACCTCTCTATTCAAACAATATAAGGATTGGAAAAAAGTTGAAGAAGAAATAGCTTCCCATCTATGGGCAGAGGCCGTAACACATTCTAAAAATAATTGTAGAGAGCCTAAAAGATATAGTCTAATAAAACTAAACATAAAGCATTATGTAGATAGAGCTGTTCAAAAGTTAAAACTATTTAATATACCAAAATTAGTTAAAGGAGTTAGAGGTACATCAAATAAAGACCATATAGTTGAAAGGCTAGAAAAAGCCTTTTTAAGGTCTGTAAGTGATGTTTATGTAAACAAAGATGGCACTATAAGATATGATGGTACTCAAATACCCTTAACACATTTTAGGCCAAAAGATTTAATTGGTGTTACAATAGAAAAACTAAAAGAATTGGGTTATACACATGACATATATGGAAACCCATTGGAAAGGGAAGATCAAATATTACAACTAAAACCCCAAGATATAATATTACCCTATGGTATATTAGTTAAATCCCGTTTAAATAAAAACAAAATAGTAAGAACAGATGCGGCAGAAGCATTTAAGAAAGTAGCAAACTTTGTTGACGAAGAATTAAAGAGGTTATACAACTTAGAACCTTATTATAACATAGAAAAAGCCGAAGACCTAATAGGAAAAATAGTTTTTGGTATTGCTCCCCATACATCTGCAGCTGTAGTAGGTAGAATAATAGGGTTTACCCCAATACAAGGGATAATTGCCCACCCGATATGGCATGCGGGCCAAAGAAGAAATTGCGATGGAGACGAAACCGCAGTAATGCTTGGGTTAGATGCGTTAATCAATTTCTCTAGAGAATATTTGCCCGACAAAAGAGGGGCAAGAACAATGGATGCACCTTTGGTATTAACATTAAAATTAGAGCTAAAAGCTGTAGACGATGAAGTACATGATATGGATATTGTTTATAATTATCCTTTGGAATTCTATTACGAAACATTAAAGGGCTCTCCCGCAAAGGATGTTAAAAAACAATGTGGTATACTAACATTGGGTGATTTTCTAAAAGAAGAAGACATAAGTAAAATACCAATAGGCTTTACCCATCCAACAAAAAGTATTAGGCTTGGTAATAAGGTTAGCCTATACAAAAGGCTAAAAACTATGCAACAAAAAACTGAATGGCAATTAAAATTGGCAGAAAGAATTAGGGCAGTAGATGAAAATATTGTTGCAGAAATAGTTATAGAAAAACATTTCATGCCAGATATAAAGGGTAATCTAAGAGGGTTTAGTAGCCAAGTCTTTAGATGCACTAAATGTGACACCACATACGATAGAGTCCCATTAAGTGGGAAATGTCCAAAATGTGGAGGCAATATAGTATTTACTGTACACGAAGGGACTATAAAGAAATATTTGCCTACTTCTCTCTATTTAGCTAGGAAATACAAAATAAAGAAATTCACAAAACAAAGTTTATTCTTATTAGATAGAAGAATCAAACAAATATTCGGGGGAGAAAAGAAAAGCTTGGCAGATTTTATAAATAGCTAACCTTCTTAAAATTTTTAACTAAATATTCAGCCAAATTTTTATCCAATATTGCAATATCTCCTTTTTCGAAAGGCCCATAGAAGTTACCATCCTCCCAATAGAATTTCTCTATATTAGTATCTATATAGATTATTTCGGGCATCTCTATTTGTTCTGCTTTTTCTCCATTTAGTATCATGGTTATTGTTTTCCAATATTTGCTTAATACTTCGTATAATTCGTTATACAAAAGTTTTTCTTCAGGTAATCCATTAATCTCTACTTTTGTTTCTGTTATTACTGAAGATAAAGCAGTTTCTATTATTTTTTTGATTCTTTTCACGAAAAGTTTTTGCGCTAAAGATCTTATTTCTCCATATTTTTTGGATAAAGCCTGTTGGGTTTCAAAATCAACTTTAGACATGTCCTCTTTTATAGTTTTAATCGTTGAGACTAAATCGTATAAAAAATTTTGATCTAATTCGATTAGCTTTTTGCTTTTACTTTCCTGTTCTAAATATTCTTTTAGTTCTCTAATGGAGACCATCCATTTTTAAATGCCTTAGAGTTTAAATAAAATGAAAGTAGGAAAAGATATAATTTTATTAGTTCTAGCGGGGGTATCTTTAATTATAGTAGGAAGCTATATGCTAATGCAAAACCAACCAAATGAAAAGACCAATAATGTAACTAATGTTAATAATACTAATAACAATAATACTACCAATACCAATAATGTTGATGAAGTTAATGCTACTCTAAAAGCTCTAGAAGAATTATTAAATGAAAGTCCTTAAATTAGAAGGAATTAGAAAATCCTATAATGATTTGGTAGTTTTGGATAATATAAATTTAGATATAGATGAAGGAGAGTTCGTTTCTATAATGGGGCCGAGTGGTTCTGGAAAAACCACGCTATTAAATATAATGGGTTTGTTAGATAAACCGGATAAAGGCAAAATAATAATAAAAAACAAAGATGTTACTAATATTTATGATGATAATATTTTGTCCTACATTAGAGGGAAAGAAATAGGTTTTGTTTTTCAACATAGCTATTTAATACCTGTATTAACAGCTTTGGAAAATGTTTTGTTACCATCAATATTTATTGGGAGTCCAAATAAAGATAGAGCTAAAAAGTTATTGGATTTGGTAGGCCTAAAAGGTTATTATAATCATTATCCCAACCAACTTAGCGGAGGACAACAACAAAGAGTGGCAATAGCGAGAGCTTTAATGAATAACCCATCAATTATTTTAGCTGACGAGCCCACAGCGAGCTTAGATGTAAAAACAGCAAAAACTATTGTCAACCTATTCAAAGAACTAAACGATAAAGGCCATACTATAGTTATGGTAACCCATGATCCAAATATAGCGAAATACTCGAAAAGAATTGTTGTATTGTATGGAGGAAAAATATTATCGGACAATGCCTCTTTAGAGGAAGCGTTGAAATTGATTGAACAATGATATACTTAATTGGTTTGGGCATAAGAAAGGGCGATATATCATATAGAGCAATAGAATTGTTAAAAAATTTGGATAAAATATATTTAGATAGCTATACCGTTTACATAAATAGCTATTACAAAGATTACATAAAATGGTTAGAGAACATTATTGACAAAAAAATAATTTTTGCCGATAGGGCTTTGGTTGAAGAGCAATTAGAAGAAATTGCTAAAAAAGAAGATGTTGCTTTATTAACGATTGGGGATCCCTTGTTCGCCACTACTCATATATATCAATTCAAAGATTTAATAAAAGATATAATACATGCGCCTTCAGTTTTGAATTATATATATAATTTGGGCCTAAGCCCATATAGGTTTGGTAGAATAATATCTATTCCCCACCCATCTAAAGGGTTATACGACATAGAAAGTAAAATAGAGGTAAATTTAAAAAATGATTTACATACTTTAATTTTGTTAGATACAGATCCCGTTTTAGATTACAAAACTGCAATAAAAGTATATAATTTAGACAAATATTGCACTATAGCAGTATCTATTGGGGAAAAAATAGTCTATGGCAAAGAAATAGATGCGCCTCCCCCACATGCTTTAATAATACCCGCAAAACTTATGCATTATGAAAAAGATTTCATCCAATGTTGAGAGAGAAATACAATCTTTAATATGGGAAAAGGGTTTTGCTTGCTTAAGGATAGCAGGCTCTGGCTCCTCTCGATATCCAGCGGCAGATTTAATAGCCAAAATAAAGGACTTATATATTATAGAGGTAAAATATACTCACAAAGATTATGTTTATATAAAAGATGAGCAATTAGAGCAAATTGAATTGCTATGCAAAAAATTTGAAGCTAAACCTTTAATAGTGATAAAGTTTTCCCGAAAAGGAATCTATTGTACTACGAATTTGCGAAATAAATATACTATAAATGATGGAGATTTAGTTAATTTTAAAGAATGGCTATCTGCAGCGCCTGGTTTCTTCACTAATCAGTAATCGGCAAACTCTTCATTGCTTTAATTTCTATACCCCTCTTTTTTAAAGCTTTCTTTAAGGTTAAAGCTAAAGTACCCTCTTTACAATAGATGCAATCTCCTTTCTTAGTTCTAATAAATTTCCAAATAGATATGGGGTTTTCGCAATAATCTAATTCCTCTTCATAACTTTTTATAGGCAAATTAGTTTTCGCTTCTTTTATTAAGCTATCTATATTTATGTCAATTTTGTCCAACCATTTTTTTATTATCTCTTCTTTAGGTTCTATAACAGTTTTCCTACCTAATGCACACATCTCTTTAACTTTAATAACATAATCATATAAGCCCAATTCTCTTATATACTCTATTACTTCTTCTTTGTCTAATCCCGCTATAGGTCTAAATACACTTATGCTATCTAAGGTTAAGCTATCAATAGTTTCTAAGCTTTTTAGGGTTTGAGTACTTTTTTGCCCAATAGATTCCCCAATAAAGATAGATTTTAAACCTAATTTTTTTGCCAAAGCTTTAGCAGTCTTATGCATTATTATCTTAAGTAAGATTTGCCTGTATTTTTCTTCCACATTCATTAATAATTGGTAATAAACTTCGCTAAATGGTATAGAAATAAAAATCGAATCTGGGGAGAATTCTTTTATTTTTTCATAAACTTCATATACAGTTTTTTCTATAAAATCGTCGAAAGGGTTAAAATAAACTATTATTGGTATAACCCCCCTTTTGATAGCAAATATAGCTGTTAAAGTGGAATCAAACCCCCCAGAAAATAAAGACAAAGCTTTGCCTTCACTACCATAGGGCAAACCTCCTAGACCTTTTTCTTCCGAATAATAAATATAAACTTTATCTCTTATGTTTATTCTTATTATATTGTCAGGATTTTTTAGATTAACTTTTTTATCACTATTTTTTTCTATATAAGAACCGACAATTTTGGCTATCTCTAAACTATTGTAAGGAAAATTCTTATCTGCTCTAATAACTTTTATTTTGAAAGTTTTTCTTGGTAGCCTTTTAGCCAATTCCAAAGCATATTTTTTTATTGATTCTAAATCTTTTTCTACTTCTAATGCAGGGTATATTTTATTTATTCCAGGAACGAGCTTTAGTTTTCTTATTATTTCTCCTACATCTCCTTTGAATATAAATAAACCCCTATCTATTTTTAACACATCGTAGGGAACTTTCCTTTTTATATCTTTAATTAATAGTTTAAGCAAACCTTTTTTGCTTCTTTCCCCTTTTAAGAATATTTCTCCCCAACTAGCTAGTACAGCATTATAGAACATCTTTTTTATTTTTCATCTTCTTTAAAGTTTGCTCGTACATTTTTAGGTTTCCATCGATATAATGCTTTCTAAACAATTCATTTGCTATTACTACTTCTTTGCCTTCTAAAATATTATATTTAACTAGCAAAGATAATTGCCATTCTTTAGCTTTTAAATAAGACAATAGCGAGACAAAATCTTTGAAATGTCTTACTCTTTTTATTATCTCTCTTAAGGTATAACTATTGGACAAATCGTTTATTATTGTTTTGTCGCTTTTAGAATCGTATATTGCCAAATCTATAAAGGCATTTTCTTCCAATGGGTCTTTCTCCCAATATTTGGTTAATTCTGTAATTTGTACTAGTTTTCTTTTAAGTTTAAGCCCATCAATTATTTTGTTTAACATAACAATTATATCTACTGCTTTAAATGATGTTTTAGGCACTCCTAAATCATTAACAACTCTATCATACAAACCATAAGGGGTTTCAGCATGGATTGTGCCTAAAACGCTATGGGCCAAAGCTCCAACCCTCATCGCTTCAAACAAAGCTATTGCTTCCTTAGATCTAACTTCTCCCAAAACTAATGCTGAATCGCCCAATCTAAGGGAAGCCCTAATTCCATACTCTGCTGGCAATTCTTTTGATTCTATAGATAATGGAGATTTTACTTTTAGAGATAATACATTATAACCTATTCTTTGCAAATATTCTGTTGGTATCTCTAATACATCTTCTATTGTTATTATTCTAGTACTTAATGGTATTTCCAATAACAAAGCCGTTAATAGAGAGGTTTTGCCTGCCCCTCTTGGGCCAGCAATTAATATGGTTCTACCAAATTCTACAAAAAAACTTAATAGGGCTGCAGATTGGTAATCCAGCATTTCATATTTTATTAATAATGGCAAAGTCCATGGTTTATCTCTATGCCTTCTAATGGAAAACCCATAGCCATATGGAGATAAAGGTTTTGTTACTGCCGCAACCCTAATTCTATTGTTTTTTATTTTTAACTCTGTATCTAATATTGGGTTTGCTTCATCCAATGGTCTGCCTGAATAAAGTTTTAGCCTTGTAACTAATATTTCTGCTTCTATAGGAGTTAGTTTTATGTTGGATTCCAAATAACCATACTCTGTATGGTAGACAAATATAGGGTTTTCCCCCGTTGGAGGGTTAATAGATATGTCCTCAATATTTTTATCCTCTAAAATTGTTTCAATAATCCCTAAGCCTGCAGTGTACTTTAATAGTATAGAGGAGAGTTTTTCCAATTTATCTTTAGTTAGGTTTATCCTATAATATTGGGCTAGCCTAATTAAGGTATCTTTTCCTAATTGGTAAAAAACATCTCTTAAATTTGATGGTTCTATTAAATTGGACTGCAACGGATTATAGCGAGACAATTGGTATCTAGCTTTGGAAAGCAAATCATACTCTTCGGGAGACAAAGAAAACTCTATAGGGATCAAATGGTATTTCAATTTAATACCGGTATCAACAATATATATGTTTGCTTCATTAGTTTTATAAAAATCTATAATTTTTGATTTAGACGGGATTTGGGTTATTAGCTTAACATACATAAAGCTTGGCTTAATTAATGGGTAAAACAATTCCCTATATATAGTTCTATCCCCTATTTGGTATCCAATAAGTTTGTCCTTTACTAAAGAAATCATTTTTGTATTGTCTAAAGATTTAATGGCTTTTTTGACTATAGATAATAGGTTAACCAATTCTTTACTATTAGTTTTTTCGATCTCTATTTCTATTTTTTTCTCTAACCTTTTCAAAGAAACATAAGAGCTTATTGGATCTCTAGGTAACAATGTTATTATAGTATGGTATTGTTCAAAATATTTATCTATATATGGTATACCCGTGGGCCTTGGTATAAACATATACAAATCACTATATATTTGGGCGATCTCTTTTAACAACGCTAATTGGTTATAATCATATTCGTAACTATCACCTTGTTCAAATATTATCGAATAAACATCGGGAATTTGCGTTAATAGCTTTATAGTAAAATCCATTATATTGGGGTTGTCTTCTATTAATGGTATGTCATTATAATTGTTGGCATCAACAATTACTATTTTTTTATCCTCTGTTTCCTCTATTTTATATGGTAACACTATAACTTTTCAATAACAAAAAATAAAAATTTCAGTTTGTAACTCTCTCGTCATTACTCAGCACGCCAAGAATTCATCACTCTGGGTCTCTTATACCTTCTTCAGTAATAACGAATGTTGTTTCTCTCTCTGGTAAGTGGGGCGAATCTACTAATCTGGCAATTCTTATACCTTTTTTACCCTTTCTTAAGAATACTCTATAGGTTGATGCATGTGCTAATACATGCCCTCCAACGGCTTGTACTGAATCTAGGCCTGGAATAAAAGAATCTGGTTTAGCCATTACTTGGTTTGTTACATATATTGCCACATTATATAATTCGGCTATCCTTAATAAATCATGTACATGCCTTCCTAATTTGTGTTGCCTTTCTGCTAGCTGTCCTCTTCCTGTATATTCAGCTCTAAACAAAGCTGTTAAAGAATCTACTACAATTAATTTTATTGGTTCTCCTTTTCTTATTAGCTCTTCTGCTTTTCTCGCAGCAAGCATTTGGTGGTCTGTGTTAAATACTTTCATATGATACACATTTTTTAAAGCTTTCTTTGGATCTAAATCTAATGCTTCGGCCATCTGTTTTATTCTTTCTGGCCTAAATGTACCTTCTGTATCTATATATACGGCTTTCCCTTCTAATCCTCCTTGTTCTGGGGGTAATTGCACATCAACGGCTAATTGGTGGCCTACTTGTGTTTTACCAGAACCATATTCTCCATAAAACTCTGTTAATGCTGCGGTTTCTATACCTCCCCCCAATAGGGAATCTAAGTTTTTGGACATAGTCGTTATTCTAGCAGTTTTTTGCCTTTCCTCTAATACCTCTTCTGCTGTTTTAAATTCCAATAATCCTAATCTCTCCATCGCAGCTTCAATAATTTTTCTGGCTGTAGCTTCCCCAATATCTGCAGCTTCCATTAGTTCTTCTACACTCGCGGAAGCAATTTTTATTAATGAATCGTAACCAGCACTAATTAGTTTTTCAGCAGTTTTTGGGCCTACCCCAGGTAAAGATCTAATATCATCCTTAGACATAGGATTAGCTAAAAATAACAAATTAAAAAGGTTGTAATAAATTTATTTGCCTAATTTTTTCTTTAGTTCTTCGAACTTCTTTTCGTCAAAAACTAATTTAATTCTACCTGTTCCCATGGGGGCGGGTTGGTTAATTAGGACATTTACTATTACAGCCCTTAGATCATCTTTTTCTCCTAGCAAAGCAGCATCTGCCAGGTTTTTGAATGGTACTTCGAATGTAGCTCTCTCTAGTGGGGATGGTTTCCTCTCCATTAGCCCATGCCTGGTAAATCCCAATACTTCTCCATAGTATGTCATTACATCAGCAATTAATAACAGATATCTAACATCTATTTCTAAACCTTGTTCTTCCAATACTTTTTGTATTTCCTCTATTATTGCTTCTCTAGCCGCATCTATTCCTAAAACTTTTGCAATTTCGTGTATATCATTAGTAGTAGTACGGGTTTTGTCTATACCTTTCATTTTTAATACCTCTTTTAAATTGGAACCGAAGGTTTTTATTACTAATTCATCATTTTCCCTAGTAATCATTGCGTATTTGATACCTTTAACCCCTTTTATATGTAAATCTTTTATTTTGTTTTTTAACAGATACAACTCTTTGGGCCTTTTGTTTCCTGCCTCTATAGTAATAGTATTATTTTCAATTTTGGCTTTAAGCTTTGCAGATTTGAACGCTTTTTCTAAATCTTTTTTTGTTATGTCTTTTTCTTTAACTAATTGTTGATCTAATTCTATTATAATTCTTTTGTTAATAACATCGATCGATATTGATTTAGCAATATCCGATAGCTTTACTTCAATTAGTTTGTTTACTAACTCTTCTGCTAATTTTTCATCATTTTTTTCTAAATATATGGTCATTGAAGGTATAGTAGGTTTTTTCTTCGCATTTAATATTTCTATCAACCTGGGTAAACCTGTAACCAATTGTAATTCTGATACCCCCGCAAAATGGAAAGCGTTTAATAGCATCTGAGTTGCAGGTTCTCCAAAGGATTGTGCAGTAATTATTCCAATGGGCTCTTGAGGATCAATTAGAGAATTCAAATATTTCTCTTCTAACTTTTTTAACAGTTGTTCCTTCTTTTTTCCCCTAATTTTATATTTTTTTGCCATCTCTTCAAATTCCTGCAAAATTTTCTCTGGCAATAGGGACACACGGGTTTACAAATATAACTTTTAAATATTTTGTTATGGTAGCCTAATGGGAAAAGCAAAACCATTAAATAGGAAAATTAGATTACTAAAAGAAAACAGACATACTAAATATGCCCCAATCTGGGCAGTAATAAAGAGGTATGGAAGGTTTAGCCCATTATTGAGAATGTTAATGACTAGAAAGAAGAGACATTGGAGGAGAGATTCAACTTGGATACACTAAACTTTTTCTAGCGATTAAAATTTTTCTTCCTCTTATATCGATTATTACACCGCTTTTCAATTTTTCTTGCAGTTGTTTTGCTATGTTAAATCTATCTTCCATTCTTAATATGTTTTTGTTTATAGTTACTTTTACTACTTCTCTAACCTTTAATTGGTTCTCTATTTGCTCTATAACTTTATCGATTCCGGATTTTCCAATGTTTATTGTAGGCTTAATATCATAATATTGGCTCCTTAGCTTTCTAAGAATTTTCCCTTTTGGTTTATTCTTCAAAACCTTCGTTAGCCCCACCATATACGGATTCTTTTGCTTTTATATATTGCCTTACCGCATTATCAAATTCATCAAAATTATCGGTAACTTCTAATAGCTCTCTCCCTATATATTGGGCATCCTCGATAACAGAATTAAATACGAAATTAGTATGATCTACTGCTTTTTTGTAAAAGGTTAAATAATCCCTAACCATTTCCTCAATAGTTTCATAATCTTTTTCATCTAGCTGTTTTCTGAATTTCTCTACTACTTCTTCATAATAAGAGCGAGCATCCTCTCTTTTTGTTTCATCCACCTTTACAAACCTATCGAATACTTCATTTTTCTCAACACTTTTTAACCTTTCTCTTATTACTTCTTTCATGGACTTTTTCCCAAACATGTTATTATATTTGTTACTTTTATAAATAGCCTTATAACTATTAGTTAATAGTAAAGACATATTTAATTAACCAATTCTTATAACCTTAATGCCATCTCTGTGGGATTACCTAAATAAAGATAAAAAACCTGTTATAAAAAAGGTTGAACCTCCAAAAAAGAAAGAAATAAAAAGAGACATTCCATTGTTCATAAAATATAGGCCAAAAACTTTAGATGAAGTGGAGAACCAAGAGCAAGCGAAACAAATTTTAAGAGATTATGTAATAAACTATAAGAAAAAATACAAAGGAAAAGCTTTATTATTGTATGGCCCACCAGGGACAGGCAAAACTTCCTCTGTATACGCTTTAGCCAATGAATTAGGCTATGAAGTATTGGAAGTTAATGCCAGCGATGAAAGAGATGCTATACATATTCATCATATAGTAGGGGAAGCATCAAAAGGGAAACCTTTGTTTCATAAAGGTAGAATAATTTTGGTTGATGAAGTAGACGGGTTAAGTGGTAAAGAAGACAGAGGGGGAGTAGGTGCATTAGTTAATATAATAAAACAATCATCATGGCCAATAATTTGTACTGCCAATGATCCGTGGGATCAGAAATTGAAAAAACTAAGGGAAATCTCTATAATGGTTGAATTCAAAAGGCTATCACCAAAACATGTATATAATGTGCTAAAAAAGATAGTAACTAATGAGAAAATAAAAATTAGTGACAAAATTCTATGGGATATAGCCTATAAAAGCGGGGGCGATTTAAGAGCAGCAATAAATGATTTGGAAACAATAATAAAATCTGGAATAATTGATGAAAACTTTGTAAAAGCTTTAGGAAATAGAGAACAAGAAATAGATATTTTCAAAGCATTAGGTATAATGTTCAAAACCGAAAACCTCGCCACAGCAGTTTCAGCTTTTAACAATGTTGATTTGGAATTTGACGAAATATTCCCTTGGTTAGAGGAAAATATACCTGTGGAATATAAAAGGTTAGACGATATTTATAGGGCATATTATTGGTTAGGAAAAGCAGACATATTTAGAAAAAGAATAATAAAAACACAACATTGGAGATTGTTGGTTTATGCCCAAATCGATGCTTATGGGGGGATAGCTTTGGCTAAAAACAAAAAATATCCTGGTTTTACTAGATACCAACCGCCGAAAAGGTTAAAACTTCTAGCTCAAATGAAAGAAAAGCTAGAAAAACTTAGAGAGCATGTATCTAAATTGAGGGAAAAACTACATATGAGCAAAAGAGATATAATAAAATACTATGTTAGTTTTGCGTTAAAACTAAAAAACCTAAACAAAACAGTAGCAGACAAGTTCTTAAAAGCGATTGGGTTATCATTAAAAGAAATTGAAGAAATTCGCTAGATTTATAGGAATAGACGATGGTTATTTCGTTAGAAATGTACATAAAAAAACAAAACTAATAGGAGCAATCACAAAGCATACGATATTGGATGGAGTATTGTCTAGAGAAATAACAATAGATGGTGACGATGTTAGCGAAAAAATAATTGATATGATAAAAAATAGTAATCATTATTACCAAATTAGGGGGATAATTTTGTATGGCATAACCTTTGCCGGATTTAATATAGCGGACGTGGAATTAATATACAAAAATTTGGGTTTACCTATAATAATAGTAATGGAGCGCCCTCCGAAAGATATATTCTATAAAGCTATAGAAAAATACAAACCTAATGGGATAGAATTAATAAAAAAGGCTGGCCCCATATATAAAACAAAAACTCCTTTCGGTTATACATATTACCAAGTTTATGGTATCGACAAAGACACTGCTTCTAATATAATAAATAATTTAGCAATAGTATCAAAAATACCAGAGCCTGCTAGGGTTGCTCATATGATTGCTAGAGGTGTAACTAAAGGGGATTCATCAAAACCACGGGCCGGCGGGGATTCGAACCCCGGACCTGCGGGTTAAGAGCCTCGGCGGCCATCCCCCTGGTTTGTATTTGTTAGCCATTTAAAAATGTTTGTATTTAATTTTTGGTATTGATAGCCTTTTATTAAAGAGTTTTTCTACCAAATAATATGTATGTATTATATTTTGCGTTAGGTATAATAATAAGTGCTTTAACCATAATAGACCCTTTTGGGGGTTTAATAATTGGTATAGCATTATTAGCCTCCATTTATGTTAAAAGTTTTATAGAAAATAGAATCGAGCATTTCCTTACAATGCTTCTAGGTTTTATCATAGGAATACTATCGCAAAGCTTTGGGCCTATAGCCTATGGAATTGCCATGTTAATAACAATTTTGTTAGCGATACTCGATAGTTTATAAAAAGAAATTTTCTAACCACAAATGCCACAACATGGTAGGCATGCCCCTAGAAGGGGTTCTATGGGATTTTGGCCTAGAAAAAGGGCTTCTCGTATTTATCCTAGAATAAAAACTTGGCCTAAAATAGAGGAAATAAAACCATTAGCTTTTGCAGCTTATAAAGTAGGGATGACTCATACAATATTAAACATAAATGGGGAAAGAGTTTTTACTCCAGTTACCGTTTTAGAAGCTCCTGAATTATTAGTTATTGGAGCAAAAGCATATAAAAAGGAGAACGGTGCATTAAAAGAAATAAGCTCTTTATATTTTAATGACTTACCCCAATATGTCTTTAGAAAAATCCCAAAACTAAAGAATTATAATTTTGAAGAAAAGAAAGAACAATTCCTATCTAAAGCAGACAATGCTGATGAAGTAAAAATAATAGTTTCTACTCAACCATGGAAAATAAAGCTAAAGAAAACCCCAGAGATATTTGACATACCAATTGGAGGAAGCGATGTAAATAAAAAATTAGAATATGCTTTATCTTTATTAGGAAAAGAGTTATCTATTAATGATGTGTTTAAAGAGGGGCAATATGTAGATGTTATTGCAGTTACAAAGGGCAAGGGCTTCCAAGGTGTAATAAAAAGATTCCATGTGCATAGAAGGCAACACAAATCTGAAAAAGGTGTTAGAAAAGTTGGAGCTATTGGTTCTAGAGGACCCGGTAGAATATTTCCAACAGTTCCAATGCCCGGCCAAATGGGATACCATAGAAGAACAGAGTATAATAAACTAATCATAAAAATAGGAGAACCACTAAATGTTGAAGGCGGTTGGGTGAGGTATGGCCAAGTAATTGGGCCTACAATATTATTAAAAGGCTCTGTTCCAGGGCCAAGAAAAAGACTAATAATCCTTAGAGAAGCTATAAGACCTCCAAGAAAACAAGAGAAAGTTGAAGGGATAGAATATATAAGTTTGTCTCCCAAAAACTAAATTCTTAATATTTTATACAAAATAACTCTGGGTATTCCCAAATAAGGAATAACGAAGCTAACTTTCCCTTCCACTTCTTTGTACGTTATTACAAAAGGATCTATAGTGGGATTATTATCGCCCTTAGTGATTAAAGTGCAATTTTTATAATCTTTGATATAAACAAAATCTTTTATTGTTTTGTTCCCACATCGTAAGCCTATAACCCTATGTACTAATGGGTATTTCAAATTTGCTTTCATTACTAATACATCGCCAACTTTAGCATCTTCTTTAGAAGTGGAAATAACAATGTCACCAACATTTATACCTTGGCTAAATGGTAATTGTTTAAACTTTTTTTCACATTCGATTAAGGATAAATTCCAATATTTGCAATACCATAATAAGTTAAAATTGTTATGCTGCATAGATGGAGTTAATATAACCAATATAGGGTTTTCAGATTTGGTTATAAATTTTAGTATAGGAGTAAAAATAAAATTATAAAATACAAAAACGAATACAATAAAAGCTAAATAACTTTTGGGATCATTACTAAATAAAAGCCAATTGAAGAATTTTTTAAGCTTTTCTAATTCTTTCATTGTGAGATTTTAATAAATGCCTTAAAAATTGCTTTTGGTTAGCAAATACATGCCCACAATATGGGCATCTTAATAGTTTTATGCCTGCTCTTCCCTCTATTTTAATGGCTTTTGCCATTCACTTTTATAAAAGTTTGTTTTAAAAAATAGCTATGAAGAAAGCCGCTACTCTGAATTTATGATGAAGAGCCTGGATGCAGATCTATTCCTAATAGTTTAAGCTTAAACTCTAATGCTCTCAATAGTTTTTCATTATCGCTTAGAATTATAGATAAACCTTTAGTAATCCCTCCCGGATACATACGAGATGTTCTACCAGAGGCTTGTATGTAGGTTTTAACATCTGGTATTAGAATGTTAATACCATCTCCTCTCTCTAAAGCAATAAAGGGATTTTCTTCCAATTTTTTAATTATGTCTTCCCTATTAATTAATTCGAAAGATTTGTCCCTTAGATAAATAATATTTTTCCTTAACTCTTCTAAAAAGCCATCCAACTCTTTGTTTTGTTCTATAGCTTCTTCAACCATCTTTAGTGCACCAGTAGAAACCCTTTTTATCATATTATAGGTAGTATTTAATTTTTTCTTAAACTCTTCATCAGCGTAGTCAGATAATGTTGATGCTAATAACAATATTCTTCCTATTTTTGTTTCTTTCTCTTTTGCGCTAAACCTAAACCTTGGGATGCCAACAAATATGGCATATTTAACTACATGGGGCAAATCTATACCTCTAACGATTAACCCATAATAATGAGCTACCCCTACTAATACATCTAATTCTTTGTTGGCATATTTGTCTAATAATTCTATAGATTTACCTGAGTAAAATGCTTCTGCTTTTATGTTGTTTTCTTTTAAATATTGGGCTATTTCTTCTGCTTTTTCAATACCATAATCTGTTGGTACAAAAACCAAACCACCGTTTCCCAATTTTTTAATTAATTCTAAAGTTTGTTTTTTATAGTCTCTCATCTCTGTATAAACATCAATTATGTTTCTTATTGTTGTTTTAGCAGCTCCAACTTCGAAACCTAATAGTTCTCTAAATAGTTTTACCCTTAGCCCTCTCATAGAACCAGTTGCAGATGCCGCTATTAATATACCTCTTTGTTCTTTTCTAACTAATTCCTTTAATTGTTCTTCCATTTTTCTTATTTTTTCTAAGTCTTTTCCTGAAATTTTTAGCTTTATTAATTGCATCGCTTTTTCTATTGTAGTTTCACTAAATCCTAATAGATATAAAATGCGATCGATATTTTTACTGCTTTTCATTATAGAATCTACATCATCGGCAAAAATTATATCGAAATAATTGTTTTTTAGCAAATCAAAATTCCTGCTTAAGAATTGGTTCGATGTTATTAGTATAGAAAATGCCCCATCTTTGATTAGCTCTTTTGCTTCTTTCTTTTGCTTGTTATTTCCATAGTATGCCACAATAATATTATCAAACCCAACCCTCTCGGCAAAAACATTTATCTTTTCATATAATTGTTTAACCAAAGTTCTAGTTGGCACTATAATATATACCTTTTTACCTTTTTTACCCCAATATAGGGCATTTACTAAAGCGAAAGTGGTTTTTCCCATTCCAGTAGGGGCTATTATAGAAAAAGAATATCCCTTATAAGCTCTAATGAACCATGCTCTTTGTGCAGACCAAGGTTTATTGTTTACAGCTTTGTAAAAGAATTCTTCAAATTCTTTTTTGGCTTTTTCTATGTTATAAATATTGGCCCAATCTTTTAGTTTATTGTTTTCCTTTAGATATTCGTAAACTTGTTCAATTGTGCCTTCCTCATAAGGGTAATCGTTTTCACATGGCAAACCCTTAATTAATCTTTCATTAGATATTCTCCCAGAACAATTGGGGCAAACATTATTATAATAGATTTTCATTTAACAATAACTGAGAGCAATATTAAAAATGCTGAACATCGGGTATACTGAATAGTGATGATTAGCTGTAAAGTTCTTTTATCCTTTTTTCTCTATATTGCTCTAGGATTTTCTTAATATCTATTTCTTCTTTTTCTTCTTTTCTCTCAGTTTCTATTTTAATTGTTATGGTAAGCTTTTGCATTTCTAATAGCTGGGAAATCTTTTTTCTTAATGCCATGTTTTCCTCTATTAGAAAATCGATTTTTTGCTTATACTCCTCAATTATTGAAGAGCAATTCGGGGTAGGAAGCGATTTCTTTTTAATTTCTTTTTTCTCTTCTATTTTAAATTCGCTATCCAGAACATCGGTAATGGAAATGCCATTTTTTATTATTTTTTCAAATATACTATCTACAGTTAGCTCTTCCAGTTTTTTCTCTATCTTTTTGATTAATGGGCTATAATAGTTCAAAGCGAATACTGCTGAGGCAATTGCATCTCTTTCGTGGTTGTCATTAGGGCTATAATCTTTTGCTAATTCTTTTTTTAATGATACTGGTAAATCGTCCTTTGGAGAGAATATTTTGCTTTTTAATTTCATGGCTAACCTTTCTACAGCTTTAGGGATAATTTTTTTGTCTGTAGCAATAACTAAAGGTTTCCCATACCTATGGATTACTGAAATTATTTCTTCCTCTCTGAAATCCTTTTTAGATATCTTATATAATAGGTTTCCTTTTAAGTCAAATATCGCTATAGCGCTGTATTCCCCAGGGTCGTACCCTATAATTAGACCTCTCACTTAGTTAATGTTTTTTATGAGAATTTAAAAATTCTAATACCCTTTCTAATGCTCTAATATATGCAGGCCTCGTTATAAATGCCCCAATTATTAAACCTATTAATGTTGTTAATGCAAAACCTTTCATTAACGATGCAGCAGCAAAGGCCAATGCTATTAATGCTAAACCTGTAGTAACGAATGCTCTAACTATAAATTGTAATGCCTTCTTTATACCGGTCTTTTTATGTCTAAGTAATTCATCCGTAGAAATAATTAGATAATCTACTCCAGTACCGACAGTTAATAAAATACCTGCTATAGATGCTATATCTAAAACCCAATTTATGAGAGAAGCAACAACAACAATCAAAAATATTTCAGATAATAATGCTATTCCCATTAGAATTGCTATAATAATAGAAACAATTAAGTCTTTATATACTAGGGCGTATCTAACTAATATAAATGCTATAACTGCTATTAGAGCTATAGCTAAATCTTGTAACACATTTTTTAGAAAGGATTGGCCCGCACTCGGTATTATATTTTCTTCACTAACTATTTCAGGTTTTACAGGGAAAGACCCACTTAATAATATGGTTTGTAAATATTTCATTCTTCCGTAGGCATTTTTTATCGCATCGATCTTTGTTTCTCCTACTCCAAACCCAGTAATAGAGAACACAGTCGCTTCTTTTCCTTTTAAAGAAGGATCTATATTAAGCTTAGTTATTAGTTTGTTGTCCAAATAGAAGTCTATTGTTTTATTTAATGTTACTGTACCATTTTTCTCAACTATAGATAAATTTTTAGTTAATAAAGCGAATCTTTTTGCTGCATCTTTATCAATCCATACAGCAAACCTATATTGGCATACCCATCCTTCTTTTGAAGGCTTACAAGTTTTTAGATCTACCCCACTACAGCTCGGGGATAAACATACCCTTATTATGTCTTTCCCGGTATAAACTGTTGTGTTATCAATTTTAGCTTCAAATTTACCTTCTCTTAATATAGATTTTAATTTATCCTCTAATTCGGTAGGCAACTCTATAATAATATAATTACCGCTCTTGTATATTCTTACATCGCTTATTCCTAAGCTATTTAATCTCGCTTCCAAAACTGTATATACCGCATCTACATCTTCTTTAGTGCCATTAACATACAATATAACCCTTTTCCCTCCTACAATATCGATACCAAATTTTATTTTGCTTTCATAAACAACCTCTGGATTTTTTATTGTTTTTACGCTATTATTTAATAAAATGGTTGCGTAATGGTCTTTTATTTCCAATGGTTTGTATAATTTGTTATTATATTTAACATAAACCTTTGAAGGGAGAGCTAGATATATTAACCCAAAAGCGATAGCAACTATATAAGCTATTAATGGTATATCTCTTAGCTTAATCATTGGTTCTTTTTGTTTTGTTCTTTATTAAGCAATAGCAACAAAGAGCCATTTTGGATCCAGGTATTTATTATATCGAATGTTAGCCCTACTAATAATACTAAGGCCATACTTTTTAGTATTTCGTTTTGCGAGAATAATAATATTACTATCAAAGCTATTATGGTTGTTAATGTTAAGGACAACCCAGTAATTAAAGCTTCTTTGTAATTACCTTCTTCTAATACTTTTTCCGATAGCAATATGTTTGTATCCACAGAATAACCTACAAACATAAATAGACTGGCCAAAGAGGCTATAGAAAATTTAAATCCTATTAAATTTAGAAAGGCTAAAGTATCTATAACATTAGATACTAAAGCCAATATCGTTAATGCCGGAATCAATGGGTTTTTGAAGAAAAAGAACAAAGAAACACCTACTGCCAAAAATGAAAATATAAAAGCACTAATTAGAGATTTATAAAAGTTGGATGCCACTGTAGGTTTGAATTCCCTATAGCTTACATTGTATTTAGATTTGATTTTGTTTGCCTCTTCATAAGGTACATCTATTATATAATATTGGTCTGTTTCCTTTATTATTGCATTTTTGAATTCCGTTAAATTTAATGTTTGGTTTTTTGGAATATAGAATTCTACACCCCCTGCTAAGGAAACATCTTTTTTAATAGGCGAGGGAGAAGTTACAAGAACATATATGCTAAATAATAATATAGATAGGCTAAAAGCTAGTCCTATCAATTTCTTTTTCATTCACTTTTTATAGGGCTATTATTAAAAATAGTATGAAAAAATTTCAATCTATAGAATTAAGAGTTTTGCTCGAAGAAAACCCTATCGAGGGTTATATAGAAAAAATATTCTTTTGCGATAACGATTTGGTTATAGCTTATTCTCATAAAGGTAAAAGATATCTAATAGTAAAACCTGGGTTAGTTTTTTATGGAGAAACCGAGATTATGTGTAACAAAAAGAAAACTAGATTCTCTTTAGTCTTAGAAAAATATTTGGAGCACAAAAAAATATTGAATGCCAAAATAATAAATAGTGAAAGACTATTATTGATAGAATTCCAGGACTATAATTTATATATGGAGTTTTACCCTCCTGGAATTATAGTATTAACTGACAAAAACAATACAATATTGGAAACTAATATAACGAAAAACTTTGGATGGCGTGTTATAGAAAAGGGCAAACCCTATATTTATAGGCAATCCCCAAACCCTTTTGATATCGAATCCTTCTATAAGCTAAAAGAGAGTGATAAAAAAGATTTAGTTAGAGCTTTAGCCATAGATTTAGGTTTCGGTAAAGTTTATGCTAACGAATTGTTATTAAGAACAAACATAGAAAATAAAAGCCCTAAACTTTTAACCGATAAGGAAATAGAGCTTTTGTATAATAGTTTTATTGAATTATATAATGATAGGAAACCAGCAATAGTTAATAACGATGTGGTGCCTTTTAATCTATTATATTATAAGGATTATGAAAAAATTTATTTTCCAACCTATACACAAGCAGTAAAGGAATTTCTAAAAGAGAAAGAAGAGACAAAAATTAAACATATAGAAGAAACAATCAAAAAATTGGAGGAGCTTTACAATTATTATAAGGAGATTGGCGATAAACTAATGCAAAACCAGTATTATTTAGAGCAACTAAGGCAAAACATAATTATTGCAGCAAAACAATATGGTTGGGAAAAAGTGAAAAAATATTTAGAAAGTAGGGGTATTATTGTTAACGAAAAAGAAGGTTATTTTGAAATAGACTTATGAAGGGCATAGTATTAAAAGGACCAGATTATTATCTATCTTATTTCGAACTAAAAAGGGTTGCTAAAGCATATAATGATAAAATAGAAAGAGTATCTAAAAAGTTGGTTTTAGTAAATGATGGGCAATACTTCGATAGACTGGGCTTATCAAAATATTTGTTCGAAGTAAAAATAATAGAAGAACCAGACAGATTTTATTTAGATAAACCGATAAACCCTATAATAATAAAAGAGCAAAATTATAATATATCTAATAGAATTAAAATGGATTTTAAAGGGGAAAAATGGGTTATTGTTAAATCCGACAAAGTTTATGCCGGTCCCCTATTGAAAATAAATCGAATTCCAAAGGAGCGCTTACCTCATAATAAACCATGTTTCCATCCTTCATCGATAATACCAACTTTGGCTAAAGTTCTTATAAACTTAACTGGTTTAAAAGAAGGAACAATTTATGATCCTTTTTGCGGTATTGGTGGTATTCTAATAGAAGCAGCATTGATGGGTTTCCAAGTTAAAGGTAGTGATATAGATGAAAAAATGTTGGAATGTGCGAAACAAAACCTTCTTTATTATGGGATAAAAGAATTCGAATTAGCTAAATGTGATGCTAGAGACTTATGTTTAGATGGAGATGCCATAGTTACAGACCCCCCATATGGGAGGTATAGCAAAGTGTATGGTAATATTTTAGAACTATACAAAGGTTTTTTGAGCAAAGCGATAGAGAAAAATATAAATATAGTCTCTATGCTATATCCAGAATTTTTAAATCCTGAATTGTTTGTACCTAAGGGATATAAAATACTGTTAGATCGGCCATGGGTTTCTCCAGGGATAAGAAGGCACTTTTTATTACTTGAAAGGAGAAACAAAAACGAATAAATTTTGATTATACAATTTTGTATGAGATCAATTTTAGCCTTGCTAATTTTAGGGATAGCTTTGTCTATAAAAATACCCTTGTTAGATTCGCTATTCGAATTCGATAAAAACACTGGAGAAATAAGAATAAAAAAGTTAATACAAGATTTTGTAAAAATAAATAGTACCGTAAGCTTATTAAGTAACACTAGTATTGGTAAAGGCTCTAAAATAGTAATTGAAAAAGGAGGCAAATTAATAGTGCCAAATAAAAACAAAGAAACTATTAAAGTTAAAGCCGAGTACTATATAGAATTCCCTATAGCAAGATGGATACAAAAGGTTACTATACATAATCCCAACAATTACGCTATAAATAATTATACCTTAATTATTAATATTGATTCAAAATTGGGAAAAGCGAAAGAATTATTCGCAAACTCTGCAAATAGTGAATTAAAGCAATATCAATATTTTGTTGCATTTGATAGTAAGGAAGTTTTGCCTTTCTGTTATTTAGATAGCGAAGGTTTTTGTACTGATACAGTAACAAATAAAATAGCTGTTAAGATTGATGAATTAAAGCCAGGACAAACTTACACATTTTACATTGGTTTAACAAACAAAGATTATTCTTCTCCTCCAAAAGATGTGTTTCTATTCTATGCTGATTTTGAAAATGATATAAATAACCTTGCATCGCTTAGAGAGTATTTTGATGTGTATGCAAATAACAACCCTTGTATAACTGCATGGGATTCAAATGGTCTTCCTTTGACTTGCGGGGGATATAGCCAAGTTACAACAATTTCACCAAAAGTGAATATTTCATTGGAGACACCATTAGAAATAAAAGTAAAATACAAAGCAATAAAAATTAGGGATTATGTTGCAGACGGCTTCGCTGTTAGTTTATTTAGGAAATGCTCAACACATAATTCGTTACCTGGAGAATCCTTAGGAACATGTTACAACAATAATGGTATTATAGTAGAAGAAGACTTCTGGCAAAATTCTGAAGACCCAACTGCTCACCATTTCTCAATAGACTACAACCATGTGCATAATATCGTATCCTGGGTTGATTTGGGAAGCTTCATAGATGGCAATAGAACAATGGTTATAAAAATAAAACCCAGTTCAAGAGTTAGAGTAGATGCGGCTTTGTATTATAATGATAATTGGTATAATATTAGTGCCGAATTGGATAAACCAAATGGAGATGCTATAACATTTTCTGCTGCCACTGGAGGAGAAATTTCAAAAGTATACCTAAAGAAAATCGCTATACTAAGAAATGACGATGTTTCAGTTAGTACTTCAATTATTAAGCAACCCGACAATGTTAACTTTGATTACCAAATGAATACCACGCTATATACATTCTCTTCTAAATGGGATAGGTTTACTGTAACATTTAATGAATACAGCTCCCTCTATAGATTGGTAAATGACGATAGTTTAAACATTGCCCCGGGCTGTGTTATGCATTTATATGGATGCAATGACCCATCTTCAATAAAAGTGGGTAAAACAATATTTAAAGTGAAAAACGGGGATTATATTAGAATACCATGGGGCACTGAGCCCAGCGATGAACCTAATTCTATTTACGACTATTATATAGATGGTAACAACTTCTTTGATTTAGTAAGTATATACGATCTTTCCTGCCCTAGCTCTCCAAAATGTTGGAACAACCCAGCAAGCTATTGTGAAAAAAGAAGAGATAACATATATCCTACATATTGGAATAGCTATGTAACTTATGTAAATATAAGAAGCAACGGCAATTGTGGTACTGCTATAAATAATAAGACAACTTATTGGGTTTGCGGAGAAATAATAAAATTCCCATTTGGTTTGGGAGATTATGAAGAAATCGATTTAAGTTATAGGGCCAAAGAGTATAGATGGAATTCTAATTTTGTATGGTATTTCCCAGGAAAAGAAGTTGCAGGTTTTGTGGCTTGGAACAACCATAATATAAGGGTTGGCGATATAGATAGTGGGGTACCACATAGCAACATCCGCTATATACAATACTATATTAAATACAAGAACAATATATTGAGCGTTAGCACATCGCACGGGTTGCCTACTTTTAGCAAATATTATACAGGTAATTTAGATAGACTATATCTAAGAACTGGTACTCATATGTGTTCAAGTGAAAGCGGTAGAAACTGGTGGTATATATTCTTTGTTGCAAAAAGGAAAATTGGGGACATAAAAAGTGAAAAACAAGCGCCATTAGTATACAAAGTTAAAGTAGGCGGTACTATAGAAGGGGACAAAGATTATGTCAAAAAAATGATAGAAAAATACAAAAACTATGTAAAAAACATAAAAGTATATGTAGATATCTAGTCTTCTTCAAAAATTTGTCCTTCGAAAACATATACTTCGGTTTTTGGGTCTAACCAACAATCCATTGGTAAGCCTGCTTTTAAGCAGCCATAGGATAAAAACTCTTTAGCGTCCCAACCTTCTTCTATAGGAACTTGGGGCAATAATAAACCGGAATATGGGCCCCTTTTAATTATTATACCATGTTTGCCGATTTTTATTTTTTCCAAATACTCTAATGGGTTATTAACTATTAACTTTCTTGGAGGGGTTAAAACAGTAACCTCAAATTTCACATTATCTAACTCTTCTTTTTGTAATGGTGGAAACCTTGGATCTTCAAAAGCGGCCATTAAAGCGCTGTATTTTAGGGATTGCCATAGAGGGTATATTGGATATGGTATCCCCATACAACCTCTTAATTGGTTGTCCAAAGTTTTTATCGTTGTAAACGCACCAGCTTTATAGTTTAGTTTTTCTTTTATTTCATCGGGTATTTCGTAATCTTTACCTTCTAAAGCGTATTCAACTATTTTTCTCGCTATCTTCGCTAGGTTCATTGTTTTTATTGTCTCCCATATTTAAAGATCTTTTAAGACCATAATAAGCTTTTGCTTCTTTTAATATTTCTTTAACAAAATCATCACACACTTCAAATATTTTATTTTTGTGCTCTTCTATTTTCAGTTTCGCTGTAATCAAATCGCTAACCATTTTTATTATATCTATAAGCTTTGGGTTCTCCTTTGTTTCTTCTTTTATATCTATAACCAAATTTTTACAAGCAATATTTATAGAACCCCAATCGACATCAATATTATTTTGTTTAATTCTATCAAAATTAAATTCGAAAGAAATAGAAAATTTATATGTATGTATGTCATCAGCTTTTTTACTACAATCTAAATTGAAACTTATATTCTTCTTTCCATTCTCTAATTTTTCAGTATACTCTTTTAATTGTACATCAATTTTTTTGTTTTTGGCAATCTCAAAAATTTTATCAAAAATTTGTTGGAATATAAAAGGGCCTTCATAATTATATTTTCTACCCTCCAAGCTTACCAATAAGGTAGCCATAAAGAAATGTTGCACTGTGGTTTATAACTATTTTGTAAGGGATACATAAGCCTATTAATGATCAATGATCAAAACTTAATATGTTCAGAAGGAGCATAACCCCAATTATTGCAGTAGTAATGATGTTAATGATGACTGTGATGGCTGCAGGTGCGGTATTTACATGGTATCAACAATTCCAACAACAACAATTACAAAAGGTAACAAAAAGCGCTGCTGCTTTAGCTAAAAACATAGCCTTCGCGGTTAATGAAGCTAGGTGGAATAACAAATATGGGGAATCCAAAGAATTCGATACAAATGGCGATAATACCAACGATCTAAAAGTAACATATGTAACATTCCAATTCACAATTACTAATTCTGGAGATGATATGGATTTGAACTCTAAAAACCCATTAGCCTTTGCTGCGTTGTCTGAATTAACTACAGGTACTCCAATAGTACAAAGCTCTCCAGGTGTTTTAGTAGTTGACAAAACTAATAGCTTAAATGTTTACCCAACAAACCTTAATTTTGCTAATAACAAAGTTGATTTGACTACCCCATCCAATGAGCAAGTAACAATAGTAGATGTAGGAAATAATGCATTAACAAACCCATTAGTATGTTATAGGGTTGTAACCACAGAATTAAACCATCCAATAAATATAGTTGCATCTGGAGAAACAGCGAGGTTTAACTGTATGGCTGTAATTAAGGTTGAAACATCTACAGATGGAACTACTTGGAATGCAGTAGATTACTCTCCAAAAGGTTATGATGCAACCAAAGATTACAATATAGAAGTCCATTATGGTGCAGTAACACAAGTGGCACAAATTCAATAAATTCTTTGAATGAAATCTCAGTCACATTTAATTGAGTTTGTTTTGGTTATTGGGATAGCTTTAGCGGGTTTGTCTTCAGCATTAATGTGGGCCAAACCTTTATGGAATAAATCTTTTTCGAAAACCAAATATTTAAAATTCGTTGATAGCGCAAAAGAGATATACAAAGCCTTAATTAACATTGATAAAATAAAGGAAAAAACATTTAACATAGAATATGATAAGCTTTATGCTAACGAAACCTTTATGGAAATCTCGATAAAAGGGAACTTTTTTAAGGGTATTATGGGTTATTGGTTTCCTTTAGTTGAAGGCATCTATGGGGTTAACCCTATAAATGGAAAACTAGAGACAAACCAAACCCAATATTTGGTTTTACCTTATATTAAAATTACTCCGAACGAGGTTAAGGTTAGATATTATTTCCCTTATGCTAAAAAATCCGATAAATTATGCTATAAACTATTACCCCAAGAAACGATCAAAACGAATGGGAATAGCATAACCATTCGAGTTATGGATGTACAATACAAAAACGAACCTTGCCCTGTTACGATAGTTTACACATTATATATTGCATAAAGGTTTTTAAATCCTACTCAAGACATTACCAAATCTTATGACCTCGGGGAGTAATTCCCCGAGCGAGGCTGATGCTTAAGATGAGGCCACCACCGTCCGCAGGACCGCTGACCCCGCCCGGTGGATGCCTGGGCTCGGGAGCCGAAGAAGGGCGTGGCAAGCTGCGATAAGCCAGGGGGAGGCGCACGCAGCCGTTGATCCCTGGATCCCCGAATGGGACCTCCTGCCCGGGGGTTAACCCCGGGCGCCCCGATAAGGGGCGGGAACGCGGGGAAGTGAAACATCTCAGTACCCGCAGGAAAAGAAAGAGAAATTCGATGGCGGGAGTAGGGGCGACCGAAACCGCCGTAGCCCAAACTGAATCCCGTAGGGAAACCTACGGGAGATGTGGGGTTGTTGGGGGTGGCGGCTTTCCCTCCCGCGGGAACCCGAACTCCGGTGGAAGTCCGGGGCCGTAGAGGGTGACAGCCCCGTAGGGGTAACCGCGGAGGGAGTGCCGCCACTTCCAGAGTACCGCGCCTCGGATATGGCGCGGGAAGCTGGGGGACACACGCCCCCAAGGCTAAATACTCCCCGAGTCCGATAGCGGACTAGTAGGGTGACCGAAAGGTGAAAGAGAACCCGTGGAAGGGAGTGAAAAAGAGCCTGAAACCGGGCGGGGATAGTCAGGTGGGGCCGGTTAAGCCCCCGGGCAAGGAACCCCCGGCGACGGGGTAGTACTTGCCCGGGGGCTAGCCGGTTCCACCGTACGTTCGGGAGCACGTGCGGGGGAGTGTGCCCGAGTGGCGAGGTTAAGGGGATAAACCCCGAAGCCGTAGGGAAACCGAAGGCCCGCAGCCCTTATGGGCGAGGGGCCGCGTCCTATACGGGCGTAAGTCACTCGGGCACGACCAGAAGCCCGGCGATCTACCCCGGGGCAGGGTGAAGCGGGGTTTTTCCCCGTGGAGGCCCGAAGGGGTGGTGGCCTATCCCCTCCTCTGACCCCGGGGTAGGGGCGATATACCAATCGAGCCGGGTGATAGCTGGTTCCCGCCGAAATGGGCTGCAGTCCAGCCTCGGCGGAGGCACCCTCGGGTGTAGAGCGACGGATTCCCGTGGCAAGGGGGTTAACCCCACCACGGGAGTCCAACTCCGAAGCCCGAGGGGCCGTAGATGCCGGGAGACGGGGGCGGCGGATAAGCCGCCGTTCCGAGACGGGAACAACCGAGACCGGGGTTAAGGCCCCTAAGTGCCGGCTAAGTGGCTGGAAGGGTGTCCGCTCCCTAAGACACCGGGGATGTGGGACTAGTAGTGTCCATCATCTAAGGAGTGTGCAACAACTCACCCGGCGAGGGAGCGGGCCCCGCAGATGGACGGGCCTAAGCCGGCCGCCGAGACCCCGGGCCGGGGATCCGATGGATCCCCGTGCGGTAGGCGGGCGTCCCGGTGGCCTAGAAGGCGGGCCGTGAGGTCCGCTGGAGCCGCCGGGAATGAGAATCCCCGCGTGAGTAGGAGCAAAGAGGGGTGAGAAGCCCCTCCGCCGAAAGGGAAAAGGGTTCCCTGGCAATGACCATCAGCCAGGGGTGAGTCGGTCCTAAGGCCGGCGGTAACTCCGCTCGGCCGAAAGGGAAAGGGGTTAATATTCCCCTACCGCCCGGGTAGGCGCGGCAACGCCAAGCCCTACTCCCGACGCCTGGGGCTAGGCCGACCGCGGATTTCCCGCGGCCAACCGGGATAGGGCCGGGGAGTGCCATTATGGCGAGAACCGGCCTAAACCCGGGACGGGGCCCCCGTATGGGGGCTTCGGCCGAGGCCCTGGGCCCATGAAAAGGGAGTAGGGAACGATCCCGGGCGACCGTACCGAGAACCGTGACAGGTTCCCTGGGTGAGCAGCCTAAGGCGGTGGGGTATAACCTGGCCGAGGGAAATCGGCAAATTGGCCCCGTATCTTCGGTAGAAGGGGTGCCTGCGGTCGTGGGGTAATCCTGCGACCGCAGGTCGCAGTGACAAGGGCGGGCCGACTGTTTACTAAAAACATAGCCTCCGGCAAGCCCGAAAGGGTGTGTACCGGAGGTGACGCCTGCCCAGTGCCGGTACCTGAACCCCCCGTCCAAGGGGGCTAAGGGCCGGTAAACGGCGGGAGTAACTGTAACTCTCTTAAGGTAGCGTAGTCCCTTGCCGGTTAAATGCCGGCTCTGCGAACGGCGTAACGAGCTCGCCACTGTCCTCGGCCAGGGCCCCCTGAAAACGCCGTTCCCGTGGATAGGCGGGAGAGGCCCGGTGGGAAGAGAAGACCCCGTGAAGCTTAACCGCAGCCTGTCGTTGCCCCGTTGTCCCCCACGCTCAGCGTAGCGGGGAGCGATGAACCGGCCCCTCCGGGGGTCGGGGATGCGCCCATGAGACACCCGCCGTGGGGGACAACGGGGCTAACCCCGAAAGGGGGACAGCGGCAGGTGGGCGGTTTGGCTGGGGCGGCACACCGCCGAAAAGATATCGGCGGTGCCCAAAGGTCGGCTCAGGCGGGTCAGAAATCCGCCGTAGAGTGCAAGGGCAAAAGCCGGCCTGACACGGCCCTTTACAAGGGGCCGTGGCGGGAAACCGCGGCCTAGCGAACCCCGGTAGCCCCCGTGTGGGGCTTCGGGACGACGGAAAAGCTACTCCGGGGGTAACAGCTTGGTCGCGGGCGAAAGTTCCCATCGACCCCGCGGTTTGAGACCTCGATGTCGGCTCTTCTCACCCTGGCCGTGCAGCAGCGGCCAAGGGTGGGGGTGTTCACCCATTAAAGAGGAACGTGAGCTGGGTTTAGTACGCCGCGAGGCAGTGTGGATTCTATCTACCGGGCCTGTTCGGCGGCTGAGGGGAAGGACGGCCTAGTACGAAAGGAACGGCCGTCCGGCGCCTCTAGTCGACGGGGTGTCCGTATGGGCAGCCCCGGCAGCCACGCGCTAGGGGGTAAGGGCTGAATGCATCTAAGCCCGAACCCCTCCCCGAAAAGAGCCGCCGATCCCCCTCGGGTAGAAGACCCGGTTGATGGGGGGGCGGTGGAAGCCCCGAGGGTTTCCGAGGGGCGAGCCGGCCCCTCCCAATCGGGGGGTGGTCCTGCGGACGGTGGTGGCCGAGATAAAATATTTAAACACTTCTTTTATCAATTCTAGTGAAACATCTAGTTGTATCTGCTAAAAGAAAAACATCAATAGCCAGAGCATACTTTAGAGAAGGCAATGGAATAATAAGAATCAATGGATTTTTATTAGAAGTATGGCAAAACCCATTAGCAAGAGCAAGAGTAAAAGAGCCCTTAATAATAGCAGAAAACATTATTCCAGGAATAACTAAAGAGATTGATATTAATGTTAATGTATTTGGTGGAGGATGGCATTCTCAAACCGAAGCAGTGAGGCAAGCAATCGCTAGGGGTTTAGTAGTATGGACAGGTAGCGATCAATTAAAGAAAGCTTTCTTAGAATATGATAATTGGTTATTAGTTAACGACCCAAGAAGGAAAGAACAAAACAAATCCCTTAGATCTAAGCCAAGGGCTTGGAGACAAACTTCTTACAGATGAAGGCAATAAATTATACTATCGTTTCCTTTGTATTATTGGTAACAATTGGTTTAGCACTATTATACCAACTAACACCCATATTTAATTTAAGCAAATATGAGAAAAAGGAATGTCTAATAGATATAAAGAAGTTCTCTGTTTTAGGTAACCAATTGAACATAAATTTGGATTATAACAAATATTGCTATAGGTTTGACATAGCTATAAAAAACAACAAAAAAACATTATGCACTTTTACAGAGGTCCCTAAAAATGTTATAACCTTAACTCTTAATAATTGCAACCTAACTCATGGCAAACAATATATATTATCTATAAACGGAAAAGATCTGACAACTTTCTATTACCCTTAATATAAAATATGAACATAAATGGCACAATAATATAACTAAAGGCAAACCAACTTATTGTATGCATAGTATTAACAATATCGCAAGGCATATAAGATATTACAATTACCCTTACTAAATTAATCACAAATATTAGTAGAGAATAAAAAACGAACTTTTTTGCATAAAATTTTTTGTATGCTAATGCATAGGCCACAACCAATATAGCAAAAGAGACAACATTTTTTATCCCAAGGCAGTCATATGTTATATCGATTATACATCTATTATTTATTATCGCACTATAATGTGTTGGCCTCCCAAAGCTTATTAGTTTTGCAAAAACAGATCTATCTATTGGTAGCTCTATATATAATAAAGGAGATAGAGCTAATACAATAAGGAAAAAGTATAGCTTAGAATTTCCATTCAAAAGGTTTTGGTTTCCTTTCAATTGGTTTTTCTATTGTAGGAGTAGGTGGCTCGATTGGTTGTGGTTTACTAACAAGGCTCTCCCTTATTTCAGATAAGCTTTTGTTTAATGTTCTTATACTATTAGCCAAATCCGCGATGCTTGCTTTTATCTCTTCAAACTCTTGTTGCATTGTTTTTATTTGTTTTTCTAAATTAGAAACATCTGGAGCAACAGTTTCTTTAGCCGCTTCCTCCATTAAACTAATTAGATTATCTATTCTTTTTACTAAATCATTAATACCAACTATTAATTCGGAAACTTTAGCATTTAGTTCTAGGTTTACTTTGACTAAAGAGGACACCATTTGTTGGTTGGCTTTAGCAAAGTCTAATACTTCTTTTATTACTTCTTTGGATTCTTCCCTTTCTTTTTTAAGCTTTTCAATTTCTTGCATTATTTTTTGTATTGGGTCTGGCACTATTTCATATTCATCCATAGATAAGGGTGTTCTCTTTAAATAAAAACAATCTTGAATAACTAATTAGTAATTAAAGAGCTAATGGCTTTCCAGATTTTACTTCAACTATTTCTTCCCTATATCTCCAAGGTAACTTGGATCTTGCTACTTGTAAAAAATATTTTATGTCTTTTGCTTTTGTTATATCATCGAAAAATATTGATAATAGCTTTTCTCCTTCATATATTTGGACAGCCCTTCCTTTTGGTCTGCCAAAGCTTAATCTCATACCTTGACTAATTCTGTCTGCTCCAGCATAACCACCCACCACTGGTTTTTCCCTGTATATGTGGTGGGGGTATTTCCTTATTATAAATAGATACCTCTTTTTACCTAAAGTGCTTTCCAAATATTTGTTAACCATAACTCTTATAGCTTCTATTGCGTTATCCCTAATTTGATGGTTTTCTTTAGCTACTAAAGATGCTTCATATTGCCATTCGCTTGGATTTCTGGTTAGCTCTCCCATATGGAATAACCTAACCATTGTGGGTTTTGCCCCAGGTATATAGTTTTTGTTTTTAGATCTTGATACCCTAGTATAAGGGACTTCCAATTTTCTATAGCAGTGCCATCTCCTTAGGCGCGCCATCGAGTTAAAATAAAAAAGCTTTTATAAATAAATAACATATTCGCTTATATGCTATTATATTTAGTTAACTTCCAATCTATGTGGGCAAACTATGTTTTAGAATTATTAAAAGATGCTTTTGCATTTAAAATAAAAGCGAAAGAATTAGATATACCTTTAGCAGCATACAACCCATTTAGAAAACAATTTAGCGCCCAACTATTATTGGATTACGTTGTAGAAAGATATAAAGATGGGTTAGTGTTTGCTATAATTGATGAAGACATATACGATAGCAATTATAATTTTGTTTTCGGTTTAGCTTATCCCTTTAGAGGGGCAATAGTTTCTACCTATAGACTAAAAAACTTCGAAAGAATTAAAAAAGAGGTTTTACATGAAATGGGGCATGTTTTTGGGTTAGGGCATTGTAATAACTATTGTGTAATGCGCTTCTCTAATTCGGTTTTTGAAGTAGATGAAAAGCCCGATAAATATTGCGAAAATTGCTATAGGGAAATTTTAAACAATGGATTTTATGTTAATCCCAAATATGTCATTTTTAAAGAAAATTATAACTAAACTTTAATGACTATAACTTTATATCTTGATAAGCCACCATGGTTTGCAAACCTTTTAAGAAGGCTAATTATGGAAGAAGCCCCTTCGATGGCGATAGAAGATGTTTATGTACATCAAAATAATGTATATTGGAATGAATGGTTTGCCAATAGATTAGGTTTAATCCCTATATATGCTCCAATAGACTATATAAAAAATGACAAGGTCGTAAAAGCTTCCTTAAAAGTAAAAGACAGGGAAGGCTGGGTTTATGCTGATGAAATAAAAATAGAAGACGAAAATGTGAAAATTGCCTATAAAAAAATACCATTGATTTGGGTTGAAAAGTGGCATGAAATAGATATGGAGTTCGAAATAAAAGTTGGGCAAGGCAAAGTTCATTCTAAATGGATACCAGCACATACATGGTATTATAAAGAAGTTTACGGCATACTAAAGAAAAAGGACAATAAAACAAAAGAACTAATAAATTCTTTAGGGCTAAAAATTGATGGAAATAAAGTTTATGGGGATAGAACCAAATTAGAAGCTTTAGAGAAAGAAGGAATTTTAGAGCTAAAAGAGACAGGAAGAATAGTATTTAATATAGAGGGCTTTGGCATGGTGGAGGAAAAAGAAATATTGCCTTTAGCAATAGATGTTTTCGTTAATAGGTTAGACGAATACATAAAAACTCTAAGCAATGAGTAATATAGAGAAACAAATAATAGAGATATTAAAGAAGAAACCTAAGGGCGCAACTATAAAAGAGATTGCTGAAGAGTTAGGAATAAATAAAATGACTGCTTTAAGGTATTTAGAGGTTCTTAAAACTAAAGGAATAGTTGATTATGAAGAAAATAGGAGGGCCAAAATTTGGTATGTTGTTGGAGAGACCTCTTTATTAGAAATATTCAAAAGCGAGAAACCATATTTGAAATTCCTAAAATACGAGCAAGGCAATATTTTATTGCTAGACGATATATTAATGGTTGTTTTGCCTGCATCTTTTTTCTCTAATATTTATGATTTATATGGGGAAGAAGCAAGCCAAAAATTATACCAATTAGGTTACGAATTTGGAAAAACACTATCTTTTATATATGAAATAAATACTGGGGTTAAAGTATCCAATATAGGCTTATTGCCTGCAACAGTTAGGTCTTTGCTAAGCTTTTTCTTAAGAGGGGGCTTTGGAGAGTTAGAAAAAATTGAGGATTATAAAGACAAAATGGTAATAAAAATAAAAAATAGTTTATTTCCTAAAATTTTAGAAGGAAAAGGCAAGAAATGCCATTTCTTAGCTGGTTACATAGCAGGGATAGCTAATGTTTTAACAGGCAAAAACTTAAAAGTTTATGAATCCAAATGTGTTGGAGAAGGTTATAACTATTGTGAATTCGTGATAATGAAGAATGATTCAACCGCTGAATAATGATGAATTCAGCCTTGGCTGACCCACATTTTTGGATATAAACCAGGTTTCATAAATACTCTTTCTATATCTACAGCTATTCCTCTTTTCTTTTCTAACATTTCTTTAGAATCCATAAGGGCTATACCAATAGCAACTAATTCTCCTTTTAATGTATGTATCGAAACTAAATCGCCTTTCTTTATATTGCTATAAAGCTTGGCTATTCCTGGCACTGCTAAATTGGCCCCATGCACAATTGCAGCAACAGCACTATCTAAAATATATATTTTTTTCAAATGTTTTACAGCCTCTTCTACAGGTAAAAACACTTTCCTTATATATTCTTCGTTCCCTTCTTCTTTCCAAAAATATAGAGAATCCACTATGTCTTGCAAATATACCGAATTGTTTTCATGGAATGGCCCAGACTTTATTCTTCTTAATTCTTGCATATGTGCCCCAACTCCAAGCTTTACTCCTATATCATGGATTAGCTTTCTAATATATACTCCCCCTTGGGTAGAAACTCTAAATAAAACATCTTTCCCATCTATCTCTATTATTTTAATACAATAAACTTTTTTCTTTCTAGGTCTCTTTTTTACAGCACTTCTCAATGGGGGGGTTTGTATTATAGTACCTACAAATTTGGACATAACTTTAATTATATCTTTTTCGCTAACTTCTTTATGCAAATGCATTAGAGCTACATACTCTTTACCTGCTATTAACAAAGTTTGTAAAACTTTTGTGGCTTCTCCAATTGCTATAGGCAATACCCCAGTTACTTTTGGGTCTAAAGTACCACCATGGCCCGCTTTTACACCAACTATGTCTCTTACCCACGCTACAACTTGATGTGAAGTGGGCCCAGAAGGTTTGTCCAAATTTATTACAGAATATTTTAATAATCTCTCTATTGGTCTATTATAAGGATCTTCGCCCCATTTTTCATTAGTTTCAGCTTCTTTTTTAACCCATATTTCATATTTTTCTAACTCCCATGGTAAAGGGCATTCCTGCTCTTCTAAACATTTAGAGCAGAATATTCGCATAAGACTTAAACATAACACATTATAAAAATTATGCTATTTCTATTCGCCACAATAATAGGAGTAATACTAGGAATAATTCCTATAATACATCCGAACAATGTTATACCTTTGTTAAATTATTTGCCTTTAGATAAAATAGATTTGTCTATAATGGCCATCTCTTTTTTATTGGGTTTTAGCTTTTCCTCTATAATTCCTACAGCCCTATTAGGTTATCCTGAAAAATGCTTTAGCTTTGCCCCCATCGATTAGATTATTGAAAGAAGGCAAAGCCTGGGAGTTAATTTTATATAATTTGTATGGTAGCCTTGTTGGGGGTATATTAGCTTTGTTGTTTATCCCTTTTAATTCCCTATGTGGGAATACTAACTAAAATATTGATTAAACATAAGCTATTGCCGTTTATTTTGTTTATAATAATGGGGTATTTGTTTGCAATAGACAAAAGAGCAAAAACTTTAGAAATTATTGTTTTGGCCTCTTTATTAGGGTTAGTGACATATAATTTAACTGTAAAAAACAAGCTTACAGCTTTGTTAACAGGTTTATTTGGATTGCCATATTTAATAACAATATACAAAGGCAAAAAACCCTCTTTCAATACTAAAAACAAAGAAATAATAGAGATAAAACCTGCTTTAGTTGGGGTTTTAGCTGTGCTATTAGCTTCAATAATTCCTACATTGTCTCCATCTATAGCGATATTCTTTATACAAAAATTATTTAATATAAAAGGAGATTTACCTTTTGTTTACGCTTTAGGTTCTTTAACAACAGCAGATGTTGTTATATCTTTAGCGAATTTCTATTTTAATGGCTCCGCAAGAAATGGTGCTATAGTTTTTGTCAAGAATTTACTAGGAAAAATAGATTTTAATACTTTTCTGTTGTTTTTGGCTAACACAATTGTTAGCATAATTATAGCTTTTATTGCCACATATGTTTTTGCTAAACATTTGATAAAATACGAAATAGATGTTAGAAAGATTAAACCAATTTTGATAGGTTTTATAATAATATACCTAATAGCAGTTTCTGGTTTTGTTGGGTTATTAATAGCATTAACAGCAATGTTTGTTGGTTTAGAAGCAATAAAAAATAATATAAATTACAGCACTTTGGGTGTGGCATTAATGTTCCCATTAGCTATAAATATATTGCTTAGTTAATACAAATGATGATCGTTTACCGGCACTGATTAGTGATGTGGTTCAGGTACCGGCTGATATTTAAAATGGCTTTTCTTAAAATTTAATGCGTATCCTAGTTACTGCGGCTTTGCCATATTCGAATGGGCCAATCCATTTGGGCCATATCGCTGGGGCTTATCTGCCAGCAGATATATTTTATAGATTCGTAAAACTAAAAGGATATAATGCATTGTACATATGTGGGTCTGACCAATATGGATCGCCTATCGAATTAAACGCAATAAAACTAAACATAGATCCAAAGGACTATGCTTCATTCTATAGAAAAATACAAGAAGAGATTTTCAAAAAATTTAACATAAAATTTGATATATATTCAGGAACGGCCGAATCCAATATACATCCTATAATAGTAAAGGAATTCTTTTTATCATTATTTAGTGCAGGCCTTTTAATAGAAAAAGAACAAGAATTGCCATATGATCCTAAAATAAAAAGATTTTTACCGGATCGATTTGTTGTAGGGCAATGTCCCTATTGTGGGTATGAAAAAGCCTATGGGGATCAATGTGAAAAATGTGGTAGACTATTAGAGCCTAAAGAGTTAATTAATCCTAAAAGTGCCATAACTGGAGAAAAAGTAATTTTCAAAAAGACGAGACATTTGTTTTTCAATATTCCAAAATTAAAAGATAAACTAAAACAATACATTGAATCTAAAAAGGATGTATGGAATGATTTTACATACAGTTGGTCTTTAGCATTATTGGATAACTTTAAAGAAAGGGCAATAACTAGAGATAACAAATGGGGCGTAAAAGTTCCCGCTAAGGAGATGTTAGAAATATTAAAAAAAGCTCTAAAAGAAGGAAAAACCCCAAAAGATTTCGGTTTATTAATTGATAGTACTAACGAAAAAGATTTAGAAAATCATATAAAAGAATACGAAAACAAGGTTTTATATGTATGGTTTGATGCGCCCATAGGGTATATATCTTTTACTTTTGAGACTTCTCCTGAATATAGATATTATTGGGACGAAAAAGAAAAACCTTATATAGTGCATTTTATTGGGAAAGACAATATTCCTTTCCATACAATATTTTGGCCTGCATTAATAATTGGGCGAAATTTGGGATATAAAAATATAAACCATATATTAGATTTCGATATAGCTTTGCCTTACCAAGTATTTGGTAATCCTTATCTAAACTATTATGGCAAAAAATTCTCAAAAAGCAAAAGGTGGGGGGTATTTTTGGATAACATAGATAAAATAGATATAGATATAGACTATTTCAGATTCTATTTAGCCTACATTCATACAGTGTCTAAAGATATGTCTTTCGAATGGGACCAATTCAAAGAAGTAATAAACAAAGAATTAGTCGATAACATTGGCAATTTTATCCATAGGGTTTTAACCTTTATATACAATAGATTTAATGGTATTCCCCCAAAAATAGAGCATCTAGACGACAAAGATAAAGAACTTTTAGATAAAATAAAGCAATTACCCGAAAAAGTGTTTAACTTTATATGGAAGGGCGAAATTGGAAATGCCTTAAGAGAGATCGTTAATACCTCTAATTTGGCTAACAAATATTTCCAAGAAAAAGAGCCATGGAAAACTAATGATCCAAATACTATTGCTATTGCTTTCGAAGCAGTAAAAACCTTTATAATTCTGTTATATCCATTTATTCCGGAAAAGGCCAAACTATTAGCGTCTATAGCTAATATAGATATAAAATGGGATTTCAATCAAAAAGTAGAAAAAATAAACAAACCATTTATCGTTTTCCACAAATTAAGCGATAACCAAATAGAAATGGCAAAGCAAATCTTAACCAATCCAAAAGAATATGATTTGGGTAAAAAGAAAGTTATAGGTGTTTTAAGATATGAAGATGAGTTATATAAAATAGAATTAGAATGTGACGACAACCCATGGGTTTGTCTAAAAAGAGAGTTAGATAAAAGAAAAATAAAATACATATATGATACAGTTAAAGGGGATGTACCCCCACATATAATAGATGGCAATACTTATATATATTTATTGCCGGCATTAGAGAAACCCAATTTAGAAAAGGCAGAAGAAGAATATGGCTTAGTTAGCTATTTGGATTTTGCTAAACTAGACATGAGAGTTGGTAAAATTATAGATGTGCAAGACCACCCAAATGCGGATAAGCTTTATATAATAAAAGTAAGCCTTGGCAATAAACAAAAAACCTTAGTTGGGGGACTAAAGCAATATTATAAAAAAGAAGAGCTAATAGGAAAGTACGTAGTTTTAATAAATAACTTAAAGCCTAAACAATTAAGAGGAATAACATCAGAAGGAATGCTATTAGCTGCAGACGATGGTAAAGAGGTAGCATTATTAATGCCGGACAAACCAATTAGTTTAGGTTCAAAAGTTCGTTAAAATTTTTGTCTATTTGTGATTCTACTTCTTCAAAATCTAACCCTTTTATTTTAGCGATCTCTTCTATGGCATATTTAACTTTGTATGGTCTATTATTTCTATTGCCCTCTGGGTCTAAGAATGGGCTATCAGTTTCGGTAAACATTTTTTCCAATGGGGTATCCCTAGCAATTTTCTTTAACCTTTTGTTTTTTACAATTATTGCTGGGATAGAAATATAATATCCTAAATCTAAAGCTTTGTTTAAAGCGATTTTCCAATCTTTTTTGGGCATAAAGCTATGCATTACTGCTTTAATATTATAGGATTCCATTATTTCCAAACAATCCAATTCCGCATCTCTAGAATGTATTATTACTGGTTTTTTAATAGATTCGGCCAATTCCAATAGCTTTCTAAAATAATGTTTTTGTTTATCGATTTCTTTTTTGTCTTTGTGCCAATAATAGTCTAAGCCTATTTCTCCTACTCCAATACATTTACTGTTTTCGCATAAATTTTTTATTTGTTTTATTGTTTTTTCTATTTCTAATTCTGATAGCTTTACTACCTCTGTTGGATGTAGGCCGGCACTAAAATAGACATTTTCCTGTTTTGATTCTTCTAAAACTATTTCGTTAGTTTCATAGTTAAGCCCGCTCTCTACTACTATCATATCCCTTATTTCCTCTATGCATTTACCTACCATAAAGCAATGTGCATGTATATCAAGCATTTACAATAACACAAAATAGTTTTAAATTCTAACATTAATACCATTAGTGAGGGGAATAAACGCGCTAATAGCAATTATTGTTTTAGTGGCAATAGTGGGTTTAGCTGCTGTAAGCGTTATAAGCTTTGTACAAAAATCCATATCGCAACAACAAAAAGAGATAATACAAAAAAATGAATTTAACAAATTCCATACTATAGGGAAAATAGCCATTAGAACGGAAACCCCTTATGCGGACAAAGATACTATAGTAAATATTAGAATAGATTTGAAACCAGTACAAGATATAGTATCTAAATACGGCAGTTTTGCCTTATGTGATGACCCAAGCTGTTCTGGAAATAGATATTATTATTGCTGGGAAACTCCTAATGGGGAATGTGTAAGAGATTTGAACAAAAATTGGAATAAATATATTATTTGGGTTAGAATTGATAGATTCTATTCGCCCATTGTCCTATATATGGTTTATGGGAAGGGCAAAACAAATGTTGACGGGAAAGACATATTTTTATTATATACAAACGGTTCTTATTTAGATGGTTTTGAATCCCAAGGGGAAGTTACAACAAACAATGGAATAATAGAGCTAAAAAATGCGTCTTCTTTAGTTACTAATAGTTATGCGATTAAAGAAAAATACAATTTAGTTGCTCGATTACAATTCCAAATCAAAAACAATAACAAAACAACAATTAGTTTTAATGTAACCGACCAAGTATATATTAAAGGGCTAGATGTCTATAAAGGAAACGAAAAAATAACAACTTTGGAAGCAAATACCAATTATTTATATATAAACAAATTGCAAGGCTATCCTAAAGAGAATATATACATTATAAAAGGAAAACAAATAGTTTTACCTTATGGAAATGATAAAGTCTCTTTTACAATAAAAACAACAGACAATTCAGATGTGTTAATAGATTGGATTATGCTATATTACGAACCAATAAATGTTAATGTGTATGTAGAAAAAGAATAATGGGCCCGCGGGGATTCGAACCCCGGACCTCCGGGACCCAAACCCGGCGTCCTAGCCAGGCTAGACTACGGGCCCAGAGTTTGCAAAACTAAATATTTAAAAATTATAATTTATTTATTGCTTCCAAAATTCTTTCATAACATGCCATTGGTATTCTAAATGTGCCTTCCCATTCATCTAAAGTATTGCCTTTAGAGTCTTTAATTACTATCTTTGGTACTCCATATACATTGTATTTGTCCGCCCAATCTGGGAATTCATATGCCTCTATCATATAAGCGTGCACTTTATTAGAAATTAATCCTAATTGATGGGTTGCTTCTGTAGCATAAGGACAATTGGGACATGTTGGAGTAATAAAAACATAAACATATATTGGTTCTTGCAACTTTTGATCTATCTCTTTTGCTAGCTCTATTGCTTTTGGTGGTAGCATTGGTTCGCCAGTACCTTTTGTTACTATGTCATCTAAAAATGGAGGCATTTCTTCTCCGAAAGGCAAACCATAATATCTAACATTAGGGCTATCTTCGAAAAATAGTATGGGCCCACAATATTTAGATTCCCCTTCAGGGCAAAATTCTTTTTTCTCACTTTTATCATAAACTTTATAGTCTATCTTGCCATTACTTATTTCTTTTAAATCGGACAATAACATTTCGGCCATTTCATTAGCATCCATATCATGATGGCCAGTTTCATCATGTACATGTAATGGTTCTCTATCTTTGTCTACCACTAAACCAAAAACTACTGGGTTTTTTAATTTTTCAAATTCCTTTTTTAACAATTCTGCATCTTGTGGGGAAAATAACTTTGGCATACCGTAGCTTAGGATAGCCCTTTAAAAGTGTGAAAGATGTTATATTATGAAAGAGGAATGGAAAGTCTTTAGAGGTTTTCTAGATAATTATACTTTAAAAAATTTAGCCAAACTAGAAAGCTCTGGTTATTTGGATAGCTTAGAATATATTGTTGCAGAGGGTAAGGAAAGCGTAGTAATTAAAGGAAAATACGAAGACAACGATATCGCTATAAAAATTTATAGAGTGATGAACATAAATTGGAAAGATTTTCATCGCTATCTAAGACAGGATAGAAGGTTTAAGGGCATTAGATGGAGTAGAGTAGAAATAATTAACGAATGGGTTAGAAGGGAATATTCTAATCTTATGAGAGCTTACAAGTATGGTATTAATGTGCCAAGACCAATATTTTATAGGGGCAATGTTTTAGCAATGGAATTTATTGGCGATCAATATCCAGCACCTAAGCTAAAAGATATAGATTTTGATGAACAATCTATAAATAAGGTTAAAGAGAACCTATCTAAAGATTTGGAATTGTTAGTTAAAAAAGCCAAAATAGTGCATGGCGATTTAAGCCCATTCAATATTTTATACTATAGGGAAAAACCCTATATAATTGATGTTTCTCAAGCAATTCCAATAGATTCGCCAGAAGCAATAAACTTATTAAAAAGGGATTTTTCTAATATAAACTTCTTTCTAAAGAAATATGGGCTTTCTTTGGATAGTACTTTATTAGATGATCTAATATTATTCATAAAGAGAAAAACCAGTAATGATATAGAGCTATTTACTAAACCAGGATTGCCTTAAATTTTTAAACATAATATATAGAATATGCCACCCCATCGGGGGCAGACACCCGGAGGTCCCGGGTTCGAATCCCGGCGGGGGCCCTCCTATTTATTGTTTCTTATAATTTTCTTGTGCTTGTTTTATTATTTTCTCAGCTTCTTCTTTTCCTAAAAATTCTTTAACTTTAACAAATTTTCCTGGTTCTAATTCTTTATACCTTTCAAAGAAATGTTTTATTTTAAGCTTTATTCCCTCTTTTAATTCACTTATATCCTCTATTTCCCCATAGATTGGGTCTACTTTTTTTACTGGTACAGCTATTATCTTTCTGTCTACCCCTTTTTCATCTTCTGTAACTAAAACTCCAATGGGCTTAACTTTTATATAAGAGCCAGGCACTAATGGTTCTTCAGTAATAACTAGTACATCCAAAGGATCCCCATCCTCTTCTAAAGTCTCTGGTATGAACCCATAATTGTATGGGTAAAACATTGCCCCATATAATATTCTATCAACCTTTAATTTACCATCTTCATATTCATACTTTACATTGCTCCCTTTTGGCACTTCGATAAACGCATAAACCTCCATAGTTATTCTAAAGGATATAGTTTAAATACTGTTGATGGTATCACTATATAATGGTTGTGGAAAAAGTTAAATGATAACGAGCATATCATATAATGAAATATTCAAAATTCTTATTCACTTGGCTAGTTTTATCATCAGCATTATCTCTAGTATGGCCTGCTAACTTTCCATTAGTATCGAAGGGAGAAAAACTTGTTATTGGAAAAGGTTCAAAATTAGTTATTGCACTTCCGGGCCAAAGCGAGAATAAAAATGAGAACAAACAAGAACCACAAAATACCACTAGCCAAAAACGTAATAAGCATTTGCTATTAGTAATAAAAACCCAAAAGAATAATTTTACCATAAATGCGAGTGATTTAAAAGTAGACAATATATGTAAAATAGAAAAACTGTGGGTTGAAAGCAGTTTGGGTAAAGAATGGGATGTTAGATTCATTTTCAAAAATGGATTAACTTCTAACAACATTTGTATCAATGGGTTTAAAAGCAGTTATACATACACAACTCAATCAAAAGAAATAATTTTTGACAAACCTGTTACTCTTACAAAACTTTGTGTTTATGGAGATATAGGTAAATATGGAGGAGACATAAAAGTATATATTAATGGTAAATATGTTGGTACTATAAAACATGATAACTTTTTTGATGCAATTTGTATACAGCCAGTCCCCCCAACCAATAGCTCAAACAAAAGATATGTACCTGTTCCCAATTACGTATGTACTAAATATAAGCCAGCATGTAGGAAAGAGGTTAGGTGGCCTGTTCTCTGGGAAGAAAAATTTGTATGTGAATGGGATCCAAATGCTAGCCAAAAGTTTTACCCAGGGGTTAAAGAGTTATTAGATAAATATGAAGAATGTTGTGCATACAAAAATGGCTATATTGAATGTTACCCATCTCTATGTGCAAGTAATAAAATAAGCGGTTTGCTTAAAGCAATACATAGTGCCAAGGTTTGTGTAAGCAAGGAGCAATCAGGTTACTACTTTTATGTATGGGAATACGGTACAAAATGTGCAAAATGGGGCCCGTATCAATGGTATGACACTCCCCCCAATGATAAAAACTATACTTGCACTCGTGAGTATAGGTGTATAGAATATAAAACCTACTGTGGAAAATGTATTCGCACCATTACTAAACTTGGAACCTGTACTAAACCAAAGTATTGTACTCGTCCTAAATATTGCACTAGAACAAAATATTGTACTAGGACAAAATACTGTACTCGGGACAAATACTGTAAAAAGAGGGTGTGTGATATGATGATGTATTTCAACCCCTTCTTCTCCCCCCCAACAATAATTGTACCTGCATCTATTAAACTACCGCTTCCTGGGAAGTGTATTGCATCTCATGAGGAAAAATACAAGTGTGGAACGCAAAGATATGCTTGTGGTACTGAGAGATATCCTTGCGGTACTGAACAATATGTATGTGGCATTGAAAAGTACCAATGTGGAACGGAGGTATATACGTGCCGTAAAAAAGAGAAAATAATATTGTATAATATAGAAGAAAGTAGTTGCTCGGGGGAATGTAGAAATAGATATCCAAAATGCGTAAAGGGCAAATATATGTATAAATGTGAAAAATGTCTACAATATGACCCTGTACTAGTAAACAGTTACCTAACTCCCCCTTACTATAAGTATAACGCACTCGTTGGGGATTATAAGTGTATAAATAATACCTATCAAGATGTAAAGTCAATAAGATTTGAATTAAGTTCAAAAATAGATGAAAACGATTTCTGTGGTTATCCGTTTATGGCACGCCTACAATTCTATTTGATTTCTGCTAATAACAATACCACACTGAAAGTAAATAACGAAACAATAAAACCAGAATCCGTAGAATCTGTTGATGTACAAGCCACAAAGATAGAGTTTGCTTATCCTGAAAAGTTTGAGGGATATGTCCTATTAAATGTGTGGGGAGAAGGTAACTTTACTAAAAACGAATCTTCTGCATTGAAGGTTAGAGAAAAAGATGGTAAAACATTAGTTAGCCCATTGCATGCCATTAAAAGATTTGCAAGAAATGCCAGAAAGAAAATGAAAAGCTTTATAGACAATGCCCAAAAGAGATGTCTATTCCCATTCTGGCCCTTCTGTTAAATTTTTTATACATTAATTTTATACCCTAAGTGCTAGACAATATAAGTGCTGCGATATTAAGACAGTTAGATTATTTATCAAAACATTATGAATGGGTTCCGTTTGAGCAATTAAAGAAAAGACTGGACTATAACGAAAAAATAATAAAGAAAAAAATAAAAGAATTGCTAAGAAAAGAGTATATCCAAGGAATACCGCATGCTAAATATAATGAATGGGCCTTTAAAATTACTTCTAAAGGCTTAGACGCGATAGCTTTCCATGATTTGCAAAAGAACAAAGTAGTAAAAAAATTATTAAACCCAATAGGTATGGGAAAAGAAGCAGAAGTGTATTTAGCCTTAGATTTTGACGATAATCCTATTGTTGTAAAAAAGCATTTATTTGATAGGGCCAAATTCAAAAAAATAGCCAAATCCTTAGCATATGCTTCTATTAAATGGAGAGCAAAACAATTGGGCAAAAAACTATACGAAATAAATGTGCCCAGAGCAAAAGCTCAAATAGAATCCTATGTTTTAGAAAAACTATACTACATGGGTTTCCATGTGCCAAAGCCCATATCTATTAATAGGCATATTGTAGTAATGGAAGCTATATTAGATAATGGTTTTCCTGCAAAGCAATTATCTAAGCTAAAACCTGACAAAGAATTGGGTTTAAAGATATTGGAAGAATATGATAATATAGTTAAAAAAGCCAAAATAGTGCATGGCGATTTAAGCCCATTCAATATTTTAGTAAAAGGTGGAGAATACTATTTCATAGATTGGGCCCAAGCGGTGCCTAGCGATTATGAAGAAGCAAATATATTATATAAAAGAGATATTGAAAACATAAAAAAATTCTTTCATTTAGACGATACTATGTGAATAACATCCCTATGTTTTAGTTTGTAATCTTTTCCTAAAATCTTTCTAGTCCTTACATCTATAGCCTTAACGAAATGTTTTGCCAAATCTTCATGTATCTTCCTAGCAAAATCTAATACTGTTGAGCCCTCTTTTAATAAAAAGCAGTCCGGTAAAACATTGCCTTCTTTATCGGTTAGCTTATCTATACCCCCGGGGAATACCGCTATATATTTCAAAACATCGAAAACCAAAGTGTCTAAAGCATTTTGTACCCCAGTACTGCCAAACCTTTCTAGTATGTTTGTTTTTATGAAATCCAATACTTTTTTCTCCTTTTCGCTTAAAGGTTTTAATATTTCAAAATCACTTTCGCCAGGTATATAGGATATTTTACCTTGTTTGTCCAATTCTTTTAATATATACTCTGCATATCCCGATGTAGGTATTGTTAATGGATATTCCTTTTTTATTCTTTCTATGTTTTTTTCTGCCAAATCTGGATCTATGTCTATTCTGTTTGCAGCAATTACAAAAGGTTTTGAGTATATTCTTAAAAGATGTGCTAATTTAAATAACAATTCGTCATCGAAATCATAAAATTCACTATCTAAATTTAGATCTCTAAAAGCTTTCTTTACATGGTCTATATTTACATTTAACCCAGACATTATCTTTGCTATTTCTCTATCTATTGGTCTCTTCTCTATTTTAGCAACTCTTAAGATTTTATCTATATTCCTTTTTAAAACATTGTAAAACCAATAATCTAATTCTTCTTCTAACCATTTTATGTCTTTTAATGGATCATATTTACCAGGGCCTACGAAATGGCCTTCCTCATCCGTGGCACCAACAGCATCGACAACCATTATTATACCATCAGCTTTTCTTATGTCATCTAAAAATTGGTTTCCCAGCCCTTTACCTTCGTGTGCCCCAGGAACTAGGCCGGCAATGTCTATAACTTCTATTGGTACAAATCTATATTTGCCCTTAATAAAACCATGCCTTGGGTTAGAAATAACTCCAAATTCTGGGCCTACATCTTCAACTCTAACATATGCAACTCCTTTGTTTGGTTCTATAGTCACAAAAGGCCTATTATCTATTTCTACTGGTTGCAAAGTCAAAGCTTTGAAAAAAGTAGATTTGCCTACATTGGGTTTGCCTACTATGCCTACTAAAACCATAACACAATTTTTATTAACTATTTATAGCTATGCCAAATGAAAATAGAAGTAAGAGCTGTAGGGGGTTATAACGAAATAGGCGCTAATATGACAGCTATTGGAATAGATGACGAATGGCTAATAATAGATATGGGTGTGCATGTCGATAAAATGTTAGCATTTCAAAAAGACCAAGAAGAAGTTGTAGAATGGAATAGGGAATTATTAGAAAAAATAAACGCTTTACCAAAAATAGAGTATATAGAGGATATAAAAGATAAAGTTAAGGCAATACTAATTACGCATGGCCATTTAGACCATATAGGAGCAGTAATACATTTGGCTTATGAATTTAATGCTCCAATTATCGGCCCACCCTATGCCATAGAATTAATAAGATCTTTCGAAAAGGATTATAAAATAATATTGCCAAACGAAATGAAAAAGATAAACCTTAATTCCTCTATACAAATTAGCGATAAAATAAGTGTAGATTTCATTTACGCAACCCATTCCATACCGCATAGCGCCCATTTGGCTATACATACTCCAAAAGGAGTAATATTCTTCTCGGGAGATTATAAATTCGACAATTTCCCAGTAATAGGGCAAAGGTATAATTTAGAAAAACTGAAAGAGATAGCTAAAGAAGGGGTAATATTAGCATTTATTGAATCCACTAGGGCAGACGAAGATAAAAGAAGCTATAGCGAGATAATTGCTAGGGAAATGCTTAGAGATGTTTTATTCGAAGAGCATGAAGGGTTAATAATAATGACTACTTTTTCTAGCCACATAGCGAGATTAAAATCCATGGTTGAACTAAGCTTAGAATTGGATAGAGATGTGTATATATTAGGAAGAAGTATGGTAAAAAATGTTGAAATCGCTGAAAAACTTGGAATATACAAGTTTAGCGATAAGGCTAAAATATATCAATACCATGACCAAATCGCTAGGCTATTAAAAAAGATTGATGATAGATCTAAATATGCACTAATTGTTACAGGCAACCAAGGAGAGCCCGGTAGCGTTCTATGGAGGATGGCTTTTGAGAAATTCCCATTTAGGTTAGACAAAAAAGATACTGTTATATTTAGTTGCTTTACAATACCAAATGCTATAAATATTGCTTTTAGAAACCTAATAGAGGAAAAAATAAAATCTTTTGGTACTAGAATAATAAAAGATGTCCATGTCTCTGGCCATGCAATGAGGGACGACCATTATAGACTAATAAAGATACTAAAGCCCCAAATAATAATCCCAAACCATGGAGATTTTATAAAAAGAGGAGCATTAGCAGATTTGGCGATGAACGAATTTGGTTATTCTTTAGGGAAAGATTTATTTTTAATACAAAATGGGCAAAGAATAAATTTTGAGTTCTAATTTATTTCTTCTTTATTACCCCAACAGTTCTGCCTTTTCTATGGTGGCTTCTAGTCCTTTGCCCTCTAACAGGGAGACCTTCTCTATGTCTATAACCTCTCCAAGAGTTGATTTGCATTTCCCTTTTAATATCGAATTCCATTGTAATTTTGTAATCGTTTCCTACCAAATGTAAGTCTTTTCCAGTTTCTGGGTCTCTCCTTCTATTATATAACCAAGAAGGTATCCCATATTTCCATGGGTTTCTTAATGCGTCTTCCAATTTTTCTAACTCTTCATCACTCAAAGAACCAATTTTTCTCCATTTGTCAATTCCTAAAGCTGCACAAACAGCATGGGCAAACATCCAATTTACTCCAACAACTTTCCTTAGCTCTACATATATAGGTTTGTGTCCATCTAAATCCACATCCGCTATATGGACTATATCTTTAGTTACCTCTCCATAGGGTTTTTTGGCCATTCATAAAATGCTAAACAAAAATTTAATAATATTAGGGGTATAACCAACTCTTTAAAGATTTTATAACATCTTTTGCTTTATTCTCAAATCCTGAAGACAAAACATCTAAATCGTATAATGAGTATACTTCGCTAACATTTCCTGCAGTTCCATTGGTGTCATCTTCACATTGCTCAAAACTTTTGTCATTCATTATCAAAGATATCGTGGGCTCTGCTATTTTATATCTAAATGGATATGCATAGATAATATCCAATTTCGCTTTTTTACCTAAAACTATGTCTGTACCTTCAATATCATTATCGTTACATTGTAATTTAGTATTGTTAGCAGTTAAACTACATTCCAAAGCCTCATTAAATGGACCCGAATCTTTTATATAAGTATAACTCTTAATGGTGTATGTATTGTTTTTATCATCATGTGTTCCATCTGATATCGTTACGTTACAACATTTTGTGATGTCTTGCCCATTTAATAATACTTTCACAACAAGGGCGTCTTTTAGATCATTACCATCTTTTATTGGAATAACATTGTTGTTTTTGTTAAACTTAATTATAATTTTGTAATCATTGTATATCGATTCTATTTTCACATTTGTATTAACATCAGAAGGTAAAGAGAATTTTTTTGATACATCTCCAACATTGCAATTACCCATCGGGGAATCTTTGTGTTTAGCAACTCTCGTACATACTTCATATTCTTCTATGCCTCCTATTACTCCAACCAAATATATCGGAATAGTTAATTCAGGTGTTTGTAAATAAGAAGTATCTATTTGGAACATCACATAATATGGCACAGTGTTTTTCTCTTTTAAACCAACATATACTGCTTTGCTAATATCTTTCTTAAAAGTAAACTTATTCATATAGTAAGTGGTGCTTCCACTGGTTGCTGTGTTTGTTACTCCCTTTTCAGATTTCAAAGCCCTACTACATAAAACATTATCCACAAAAAGATAAACACTGTCATTAGTTAAATTAATAGGCAAATGGTTATTTATTCTCATAGGAATGGGTATTTTTTGTCCTAGGTTAACCATATAACTATTTTTTCCTTCATAAGTTATAGAAACTGCGTTACCAGAACTATAATATGTTTGTTCCTCCGTAGTATTATTTATTGGTTCTACTTGGGGTTGGTTGCTTAGATTTACGCAACCAGAAAGCATAAATAATATGCCTAATAGTAATAGATAATACATATTTATTTTTCGCAATCTTATTTAAATATATAGCGCCCGGGCCCGGATTCGAACCGGGGACCTGCCGGTTAACAGCCGGCCGCTCTACCGGGCTGAGCTACCCGGGCAGAGAGTAATGTAATAACATTTTAAAAACATTATTACCTTTAAATGCAATAGAAATTAACTTGGATGGCTTACCCCTACCAAGGGAGAGACAATAGACTAATTACTGGGAGAATCCATCCTAGGGCTAGAAAAAAGAGAAAATATGAATTGGGTAGAGAACCCACATTTACTAGGGTAGGAGAAAGGAAAATTAAGAAAATTAGGGTTAGAGGGGGAAATATAAAGATAAGATTGAAAAGAGATATGTATGTTAATGTGTATGACCCTACCCAAGGAAAAACAGTAAAAGCAAAAATAGTTAGATTTTTAGATAACCCCTCAAATAGAAATTTTGCGAGAATGGGTATACTAACTAAAGGGGCTATAGTCGAAACAGAATTGGGCAAAGTCAAAATAACTTCTCGTCCAGGCCAAGATGGTGTATTAAATGGTGTTTTGATTCAATAAACACACCAAATCTCCAAAAATTGATGAACCTAAGCTAAGGAAAATTATTCCAGTAAAGGTTTTCCCTTCGTATAATGATACAAACCCTTTATAGAATAAAACTATAGACAAAGCCAAAATCGCTATTGCAAATACCTTTCTAACCATAAAACAATTATTCCCAAAACAATATAAAAGCTTAACTTTTTTATTGATGTTCTTTTATTCCTAAATAGCAAAGCTGTATTGTATAGCAAAAAGATTGCTAAAAAAGTTTCATAGATAGGATATAACATATCGCAAAATATTTCGCAAGGTAATGGCCTTTTAATTAAAACTAGGAATAAATAAAAAACCATTAAATAAAACAAAAATGCACTATTTAAATGGATTCTTGTAAAGTTTATGTTTTTTAGAATGGCTAAGAAAAGCATATTATTATAAGCCAGTATAAGGTAATCAAATACAAAAGCCAAACCTATAGCGTAAGGGCTTATCTTATATACTAAATAAGCGGTTATGAGATAATATATTATTCTAAGAAAGACCAGCTTTTTCTCGAACATTGTTGATTATGGGAGATAATGCTAAGGTAAAAACTATATATGCTAAAAACAAAGATATTGTTCCTCCTATGAATGGCAATTCAATTTTGAAATTTTCCCACACATTGCCCTTTAATAAGCCTAACAAAGATAAACCAATTATAAACAAAGCCATATTTGCGAACATATATTTTTTCATTATTTCTTGTTTTTTGTTGTAAATCTCTATGATTTTGTCTTGTTTAACTAATGCTAAAAATGGGTTTTTTTGTATCTCTTTCAATTCTTGGTTTATTTTTTTTATTTCCTCCGTATCAATTAAGATTGCTCCCAATAATAAGGATAAACCGTTGAGCAATAATACAGCACCAATAGCTATTAAAAGCAAACCCCAATTAACATTGCCTCCTAAGAAATAGTTTACTAAAATATAAGCAATCAAAAATAGTATGAAACTATATTGTTTCATTTTGATTTTCCTTTAGCTCATTTAAGAATTTTTCTTTATTCTCTATCCATTTATCTATATCGATTAGTGTAACAGTTTTTGCCACATTTATTGATAAATTATTTCCTATAATAAATTGTTCCCCTCCCAATTCATGTATATGCCCATGTATATGCAATAGCAATTCTTTGTTTTCAAGTATGTCCCTTAATCTTACAGAACCTGGTATAAAATCTATACCATCAGGATGTTCATGCGTTACTAATATAGTATTAGAATCGATTAATGGCTCTATTTCATTATATTCATCTTCACTAATAAAATATGGTCCTACCGTTGCGAATCCCATGCCTACTAAATTAAATTTGCCAAAGTCTATCCTTTTTTTATGAATAGAATGGACATTACTGTATTGTTCTGTCAATCTTTCTATAAACTCTGGAGGATCGTTGTTGCCTGGTATAATATAAAAGTCCTTATCGATTTCAAATAAATTCAAATCAAAATTTCCACCATAATCAACCAAATCCCCAGCGATAACAATCATATCTGCATTTTCTGCTTCTTTTTTGATTTCTTTCTCAAGGGTTTTGCTATTATGTATGTCAGATGTAAATAATATTTTCATCCAAATTAAGGATTAAGCAAAATAAAAACGGGCAGCCACGGGGAACCCCGCATGCTAGGCCGCTACACCACGGGGCTAGAGGTTTAGTAAGTGTACATTTAAAAATTTTTACCGTATAGCCATTTCTCAGTAGTTTTATTTGTGAATAAAACGAAATAAGCAACCTATAATTAATATTATTAAATAAGGAGGTTTAAAAATTTATGGTGATGGACGATATCCTAAAAGAGGCACTAGAAACAATGAAAGACATAAATCTATCAAAAGCGAGAGCAGCAAACATAAAAGTTGTAGGTGTGGGCGGTGCAGGATGCAATATAATAGAATGGCTATACAAAAAGAAGATAGAGAATGTTGATCTAATAGCAATGAATACTGATGCAGTGCATTTAAAAAGTATGAAGGTTGATCCTGAAAGAGTAAAAAGAATACTTTTAGGACCAGATATTACAAAGGGCCATGGTGCTGGTGGTAAACCAGAAGTCGCCGAACAAGCCGCTAGAGAGAGTGCCAAAGAGATAAAGCAATTATTAGAAGGGGCAGACTTAGTTTGGGTAGTTGCTGGCATGGGAGGAGGTACAGGCACAGGAGCAGCCCCAGTAGTAGCAGAAATAGCCCAAAATGTTGGAGCTTTAGTAACAAGTTTCGCTATAACCCCATTTAGATTTGAAGGGAGAAGATTACAAATAGCTTGGGAAGGGATTAGAAGGTTAACAGAATTTAGTAATACCACAGTTATATTAGATAACAATAAGCTATTCGAAGTAGCAAGAGGTTTAAATGTGCAACAAGCTTTTGCTTTGTCTAATGAATTGGTAGCACAAACAGTAAGTGGGGTAGTAGAGATAGTAACTGGGGCCGCAGATATAAATAGAGATTTAGCAGACATAAAAGCTATTATGGAAGAAGGACATGTCGCTGCTATTGGTATTGGAGAATCCTCTAGTGAGAATAGACTAATAGAAGCAGTAACTAGGGCCATAAAACATCCATTGTTAGATGTAGATGTTAAGGGCGCCAAAGGTGCTTTAATCTATATAACAGCAGGGCCAGATTTTAAAATAGATGAACTAAAATCGTTGGAAACATTTGTTAAAAATAATTTAGACAGTAACGCCTATGTTAGCTGGGGTTTAAAAATAAGAGAAGACTTCGGCGAAAAAGTAAGAGTAATAGCAATAGTTACTGGAGTAAAAAGCCCCTATATAATTGGTAAAGACTTTATATCAAGAAAAAAAGATGAGTATGGAATAGATAAAATTTTGTAAAACCAGTTTAGCATAATTTTCGAGAATTTTGTTTGATTAAAACAAAACATTGTTGAAATATATTTAAAGAAAAGCTCTATTGTTGTGTATGTCCGAAGAAGGAATTAAACTAAAAGTAGCAGAAGCGTACCAAGAAGATGTATATTTAGGAAAAGTAAGAGTAGACTACGATGTTCTAGATAGATTAGGATTGTCCCCCGGCGATATAATAGAAATAGAAGGAACCAGAAAAACCTATGCTATTGCTGATGTTTTATATCCAGAAGACCAAGGATTAGGTATAATAAGGATGGATGGTGTAATAAGAAAAAATGCTGGTGTAGGTGTAGGAGAATATGTAATAGTTAGAAAACCACCAAAACCCCAAATAGCGAAAAAAGTAGTATTAGCCCCAGTAAAAAAGGAAGAACAAATAATCATTGACGAATACTATTTAAGGAATTTACTAAATGGCTTCGTAGTAACTAAAGGAGACTATGTAGTAGTTAGGTTTGATAATTTAGGCTTCTTCATCGATTTTCTACCATTAAAAGAGATGTGGTTCAAAGTAGTTTCTACTAACCCACCAAAAGGCCCAGTAATAATAGGAAGAGATACAATAATTGAAATTAAACCAGGAGGAGTACAAGAAATACCAGAAGTAACTTACGAAGATATTGGGGGAATGAAAGATGTTATACAAAAGGTTAGGGAATTAGTTGAATTACCCTTAAGACATCCAGAGATATTTGAAAGGTTAGGCATAGAACCTCCAAAGGGAGTTCTATTATACGGGCCTCCAGGTACAGGTAAAACATTATTAGCTAAAGCAGTAGCTAACGAGAGTGGAGCATATTTCATTAGCATAAATGGGCCTGAAATAGTAAGTAAATATGTTGGAGAGAGCGAAGCAAAATTAAGAGAAATATTCGAGGAAGCACAAAAGAATGCCCCTGCCATTATATTTATAGATGAAATAGACGCTATTGCTCCAAAAAGAGATGAAGCTGTTGGTGAAGTAGAAAGAAGGCTAGTAGCGCAATTGTTAACTCTAATGGACGGTCTTAAATCTAGAGGGAAAGTAATTGTTATCGCTGCTACAAATAGACCTAATGCTTTAGACCCCGCTTTAAGAAGGCCCGGTAGATTCGATAGAGAAATAGAAGTACCTGTCCCAAATGAAGAAGCTAGGTATGAAATATTGAAAGTACATACTAGAAGAGTCCCATTGGGTAAAAGAGTAGTAGAAAAAGTAGATGGCAAAACAGTTGAAAAGTATGTGCCATTAACTAAAGAGGAGAAAGAACAATTGTTAAGAAAATTAGCAGCAATGACGCATGGTTTCGTTGGGGCTGATTTGGCAGCCCTAGTTAAAGAAGCAGCTATGAACGCTATTAGAAGAGTAATACCAGACATATTAGCTTTAAAAGAAGAGAAATTGCCTAAAGAATTATTAGAAAAATTAATGGTTACTGAAGAAGACTTCAAAGAAGCATTAAAGATGGTTACCCCTTCTGCGATGAGAGAATTCTATATAGAAATACCAAAGGTTAAATGGGAAGATATTGGTGGTTTAGAAGAAGTTAAACAAGAACTAAGAGAAACTGTCGAATGGCCCTTGAAATATAGAATAGAAGAATTGGGTATCAAACCTCCAAAAGGTGTTCTATTATATGGTCCTCCTGGAACTGGTAAAACATTGTTAGCTAAAGCTGCTGCTAGTGAAAGTGGGGCTAACTTTATTGCAGTCAAAGGACCAGAGATATTGAATAAATGGGTTGGTGAAAGCGAAAGAGCCATAAGAGAGATATTTAGAAAGGCTAAACAAGCTGCTCCCGCTATTATATTTATAGATGAAATTGATGCCATTGCCCCAGCAAGGGGTAGCGATGTTAATAGAGTAACCGATAGGATAGTAAACCAATTATTAACAGAAATGGATGGCATTACCGATAGGGGAGATGTTATTGTAATTGGCGCAACTAATAGACCAGATATATTAGATCCAGCATTGCTAAGACCTGGTAGGTTTGATAGGGTTATATATGTACCACCACCAGACAAAAAAGCTAGAGTAGAGATATTCAAAATACATGCTAGGAAAATACCTAAAGACCCTGAGCTAAAAGAAAGATTTGAAGAGTTCAAGAAAAACTTAGAGAAACTAAAGGAAATAAAACCCGATATAGATATAGAAAAATACAAGAACTTGTCATTAGAGGAAGCGTTAGAATTATATAAGAAATCCAAGGAATTTAGAGATATAGTAGATACAGTATTGTTCTATATACCATTGGCAGAAAAAACTGAAGGATATACTGGAGCAGACATAGAAGCAGTAGTAAGAGAGGCTGTAATGTTAGCATTAAGAGAATTGTTCGAACAAGCTAAAAAAGAAAAATGGGATGACAAGAAAATAAATGAAATGATTGGAAAACTAAAAGTTAAAATGAAACATTTCGAAAAAGCCTTAGAAAAAGTTGGACCAAGCGTAGATAAAGAAACTATAAGAGCATACGAAGAGTTTGCCAAAAACTTTAGGAAAAGAATAAACAAAAAGAACAACCCCTACTTAGGATAAATTTTTTCTTTTAGTTTATTGTATATTTCTACTAACACGGCTTTTTCATTGTCCTTTAACATTTTGTATTCATCTTCTACTTGCTTCTCGTAGTATTTTTTATAAAATTCATTTAATACTGGAATTTTTATTTCAGGGTCTTTCTTTTTAGTATAATTTTTTATTGTAACAGAAATATCGCCCTTAGTATCATAACCATCAACTCTAATTTGTATATAGAAAGCACTATATAGTTTGGCATTTCCTACGCTATCTCTATTGCCTTTTGTTAGAATACTAATTCTATAATATCTTTTGCCTTGAAAGACCATTTCTTTATATTCAACAAATGGGATAGCCAATATAGGTTTTTGTTCTACCATTGATTTGCCCAAAGCGTTTTTCACTATATCTATCAAATCTTTTATCTCTATTGCGCCAGAAAAATTCAAAGTATACTCATAATTCTTTTCCCAGCTCTCTAATTTGTTTAATATCTCTTCTATTAATTTAGAGGGAGACAATTTGTTTTGCTATTTCTTTTAGCTCGTGCAACTTAGATTCATATTCGGCAAACTTTTTATAAAATACTTCTATATACTTTTTAAGTTTTGTTATTTTTTCATTGGCGTTGCTTAGGGAATATAATATAGCATCTATTTCGCTTAAGGATTGGACAACAAATATGCCTTTAGTTTTTAGTATGTTTGGCTCTGCTTTAACCTCTTTGGCATGGAATATCTTTATATTTGGGCTTATTCCTAATAATTCTAATTTTCCTAAAAAGGTTGCAATTTTTTCATTATCCAATATATCGCTATATAATACTACATATACTGGTACACCCATCACTATTTTCTTACCTATAGTTAAGCCATCTTTCTTTATTATTGTATATCCATGCTTTGTTAATATACCTTCGATATCGTTTTTAGGTTCTACTTTTGGTTCTTCTTTCTTTTGTTCCAAATCTATGTTAAAATTAATCTTTTTCCTTACCCCAATAGGAATTATTTCATTTAACCTATCTAATTCAAATTCCTTATCTAATGCCCTTAGTTTAATGGGTATAACCAAAAAATAGTCTCCTTCAGGCATCTTATTTAAGTATATGTCAGAAATTGTATTCTCTATTATAGTTACATGCCCTTCATATTTGTTGCTCTTTTCATCAAATACATATACTGCTATATCCGCTACCAATGGTTCGTCATTAAATAACTCTTTTAGCAAATCTCCAAGTTTTTTACCTTTTACTTTTACATTATCTAGTATTGCTTGCAATAGTTGGTCTTTGTTTGATGGGGTTATATAAAAGGAATCCTCAACTTGGCCTTTCTCTTTGGCCCTAATTAAGAACATGATAGAAATTGCTTAAACATTTAATAAGTGTTTTTTATTTACTAATCAATAGATAATCTTCTTTTGGTATTATTTTTATATGGCCTTTTCCTATCCCTACTATTTTTATTGGGGTTTTCCCTTGGTAATAGAAATTTCCACAATATACTAACAAACTATTAGTTTTACCATGTATGGTGCAATCTCCTAAATCAGTTTCTATAGCTTTACCAGTTTTATTAACATATAAAGCCAAAGCGTTTATTCGATAAAAATTAGCAATAGCCAAATTTTTTTGAACATCATTAGATATAGTTTTTAGCACATTAATTAGATGGTAAACAACATTGATAGCAGTAGCCCCAACTAGGGCGTAAAAGACTAATGTAAATATACTGCTACGCCTCAAAATTTTCTGGGACTGGAATTATATTGTCTAACCATGTCTCTCCTACTTCGCCTGCAACTTCTAATCGTACTATGTTTGGCCAGGGCATGTCTGTTTTTATTACTTCTTTTATTACTCCAATCCTACCAGTGTGCTTTCCTCTTATTATATAAGCTTTTCTGTCCTTTTCCAATGGAATTACTTCTCTAATTTTGAAATTCGGAATTTCATATACTACACCATAGTGAGTTTTATATGAATTATCTCCTAAAAATGTTCTACCATCTGTTAAAGTGTATTGTATTTTTCCTCCCCTAACACTAACTTTTCTTATTATTTTGCCATATTTTATGTTTGCTTCCTCTTTATCTATTTTTTTCAAATAAAGTTTTCCCCTTTCATCTAGCAAAACTCTATAATACTCGTTAATTTCAGGGATAGCTAGTACATCAAACAATCCTACTGGGAATTTATAATCCTTTATTGGTCTCCCATCTACTAATACTTTGCCATTGTTTAACAAATATCTAACTTCTCTCATGTTTTCTGCCAATCCTAAATAATCTCTAAGCCAAACAGCGATAGGCATTGCAAACTCTTTAGAATGGGGACCAGGAGATGGTTTAACGATCCAATAACCCCTACTCTTTCTAGGGACTGGCCAAGTTCTTGGTACAGCTAAGCTTCTTAGATGTCTCTTAATATAGGTGGGCATTTAGGAAAATTTGTTATCCTATTTATAAATTTAGGTTTTCCATAATAATCTCGAACCCGCTTACGGGGAAAACGATACCATATTTTTCTAACACATTGGGGTCTATTTCTCCAGCATAGGCCTTAAATTTATCATTAACAAATTCTGCTGTTCTACCTTCTAAAAAGTATTTATGTTTCCCTTCTTTTATTTCGTAATTAATACCTAACTCTTTTAATAGGAAAGCTAATTTTGATGCTGCTTTATTGTAATCACTATCCTCTGAAAGAGACAAATATACTATACTCCAATATGGTTTTTCTCTATATATTCTACCAAATTCAAATATTTCTATAGGGGCTTTATATTGATTGTTTGCCAAAAACTTTAATAATGGGTGTATTAAGCTGTCTCTTAGATAGGAATAATTAGAACTAACTGGATTCTTTATTGGGATTATTCCTTTGTCTGTTAAAGCAATGGTATAAACTTCTGTGGCTCCTAAGCCCAACAATAATTTTCTTATATCATTATATAATTGTATTGTTTTATTGAATTGCCCATGTGATTTGTATTCTTGGTAAGGCAAATAATCGTATCCTTTAATTATCATATAATCCTCAGCTATGTCTGTGAAATCATATATATCAAACCTATAGGTTAACCAACTAACTTTATTACCGTCTATGTCATATCTTGCTTTTCTTAATAGTTCGGGTTCAACTTTTATACCTAACCAATCTTCAATGTCTTTCCAATTTACTTCCATTGTTCTTTTTTCTATTTTATATACTTTCTCTTCGTTGTTTTTTATTATTTTAACTGTTTCAGCATACTCAGCTATTTCTAATAGGTTAGCAACTATTGCGTTTAACGTTCTATGAACTCTTCTTTCATCTATACCTGTCACATCTATAAACAAATCGGTTGTATCTTCTCTAATTCTACCAACTGTATTAGAATTTATTATTGGGGGGAAACTCAATATTTTCCCTTCGCTATCCATTAATACTTCATAATATTTAACTAAATGTTTATATTTTTTGCCTTTTTCCGTTTCAAGTATTTCCTTTAAAGTTAGCTCTTTGTTATAGCCTAATGGAACAAACTTTGTATTGGGATCTACTTCTTTATAATACAAGGGGAATTTTATCATTTTGAAATTATGTATCCCAATCGCAACATATTTTCTATCTCTCCCATAGTTTTTTGCTAAGGTTTCTTGCATTTGTATTATGTATTTCAATGTTTCTTTATCCATTGATACATTTCTTACTACTGCGGCTGCGACATATGGTCTATTCCTAGAATAATTGTATAAAACATAATTTCCTTCTTTTATCTTATAGTCTGGCAAGCCCTCTTCTATTCCTTTTATTCCTTTTAGCTCTCTTGCTATCCCAAAAACGCTCCATAAGTCTATTCTTTCTGTGTCTTTGACTTCGATTTTCCAGATATTTCCATCAATGCTGTCTAATTCTGCTTTGATTTTTGGCAAATCCTCTATTTCTAAATCTAAATCAAATTTGTCCTTAAGATATTTGGTGTCTATAGAAATAATGGGCATATATTTCGGTATCGATATTATTTATAAACACACTATTGATATTTTCAACAATGGCTAAGGAATTCAGATACAAGGGATATACTTTACAAGAATTAGAGCAAATGTCTTTAGAGGAATTAGCTAAAATAATGCCTGCAAGGCAAAGGAGAACCTTATTGAGAAGGCTAAAGTTTGGATGGAGTGACCAACAAAAGAAGCTATTCAAGAAAATATTGTTAGCAAAAGAAGGTAAATACAAAAAACCAATAAAAACCCACGCTAGAAACACAATAATATTGCCATTTATGGTTGGTGTTACAGTACATGTCTACAATGGAAAAGAATATGTCCCAGTTCAAATAAAACCAGAGATGATAGGCCATTATTTAGGGGAATTCAGCTTTACTACTAAGAGACCCAAGCACAGCGCCCCAGGTATAGGTGCAACAAGGTCTAGCGCGCACGTATCTAAGAAGTAAAATTTTTTAAATAATATTTTTATCCAACTCTGGGCCCGTAGCTCAGCTTGGTAGAGCGGCGGCCTCCTAAGCCGTAGGTCGCGGGTTCGAATCCCGCCGGGCCCGGAATATTTTTAAACTCTTATATAAATATACGCTGCCCCGCTTGCCATGGTCGGCATGACAAAAAATGAATGCCGATCCTCCGGCGGGGCTACATTTGTTTCGCTAATAAATAAGTTTCCAAATATTTTTTCATCTTTTCCGCGATCTCTTTATCGATTTTTTCTATTTCTTCTATAGAGATTTCTTCAGGGGATTTAAACTCTATTATATCTGGTATCTCGGCATCTGGTTTTAGTATTGTAACATGTATGCCTGCTACACCAGGTTTCAAATATGCTATGTTAAATGCCCTATCCAATTCGAATTGGCCTATTGTTCCGGTTTTTCTTAGATTGCCGGCTTTGAAACGCCATGTTTTCCCTCTTTGTCCGGATAGCCTACCAGCAATTACTATCTCTGCTCCTATAGCACCAGCATTCATTATTGTTTCTAAATATCTTTGTGCTAACCTTCTATAGGCTCTTATGTTTCTTTCTATACCCATGGCTAACCTTTCAGCAATGACATGTGCATCTAAATTGGGATTTTCTATGGGTAATACTTCTATTACTGGTTTTTCTAACCCGAATTTCAATTCTAATAGTTTAGCCAAATGGGCTTTTCTCTCTTCACTAATCATCTTTGGTCTGGCAGAATAAATTATTACTCTATTAACTATAGGGGTTTGTCTTATTATTACTTTAGATACATTAGCGCCCCTTAAGTATAGCCTAATAAATTCCTGGCTAAATACTGTAAGTTTTGCATTTTGGATGAATTTCCTAATAACTTTGGATGCCATTTGTAAAGCTTTTTGCAATATTTTATAAATTCACACCTGTTATTACCACTATCTCTTAATAAACATTTTTAAATAATAGATATATTTTTTACCTGTGCCAACTTCTAAACAGATTATAAATAAAAAGCAAGATGAGGTTAGTGACATTTATGGAAAGGAAATGATTAGAGTAATTAGATCCCTGTTAAAGCATAAGATTATTGATACAGAAAGTCTATCCAAAAAAACAGGTTATAGCATAAACACAGTAAGGAGAGCATTGTATACATTACAAAAAATGGGTATAGTTCGTTACATAAATAAAGAAGACAAAACCCTATGGCAATTGTTAGAAACCGATTATGAGAAAATACTAGATACTCTGTTAGAGCCATACAAAAAAGAAGAAAAAGCCGAAACAGGAGAATTATTATTTATATGTCCAAAGTGCGGTAGGAAATATACATTAGACGAAGCAGAGATGTACGAATTTAGATGTCCTGAAGACGGAACTCTTTTGGTTGCGAACCAATGAACAAAATTCTTGCTGCTTTAAGCTATTTAAATATTTTTCTTTGGATAATTATTTATTCTTTGTTTAAGGACGACCCTTATATTAATAGCCATTTAAAATACGCATTAATAGTAAACCTGATAGGAATAATACAATTTCTATTAGGAATAAGCGGTTTATATTTTGTTTCTTACCCCTTATTGATATTTTATCTAATTATTTTAATTTATGGAATAGTTAATGCTTTGTTAGGAAATGATAGCCCGGAATATTTGCAAAAATTGTATGAGCCATTTTCTAATTATTTGGATCAATATTTTTAACTAAAAGGTTGTTAATAAATAAATATAAATAAAAAGGGAGAAACGAATTAAATGAGCTTCAACCTAAATATTCCATTTGGTAAAAAAAGAAAAGAAGAAGAAAATTTAATGTCAATGAAAGATGATATATTTGCAGAGCACAATATGCCAGTGCAACCACCACAACCCCCACAGCAGCCAATGCCAATGCAACAATTGCCCCAACCACAAATGGAAGAAAATTTAGATGAAAAAATTAATGAATTAATAGAGAAATACTTAGAAGAAAAGTGGGAAGTTGTTTCGCAATTCTTACAAGATTTAAAGGCATGGAAATTAAGTGTGGACAAAGAAATTAAATCTCTAAAAGAAGAAGTAGAAAAATTAAAAGCCAGGGTTGATGAAATAGAGAATGGTTCTCAACAAAAGTTAAATGAAGTAGCAAGAAGTATAATGGATCTAAGCGCAGATATAAAGGCGATGGAAAGAGTATTACAACAAATGTTGCCAGACTTGGTTAGCTCTGTTAGAGAGTTAAGCAAAATAGTTTCAGAACTAAAAAGTATAAAAAATAGCCAACTATAGAAAATATCTAAAATCGTATTGGCTTTTGTTTATTGGTTCTTTCCATATATCTCTTTTCCTAGCAAATAGCTCTCTTAATTGGGGTTCTTTCTCTTTATAGAATTCTAGCAATTCATTGATTGTTTGTTTTAAATAATCTATATCTTTAAAATATAAGCCATACTTTATTGCTCTTGAATAATAGGAAGCAAGCCTGTATAGTTCTAATAACCATTCAATGTCTTTATTGCTAAAAGCCCTTAGCTCATGTATTACCGATATCTCTTCTGAAGGCAATAAAATTGTTTCTATTTCATCTATTATTATGTCTATTTTGCTATTGGCCCTCCTAGCTAATGTTAAAACCAAAATTTTTTCGTCTTCTTTTGCTAATTCTATTTCGTCCGCATCCAAATAGCGAACTGCTATTTCCCAGTTTTTTAAATATTTTTCATAAATCTCTTTCGTTAGCTTCATTAGGCTTTAGAAATAAATAAGGTTAAAAATAATATGTACCCTATTAATAGAATTAATCCATCTATCTTAGTTAGTTTTCTTTTAACATATGCTGAGAGAGTCAAATAAGTAGTGAGCAACAATAGCAAAAATAGATGGTTTATAACTATTATGTTAGCATGTATGGGATTAATTATTGTGGCGATCGGTAAAATTACTCCCATATTAAATATATTACTTCCTAACACATCGCCCAAGGCAATATTTATTTTTCTTTTTAGAGAAGATATTATACTTACAGTTATTTCAGGCAAAGATGTGCCTATAGCAATTACCAGAGAGCTTACTAAATAAGGCATTAGATTTAGATTTTTTGCCAATACTATTGTGCTATTTATTAAAATTTTAGCGCTTATTATTACTAATGCTAAAGAGCCAACAAAATAAGCCAAATCTTTCCAATGTAATTTTTGCTTTTCTTTTGATTTTATTCCATCTTTGTATATGTTTAACAACATAAGAGCAAAGAAAATCAATATTGTTAATGCTTCATATTTGTCCAAAACACTATCATTTAGTATTAGTAATAATGTAGCTAAGGTTATTGCTCCATGTATGGGGACTTCGTTAAATAGAGTTTCCTTTTTTATAACTAATGGACTAATTATTAAACCGATCCCTAAACCTAATCCTAGGTTAGCAAAATTACTTCCAATAATGTCTCCTAAAACTATTTCAGATTTGTTATCTAAAGCTGCTAATATTGCTACAGCCAATTCTGGTAATGATGTGGATATACTAACTAAAATTAACCCCAATAATCTATCATCTATGCCTAGAGATTTACTTATTCTCTCTCCGCTTTCTAAAAATTTGTCTGCTCCAAATAAGAGAAAAAATAAAGAAACTAAAATTAAAAAACTATTGAACAGCGTAGAGACGAGCAATTTCTATTGAATATTTCCAATCTTTTGGCAAAACCCCTTTTCTTTTATAGTATTTGGCCAATCTATGTATTTTGGAAATAATTAATTGGTAATTTCTTTTCGCTTGTGTGTCTCTGGGGTTTAACTCTATATGTTTATACACTCTATAAGCCCTTTTTAATAAATAAATCAAATCCCATGGTATATCTGGCAATAAACCTTTTTCCTCTAAAAAGTCTTGTAAGCTTTTTCCTATATAAAGCCTAACATCTGGGATACCATATTGGTCTCTTAATATTAACCCTATCATTGCTGGAGAATACCCTTGTTTTGCCAACTCTATTATTTTGTTTTCAACGAATTCTTTATCATATGGGGCCCATTCGGGCTTTGTAGTTCTTAATGGCCTCTTACTACCGGATTGCCCATGATATCTTTTATGGGCATGCAATCTCGACATTGCTGAGAGAAAAGAGATAGGCTTTATAAATCTATATTAGAATTTTAGTATTGGGCAATTTTTTGTCCTTAGCTTGTTCAACAAAATTTTCTAAATATATAGCTTTGTCTTTTAATTTTTCTAATGCAGTTTGGCTAAAGGATAATGCTACGACTTTTACATCTTTTGTTAACTCTCCAGAGCCTAAAACCTTGCCTGGCACTATTATAGTATCTCCATCATTAGAATGTTTCTCTATTTTCCATAAATTAACAACAAAATGTTTTTTCCTTCTTTTTGGTTTTGATAACAATTCCGCTATATATTTAAATATGGGTCTTTTTGTTTTTTCTAATTGCCTAATTAGTTTTCTTACATTAACATCGGTAGGGCCTGTTGGTTTAACCATGGGAGAAACAATGATAATATATTTAAAAAATATGGTTGCAATCTCTAATGGCTCTCGTATGTGTAAGTTGTAAAACTAGAATATCCAATATGGTAGGCGTAGCAATATTCAAATGCCCAAAATGTGGGGCTACAATTGTTAGATGCCCATCTTGTAGGGCCAAGGGTAACAAATGGGTTTGTCCCAAATGTGGTTTTGAAGGGCCATAAAATTGTGTAAACATTTTTAAAGGGTATAAAATATTACTCGCAAGGCACCCGCGGTAAGCTCGCCGGGATGATTAATGATTCCCGGTATCCAACCGCGGGTACAGGAGTGCGGCAGAGACCTTCGGGTCTCTGCCAAGGGAAGAGCCCGGCACAGGGAGACCGCATTTTTCTTTGCGGCCGTGCTCCCTGGGTCCCCGAGTGGGATAAGGGCCCAGGGAGGCGGGGTTTTATTCCCCCGCAACTCCCGTTGATCCTGCGGGAGGCCACCGCTATCTCCGTCCGGCTAACCCATGGAAGGCGAGGGTCCCCGGGTAAGGGGGCCCGCCGCACGGCTGAGTAACACGTCGGTAACCTACCCTCGGGACGGGGATAACCCCGGGAAACTGGGGCTAATCCCCGATAGGGGATGGGTGCTGGAAGGCCCCATCCCCGAGAGGGGCTAGCGGTACTTCCCCCGCTAGCCCGCCCGAGGATGGGCCGGCGGCCCATCAGGTAGTTGGCGGGGTAATGGCCCGCCAAGCCGAAGACGGGTAGGGGCCGTGAGAGCGGGAGCCCCCAGATCGGCACTGAGACAAGGGCCGAGGCCCTACGGGGCGCACCAGGGGCGAAACCTCCGCAATGCGGGAAACCGTGACGGGGGGACGGAGAGTGCCGGAGGGCGTTATGCTCTCCGGCTTTTGGGGAGTGTAAGTAGCTCCCCGAATAAGCGGTGGGCAAGAGGGGTGGCAGCCGCCGCGGGAACACCCCCACCGCGAGCGGTGGCCGTGATTATTGGGCCTAAAGGGGCCGTAGCCGGGCCGGTGTGGCTCCGGTGAAATCCTCGGGCTCAACCCGAGGGCGCGCCGGAGCTACTACCGGCCTAGGGACCGGGAGGGGCCGACCGTACTCCCGGGGGAGCGGTGAAATGCTGTAATCCCGGGAGGACGACCCGTGGCGAAAGCGGTCGGCCAGAACGGGTCCGACGGTGAGGGCCGAAGGCCGGGGGCTAGAACGGGATTAGAGACCCCGGTATTCCCGGCTGTCAACGCTGCGGGCTACCTGCTGGGCGGGCTACGAGCCCGCCCAGTGGGGTAGGGAAGCCGTTAAGCCCGCCGCCTGGGGAGTACGGCCGCAAGGCTGAAACTTAAAGGAATAGGCGGGGGAGCACACAAGAGGTGGGGTGCGCGGTTTAATTGGATTCGACGCCGGGAACCTCACCGGGGCTGACAGCACAATGATGGTCGGCCTGAAGGGCCTACCGGAGGCGCTGAGAGGAGGTGCATGGCCGCCGTCAGCCTGTGCCGTGAGGTGCCCTGTTAAGTCAGGAAACAGGCGAGACCCGCGCCCGCAGTTGCGACGGCCGAAAGGCCGGCACACTGCGGGGACTGCCGGGGAAACCCGGAGGAAGGTGCGGGCGACGGCAGGTATGCATGCCCCGAATGCCCCGGGCTACACGCGCGCATCAATGGGCGGGACAGGGGGCCGCGACCCCGAAAGGGGGAGCAAATCCCCAAACCCGCTCTCAGTCCAGATCGAGGGCTGCAACTCGCCCTCGTGACGGCGGAATCTCTAGTAGTCGGACGTCACCAGCGTCCGGCGAATACGTCCCTGCTCCTTGCACTCACCGCCCGTCAAGCCACCCGAGCTGGGGCCTAGCGAGGCCGTGGGGGGTTCGCCCCCCACGGTCGAGCTAGGCCCCGGCGAGGGGGGCTAAGTCGACACAAGGTAGCCGTAGGGGAACCTGCGGCTGGATCACCTCCTAGTAAAGCGGTCTCCCTGTGCCGGGCTCCCAAATGTGATACTAAACAAATTCGTTTATGACATACTCTCTTTATTTCTATTCTCGTTAGGATTAGCCCTAATTGGCACAATTATTTCTTCTATAAAAACCCAAACTAAGCAATATTTAGATCAATATTTATCCCTATGGTGTGCGAGTGGCAAAATCTATAAAAGCCAATACAAAACTTTCTCCCAATATTTGCCAAAAGATCATTATTTGTATTGTAAAAAAGAGGGAACAATAAAACTCTATATCGCAAAAGGTAGTAATACTTTTCTATCAAAGAAATGTGATTTGTTAAAAATAGAGATTATAAAGGATAAAAGTAGAAGCGAAGTTACATGCGATAGTGAGATCAATATTAGCAAGTATTTCCAATAAATTATTAATTTTTTAGGAAAAATAAGTTTTAATGGTAGAAAGGATAGTCCTAACATTCATAGCTATAATTGGGAGCATACAGATTTTGAAAGAACATTTAAATTTAATCTATACCTCTGCAATCGCTTATTCTCTAATTCCTATTCTAATTGTATCCTATACATTATCAAAAGAAGTATATTCTTTGCATGAAGCACTTTATAAGAAGCACAAATTATTGGGATTTTTGGCCCAGTGGTTCTCTATTCTATTGCTTAGCTCTTTGGCCGCAGCAGCGATTAAAGATCATCATGCATGGATAATAATATTGCTATTCTCACTAATCTATTTGATAGATGAAAGTATCTTTTTAGAATTCTTAGCATTGCTAGGCATAATATCTTTTTTAATTCCAGGTTTAGAACAAACTCCCTTTATAGTTATAACAGAGCCAACAATCATTATTTTTAGTATATATGTAACATTGAAAACTCTACTTAACTGGGATGTTTCTTATATTATGAGGACAACAAAATTTTTACCAATACTATTGGTTTTAGGTATAATAGTTGGATCTATAACCAAAGGCATATCGTATTTAACATTAATTGTGTCTGCTTTGATTTGGCTATACACAAGCGCAAAAATTTTTTATAATAACAAAATCGCCTTTCTCGCAATTATTGGTTTAGCTTTTTTCTTATCTCTGTTAGATACGCATACCATATTAGTAACAACTAGCATAGCAATATATGTAATGCTAATAATATATTTCTTATTCAAAAGCAAACTTCAAAAATTGGTTGGCCTATTTTTAGCATTAATAATTGGGTATGTTGCCCTTCGATATAATATAATACAACAAGCGTTTTTACCTTTGGTAACCTACACTTTATTGGGTTTAATAGTCTATGCAATATTAAACATAAAAGATAAAGCAATTGTAAGCTTTTTACATAACGCGTTTTTCTTTTTAATTGCCCTTAGCGAACCATTATGGAAAGATCCTTCGTATCTATACTATATAAGAGATAAAAGAAGAGTATTAGAAGTAGGTTTTGGTACAGGCTATATTACCAAACATTTAAACAAAAACCATGAAGTCGATGGTAGTGAGATAAGTATTATAGAATTGTTTTTCGCTAAACTTAGATTTTTATTTTCAAAGAAAAAACCTTATCTATTCTTAGATGAAAAAGATAGGATTAGTATTAACAAAAAATACGATGCTATTGTGGGGTATGGAGTAATAGGATATATAAAAGATATAAAAACTTTTGCTAGAGATATTGTTAATCATTTAAATGAAAATGGCAAAATTTTATTTGTTGATTTCTCAAAAGAAGATTTGGATAGACTATCAAAAGAGCTAGAAAAGCTTGGCGTAAAAACTCAAATAGAAATAAAAAACAAAAAACTATGGCGAGAATATATCTTAAAGGGTATAAAGGTGTTATAAATTATTACAAATGTTCCGTATAAGTAGGACAAGCTTTAAGCCATTAGACAAACAATGGGACGTTATAATAATTGGAGGGGGGCCAGCAGGGGTTGTGGCTGGTTTATATAGCGCTAGGTATGGACTTAAAACATTACTAATATCGCCAGATAAAGGAGGAATGTTAACAGAAGCATCTTTTATAGAGAATTACCCCGGGTTCATATCGATTTCTGGTCCAGATTTAGCGGAAAGGCTATTCGAGCAATATGAAAAAAATGGGGGACATTATTTAAAAGACAAAGTAAGTGATATTAAAAAGGATAAAAACTTTATTGTAATTACCGAAGGTGGTTACGAATTGGAAGCGAAAGCAATTATATTAGCAACAGGCTCCAGGAGAAGGAAATTAAATGTGAAAGGGGAAAACCTACCAGGGGTATCCTATTGCGCTGAATGTGATGCTCCATTATTTAAAGGGAAAACTGTTGCCGTCGTTGGGGGTGGTAACACAGCTTTCCATGACGCTTTAGTTTTATCTAATTATGCAAATAAAGTTTATCTAATTCATAGAAGAGACCAATTTAGGGCAGAAAGTTACTTAGTTGAAAATGCAAAGAAAAAAGATAACATAGAGTTTATATTAAATAGTGTAGTAAAAGAAATAAGAGGACAAAACAAAGTTGAATCCATTATAGTGCAAGATAAAGAAGGCAATACAAAAGAGCTAAAAGTAGATGGGGTTTTTGTTGCTATTGGTATGGAAACAAACATAGAATTAGCTAAAAAATTAGGAGTACAACTAGACGAGAGAGGAAAAATAATAGTCGATAGATGTCAAAGAACTAATATACAATATGTATATGCTGCAGGTAACATTACTAACAATTGTTGCGATTTAGATCAAATAGTTACATCTATGGCACAAGGCGCAATTGCTGCTAAATCCGCTTATGAAGATTTGCTAAAATAGCCGGGGCAGTGGGATCGAAAACCCCGTATGCTAGACCTGGCTACACCACGGGGGCTAGAGTAAAATTAGAGAGCATTTAAAAATTTTATTGGTTAACAATAGTTACATTATTTCCGTCGTAGTATATATAAGCGCATGAACTGCCATAACATAGTTTTATTGCTGGATATGTATTAGTTCCATCGGTGTATTCTGTTACATATATATAACCATTCCCATCAGAAGTGGCTTTGACTGTTATTTCTTTATTGAAAGTTGTTTTTTCATTGAATACAGCATTACCATTTACAGTAACACTATTTAGAGTTGCACTATTAGATACAGACAAATCTTTTGTTGTTACTGTATTATTAACCGCCAAATTATTAGCTGTAACATCCCCATTTATTTGAGCATTGCCGTTTACATTTAAACTATTGGCAGTTAGAGAGTTATAAACATACATTGGGACATAGAATGCTGCATTAGTACTGGATAGGCTCCAATAATCGCTAGAGCTAGAAAGCTTTATATAATTATATGTTATATATAAATTATAAGTCCCATCGTACAATTTTATACCTTGGGTAGCACTTATTAGTATTTGTTTTGTTCCGTCAATCCATTTTGCTAAAGCAGTTTTGAAATTAGCTTCATTATTTACAAACCAAAGTTCTGTCCATTTTGTATAAGGACAATAAACGGACGGTTGTGAAGTATATGGCCCATTGCATGTTGCTGCCAACGCTGGCACTATTGGTAAGGCAAACAAAATTAATCCTACTTTTGTTCTCATACAACTTATTGTTTGTCATAATTTAATTATTTGTGTAACTATCAAAAAGTTAAATCCAAATCCTCCAATAAGGTCTGGGTTTTGGTTCATAATATATTCCTTGGCTATACCAATAATACCCTAAATAAGCAATCATTGCTCCGTTGTCTGTTAAATATTGGCAAGGCAATCTATAGAATTTAAAATTATTTTCTTTAGCCATTTGTTCTGCCATATCGTTTAGTCTATTGTTGCATGCAACCCCTCCAGTTAGTATTAATTCTTTTTTATCTAACATATGCATGGCTCTTTCTGCTATTTCTAATATTAAAGCAAATACCCACTCTTGTAAAGAGTATGCTATGTCCTCTTTGCTATATTGATCTTTAATTCTTTTTATGTATGTATAAATTCCTCCCAATTGTAAGTTCAAACCTTTTATTGTATAAGGCAATTCGATTAAATTTTTACCTTTTTTTGCCAATTCCTCTATTTTTGGTCCTCCTGGGAATTCTAATCCTAGATCTCTAGCGACTTTGTCTATTAAATTGCCTACCCCCATATCTAAAGTTTCTCCAACCAAAAACCAACTGTTATTTACTATTGCTAAAAATTGGGTATTCGCTCCTGATACATATACAAACAATGGGTCTTTCGCTTTAGCTAAATATCTAGCAAATTCATTATGTGCTACTATATGGTTTACCCCAATTACTGGTTTATTTAATTTTTTTCCTAAATATACTGCTATGTAATTGCCTAATTTTAATGTAGGTAATAAACCAGGCCCAGAGGAAACAGCTATTAAGTCTATGTCTTTTAAACTAATGTTGGCTTTTTCTAATGCTTTTAATAATACTTTGTCAAACTCTTTTAAATGTAATTCTGCTGCTTCTCTAGGATGTATACCATAGCCCTTGTAAGTTACCTTTTCATTGGCTAAAACACCTTTTTCACTATCAAATATCCCAACCCCAAATGTGTGGGCAGTACATTCTATTCCCAATACTTTCATAGTAATGGTATAGGGTAATCTATAATGCTTTTTCTAGCATTCCCCTTTATTGGCAATTTGTAACCACAATATTCACATCTATTATCTTTAGTTAAATGTATTTCATATACTTTGAAACCGAACCTTTTTATTACTGGTTTACCGCATTTGGGGCAATAGGTATTCTCTAGCTTATGCCCTGGGACATTTCCAATATAAACATATTTTATCCCTTCCTCTTTTGCCACTTCTGCATGTTTCTCTAAAATTTTAACATCTGTGGGGGGTAAGTCCTTCATTTTATACATCGGGTGGAATCGGAGGAAATGTATGTTGGAATCTTCTCCCATAACATCGTAAATAAATTTTGCTAGCTTTCTAGCATCGTCAATATTATCACCAACTTTTGGCACTATCAAATCGGTTATTTCTAAGTGTATTCCTTTTTTATAGAATTCCTCTATAGCATGCAATACTGGTTCATAATCTGGGATTAATATGTATTTTCTGGCAAAATCGTTATTGGCATTTCCTTTAATGTCTATTGTTATCGCATCTAAAAATTTTGCTGCGTACTCTATTGCTTCGTCTGTTAAATAACCATTAGATACCCATGTTATTTTTACTCCATGTTTTTTGGCTATTTTTGCAAAATCATAAGCATACTCTGCATATATTGATGGTTCATTGTAAGTAAAAGTAACTATAGGTTCTGCATTCAATTTTTGAGAATAGTTTAGCACAATATCTAATAACTCTTCTGGTGATATGTAAGTGCCAACTATTTGTCTTCTTTGAGAAATGTCATAGTTTATACAATATTTACATGCCCAAGAACAGCCTGTTGTGCCCAAAGAAAAAGCAACATTTCCAGGGTAAAAATGATATAGGGGTTTTTTCTCTATAGGGTCTATATTGAATGCAACAAACCGTCCATAGTTTAATACATATATAGTGTTGTTGATGTTTTTTCTTACCCCACAAAAACCTACTGCTCCTTCGAATAGTTTACATTTTCTAGCGCAAGCCAAACATGTATTGCCTTTCGCTAAATCTGCTTTCCTCATATGAATTATTGATCTTCGTCTTTATTATCTTCAACCTCTAAATAATATAAATCATGGTGGGGTGCATCCGCTAACATTGCTATATCGTTGGGCCTATTCTTATAATGGGCCATAATATATATTCCAACAAATTGCCTTAACTTCTCTTCTTGGTTTAGAATGAAATCTCTTTTGTCCGGTTTAACTAATTTTGGATTTGTGGGGTTTTCTATTTTGGCCGGCTCAGCATCTAATAACAATACATCATACATAAACCTTTCTACAGGGTCGTCTATGGCATATCTTATAGGCTCTTTCATTTTATGCTCTATAACCATTAGATTGGGGTTTTCCTTTAGCGCTTTCAAAAATCTAACATTAAATGTTCTACCCGCCCCTTCATAACCATGTATGGTTGTAGAGAATACCAATCTATCGTATTTGTTCATTATTTTATACAAATATGTTACATATACTCCTGCAGCTTCATCGACAGCAACTAAATCATATTTTCTTTTAACCAAATCTTGCGGTTGCTTATACTCTATAATTACTTTCCCAGCTTTTATTTTGTTCTTTTTTTCTTCATATTTTAGCTCTAACTTTTCCAAAGCTTTTTTCAAAAATTCCCATAGCGATTCTATGTTACCTCTATTCGGTGCAGTTATCCCAATATAGAACGGTTTTTTATAAAAAACATATGTAATTCCCGCTATCCCCAAACCAACTGCTACGGATTTTCCCCTACCTCTATCGGCAGTTAAAACATAAGCTATCTCTTTATTAACAAGGTTTTCGAATTTTTTTAATGCCTCTGCTTGGTCTTTTGTTACGCACATCCCATATAGCTTTTTGGGAAAAACCTCTCCATAAACTCTATGGAATTCTGCTTTTGGAGGAGCAACATCTTTTTCGTTCTCTATATATTTTATCGCTTTTTCTTTGTCTGTATCATATATATAAACTTCGTGTTCAAACAATTTTTTAACCCACCTTTCTTCGAAATAATGCTTTACATCCTTTATAGTATAGGGAGGTGTAACCAAATGTTCATGGAATGTTGTTATTATTTTATCCCATTTATCAATAGAGGGAGCTAAAGCGATTATTAATCCAGTGCCTCTAACTAAACCGAATAGCCTTCCCAAATCATCTGGGGTTAGAGAGTTGGTTAAATCCATAATAAGAATATCATAAGTTTTACCTAATACCTTTTGAGTTTCTTTAAAATATATTCTATCGAGTTTTGCTCCCTTTAAATTAGTATTTTCTATAAAATATTGATATCTTCTAATGTTTTGTTCTCTGTCTTCGCTTACATATAATACTTGGGGTTTTACTCTAAGCTCTTTTTGATATCTAATAGCATTTTCTATTATTCCTGGCAATGGTTTTTCAGGGTTTTTTCCCGATAATATGATAAATGATCTCCAATAATGTTCTATAGCCCTAGCTTGAGCATTATCGAATACTATTTTTAGATCGCCTTTTAAGTTAGAGTCGATGCGCATTTGGTTATAAATAAATAGTATTTATGAATGAATGAAGATTAGGCAACCTATAATTACTATATTGGGACATGTAGACCATGGTAAAACCACACTGTTAGACAAAATTAGAAAAACAGCAGTGGCACAAAAAGAAGCTGGGGGCATTACCCAACATATTGGAGCAACAGAAGTCCCTATAGAGGTTATAGAAAAGATAGCAGAGCCAATAAGAGATATTTTAAAGTTCGAACTAAAAATACCGGGTTTGTTATTTATAGACACCCCTGGCCACGAAGCTTTTAGCAATTTAAGAAAGAGAGGCGGTTCTATTGCAGATTTAGCTATTGTTGTTATAGACATAAACGAAGGGATTATGCCCCAAACTAAAGAAGCAATTGAAATATGTAAACAATTTAGAGTTCCATTTATTATTGCTGCTAATAAAATAGACAAAATCCCTGGATGGGAATCAAGAGAAGGATCTTTCATAAAAAATTACCAAAGGCAAAGTGATAGGGCGAAACAAGAATTAGAAAATAGAGTATACAATTTAGTTTCCCAATTATATGAATTGGGTTTCGAATCGGATATATTTTTTAGAATAGAAGATTTTAGGAAAACAGTTGCAATTGTTCCAGTATCAGCAAAAACTGGCGAAGGAATTCCAGAATTATTATTACTAACAGCAGGTTTAGCTCAAAGATTTCTAACAAAGAAATTAGAGATTGATGAAAACTCTCCTGGAAAAGGGGTTATATTAGAGAAGAAAAAAGATAAAGGTATATATTATTTGGATGTCATTTTATATGATGGTGTTATAAGGAAAGGAGATACTATCGCTTTTTATGGTATTGAAGGGCCAATAATAACAAAAGTAAGGGGTTTATTTAAAGCGAAGCCTTTGACAGAGATTAGGGAAAAATCCAATTTTATTCCAGTAAACGAAGCACATGCCGCAGCGGGTATTAGAATATTAACTCCAGAAAACGATAAAGCTTTGGCAGGTTCCCCATTATATGTTATTAGAAATAACCAATCTAAAATATTGGAACAAATTAAAGAAGAGATAAGCTCTATAGTATTTGAAGAAAAAGAGGGTTTAGTAGTGAAAGCCGATACATTAGGAACTTTGGAAGCAATAGTTAATATACTAAAATCTAAAGGAATAAAGGTTTCAAAAGCAGGTATTGGAGAGATAACAAAAGAAGATATAATTAAAGCACAATCGCAAAAAGATGAAAAGTATAGAGTTATATTGGCTTTTAATGTTAGCCCTATTGAAAGCCCAGTTCCAATAATTTATGACAATGTTATCTATAGGTTATTAGAGAAATACGAAGAGTTTTTGAAGCAATTAGAAGAACAAAAGAAGCTTTCTATATTAGATAGATTAACTCCTGTAGCAAAAATAGAGATAATTCCTGGTTTAGTATTTAGAAGGAAAGACCCAGCAATAGTTGGAGTTAAAGTTATTGGCAAAATAAAGCCCAATGTTTTATTAATGAACGAAGAAGGAAAAATAATCGGAAGAGTAAAATCAATACAAAAAGAAGGAGTATCCTTAAAAGAAGCAGAAAATGATGAAGTAGCTATAGCCATAGAAGGAGTTACTGTTGGTAGGCAAATAAAAGAAGGAGATACATTATATACTTACATTAGAGAAGAAGAATTTAAAGAATATAAAAAGCATAAAGATTTGTTAAATGAAACTCAAAAAACCATTTTAAAAGAAATAGCACAAATAATGAGAAAACAAAACCCCACTTGGGGGCTCTAAATTAGGTCTATAATTGTTTTATTTTCGAAATCATTTTCCTTTAGAATTTGCAAGGCTATCTTATTTATTGGCAACCAAGGGTATTTTTTCTTTATTTCACTTAAATCTGCTTCATTTAAAATTATTTTTTCTAACAAATTAGGATCATTGTTTTTTAGAAACAAATACACAAAATAAGCTATAAGCTTATTGGCTATTGATTGCTTATCAATAGTCTGGTTTTCGCAATTTTTTAATCTTTTCAAACAATCTATGTTGCTTTTTAAACTCTCTATGGATTCTAACTTTTTCTCTAAAATAGCTTTTTTCCTTTGCAATATCTCTATTTTATAATTAATTTCTTCTATTTTTTCTTTAGTTCTAAGGATTTCCAATTTTTTTATAAAATCGTCGAATTCTAAAATGTATTCTAATGTTTCTCCCATTGATTTGAAACCTAATTCTTGTGTTAGCAATTGTAGTTTCTCTTTTACTCTAGGTGGAACTCTAATGTGTGTCACTTTTATATTAATATAAAGTACATTTAAATGCGCTATGAATTGAGATTATATAAAGAGTTGTCTTTTAAAGAAATAGAAAAAATAGGCGAATTTCTTTTTGGGGTTAATAGAGAATATGATTTGCTAAAAAAATACAACATAAAACCTTTGTATATCGATACCCCATTGGAATATAAAGAGTATCCCACAATCACAGCTTTGTTTTTATTAAAGGATTTGGCCAAAGACAAAGTTTATTTAGACGAAGTAGGAGCTAGAGATTTTATCTATGGAAAGGATGTACATCAAAAGAATTTTCTCAAAATAGAAGGCTACAAATACGCTAATTTATTAGTTTTAAATGGCCAGGGATTACCTTTAGGTATTGGAAAAATTAAAGGCAAAATATTGAAAAACCTATTTAATATAAGTTTTTATAGGAGATACTAACTAATTAGTAAATAATTTTCTAACTATAGAACCACAAGCATTTATTAAAATCTTAGACCATACATTATATGAGAAGTATAACTCCGATTATTGCAATAGTAATACTTTTATTAGTCACGATAAGCGCCGTTACTCCTTTATATTTATGGGTACAGAAAGGTGTGCAAAAATATTCTCAAAAAGCTACAAAAACTGCAGATACAACATTTAAGTCTATAACTAATCTAGAAATAGCTGATATAAAGATATATAAAAAATATGATGGAGCATTGGCTTTATGGTATTTAGATGAGGGTTTTGGTAATATTGTTGATGATTATAGTAACAATAATTACAAGCTTAAATTTGAGGGATCTCCGAGATGGGTTAAAGGAGTACTTAGCAACGCTTTAGAATTTAATGGAAATAGCTCATTAAAAGGAAATTACCAATTGCTTGTTGGTAAAACAAAATGGAGTATAACTTTGATAACAAAACCATATAGTCTTGCCAATTACACATATGCAGAGGGCACAACAGATGGTGACAAAATCGTTTTAGAAATTGCTAACAATAAATTTAGAATTGCTATATCTAATAACTCTGTAGGTTGGCAAAGATTGTCCTCTAGTTTACCTCTTAGTAAAAACGAATGGTATTTTGTTGCTGTAACTTATGATGGAGATAATCTAAAAATATGTGTTAATAATGTTTGTAATAGTACTAGTGGTATAAAATCAGCAACCACTGGAGGGGGTACAGTAAAAATAGCAAATGGCGTTTATGCTAACTACCCCTATAAAGGAGTTATCGACGAAATATATCTATATAATGAACCATTGGACAATAAAACTATTGAAAATCTATACTATAGGCTAACCGTTAGAGTAGTAAACCCTAACGATAGACCAATAAAAATAGAGGGTTATTACCAAATAGAAGATCCAGAAACTGGTAATATAATATGTGAGATCCCATTAAAGTATAAAGAAACTTTTATAACAGATTCGGGATCAGATTTAATAAAACCATCAAAAGAAGAAACTATAAGAATGGTATTGTTTTACAAAGATAAGCATTGCTCTCTTAATAAATGGAAAACATATAATTTTTGTTTAACAAACGGTATCAATAGGGTTTGTAAATTGTTCCATCCATAATGGGCCCGCGGGGATTCGAACCCCGGACCTCCGCCTCGTGAGGGCGGCGTCATACCCCTAGACTACGGGCCCAGTAAATAGGATTAATAAAATTTAAAAGCTTAGATATTTTAATTAGATGCGTGTATTTTTGGCTATAGATTTGCCTGAAGAACTAAAAAACCAAATATACTCTTATTACAAAAAAGTTTCTAAAGCGGTTTATGGCAAGTTTGTCGAAAAGGAAAACTTACACATTACTTTAAAATTTATTGGAGAAGTATTAGACATAAATCCATTGATAGAAAGGTTAAATTATGTGAAATTCAAACCCTTTGAAGTAAAGGTAAAAGGATTGTCTGCTTTTCCTTCAATAGAGAACCCAAGAGTTGTATGGGTTGGGGCACATTCTGTTTATTTAAACGATTTGGCAAACCAAATTAATAGGGTTTTAAAAAGCTATGAAAATTTTGTCGGCCATATAACTATAGTAAGAGTTAAAAGAGTATTAGACAAAAAATACCTTTTAGAGTTGGCTAAAAAATTTGATTTGGAATATAAATTTGTGGTCGATAGATTTTATTTGTATAAATCAACCCTAACCCCAAATGGTCCAATATATGAAAAATTATACGAATTCAAATCGATTCAAGATTAATTTTCTTCACTATAAGGAAAGAGAATATTGTAGAAATAATAGCAATTATTATGGCTAAAATAAAGCCATGCTTTGTTTCCCATGGAGGGATAGCATTGACGAAGTTCATCCCATAGAGGCTTGTAACAAAAGTGGCGGGGGCAAAAGCTATAGAGATAAATGCCAACTTATTTAGATTTTCATTTATTCTTTTATTGATTACACTATCGTTTATATCTAATATATAAAATAAATCTGACTTAAGTGTTAAAAGATAGCTTTTTAGTTTTTCCAACTCTTTTGTGTTTTCTCCAAACTCTATTAGTTTATTTATTTTTCTTAATAGAACATTGATCTCTTTTTTGGTTTCTAAAATTTCGTCTATATTTAATATACCATTTAATGCTTTGTCCTCTAACAAATCGATTTTTCTTTCTATTTCAGCAATTTTTTCTCTAATTTCTATAAGTTCTCTTTTTCCAACCATTCTTTTAGAGCTTTTTCTAATTTTTTGTCCTCCAAGCTAACCCATATAAATAAAATACCTAAAGGTAAAACTGTTAAAAAGAACAATACTAAAAATGGATAAAGCATTATAGTAATTACATCCATTCCTATTTTATCCGCTATAGTCAAAGATATTTGATAATAATAATACAAAGCCACATAAGCTATTATTAATAAGGAGAGCCCAATTAAGAACTCTTTTTGATAGTCCTTCACAACAAATTCTTTTAAAAAATATTTAAAAATTTTGTAATGATAACCCTAGTTGGGTATGAATTAATCGATGGCATTACTGGTAAAAACGATCCCATATTATTGAAAATCTATGTTTATTCGAATGAAAACAAATACATAGTTATTGACACCGATAGAACCAAATGGTTTGGGAACCTTCCAATTATAATAGAGCCCAAAGGTTTAAGAAACATAACTATAAAAGCTGTTCCAAGGAAATGCTATAGCTTTTTTCCATTGTATATAAACGACCAAAAATATCTAATCCCAGTATATTGTAAAGAAGTAAAAAAAGAAGAAGAGAAAAAAGAGTATTACGATGTAAATGTTTCTATCAATGATACTATAAAGGTTTGTGTAAATGGCCAATTTAATAACCTAAAATATTTAGTTAGGATTGATGATAGAAAGTATTCTGGTTTAATTCCTTTTCCAACTTGTTTGGAGTTTCCTAAAAATGAAAGCCCTGGGAAGCATAATGTTTATGTATCAATACAAAATAGTAAAACAATAGAGAAAGAATTAACATACTATGTTAAACCCATATTCTTTTATACCATAAACTATAAACCAAAAATCGGGTTATTAAAAGAGGAAATAGAAATAATACTAAAAACCTATGGCAATACCAAAGGGAAAGTTGAATTTTGTGCAAAAGATTTGTGCATAAAAGGAGAATTCCCTCCAAATATAGAGAGAGTTTATAGAGTAAAATACGACTATAGCTTGTATTTTGCTATAGGCTTAATAGCAGGTTTGTCTTTGTTGGGATTGTATTATTATTTAAACAAAAAAAGAATAAAAGTTAACAAAAATTATACTTTGGAAGGCAATATAGTAAAAGTAACCTTAGAGATAACAAACAAATCCTTGTTTAGGGTTAAAGGCTATATTTTAGATCCTATTCCTAAGGATGCAGAAGTAGAGATATTAACTAACAACGCCAAAATAAAAGACATCGCCGGAAACAAATTTGTTTATGCGATATATGATTTAATGCCTGGAGAAACATTAGTTATAGCTTATAAATTAAAAATGCCTTTCGAAATAACAGAAATCGATTTGCCAAAACCTATTGTTCTTTGAAAATTTTTTCCACATTTAATTTTCCTCCTTCAGATTTTTGTACAGCTATTCCATCTTCTCCCCAAATAAATTGGTATATGTTACCAAAAGTGTCTCTAACGGTTCTATCATTTTCTACATATAGATCTCTTAATACTGAGACCAACCTTCTATATAGATAACCGCTCTTTGGTGTTCTTAAAGTTGTATCCATTAGTGCATCTTTACCAGATGCAGCATGGAAGAAGAACTCTATTGGGTCTAACCCATCTGCAAAACCATGTTCTACAAAACCCCTAGCTTTTGCGCTTTTGTCCCCTTTCTTAAAGTGGGGCAATACCCTATCTTTATAACCTTCTTCCATTCTTCTTCCAGAAATTGATTGTTGGCCAACCAATCCTACAACTTGTATTAAGTTTAATAGCTTACCTCTTGCTCCAGATTTAGCTAAAATCATTGTACCTTTAGTTGGGTCTACATGTTTCTCTATTACCTCTCCAACTTCGTCTCTAGCTTTGTTTAGAACTTTCAATATTTCTATTTCTAATGTTTCCTCTATAGTTCTACCAGGCAATGGTTTTATTTCTCCTTTTTTGTATCTCTCAATCAAATTATCTACTTCTTTTTTGGCTTTTTCAATAATTTTTCTTATTTGTTCTTTAACTTCTTTTGGAATATCGATATCGGAAAAACTAATAGTTAATTGCTCTCTAGTCAAATAATTAACAGACAACCTGGTTACATCGCTAAGCCATTTGAATGTAAATTCAGGGCCATATCTTTCAAATAATTCTCTAATTAGTTTTCCCTTTTCTACACCAACTATTTCTTTGTCTATTACTCCTTTTAATAGTATGCCATTTTTTATAACAAATTCTCCATTTTTTGTTTTTATTTCGAAATCTAAATCATCTGGCAACAAAGCAGAAAATACTTCTTTGCCAGTCAAATAATCTCTTCCCTCCTTTTTGGCTTTTTCTACTAGTTTTAATATTTTGTCTTTTCCAAAATATTTGCAATTGTATTCAATTAATTGTATTGCATCTTTGAAAGGAATTTTATCTTTTAAGGATAACAAATATAGCCCTGTAATTATGTCTTCTGTGGCTCCAATAATGGCTAACCCATACCTTGGAGTAACTATATGTTCTCTAACATTTGCTAAAAATTCTATTTCTGTTTTACCTTCGTAGTTTTGTACTAAATGGTAATTCATTTCATCTCCATCAAAATCAGCATTGTATGGGGTAGTAGTTGCAGGGTTTAGCCTAAATGTTTTGCCTGGCAATATAACAGATCTATGCCCCATCATAGACATTTTATGCAAAGATGGTTGTCTATTGAACAAAGCGTAATCGCCATTAATAATATGTCTCTCAACAACCCAACCTGGCTCTAATCTTTCGGCTAATTCTTCTTTATTTTCTTCCATTATTTTGAATCTCCTACCATTGGGGTCTATAACATAGTTTGCCCCATCTAAAGATTCGGGTCCATTCAATACTTTTTGTTTTAGCCAATCCAAATTCCATTCTGTTACTATTTCAGGGAATGTTAACTCTTTCGCTACTTGTTCTGGTACACCAACTTCGTCTATATCTATTCTTGGGTCTACACTAATTACTCCCCTCGCAGAAAAGTTAACTCTCTTTCCAGCTAAGTTTCTCCTTAGCCTACCTTCCTTTCCTTTTATTCTTTGTAACAAACCTTTTAATGGTCTCCCACTTCTATGCCTAGCTTTTGGTACATTAGGTAATTCGTTATCGAAATAGGTAGCAACATGGTATTGAAGCATTTCCCAGTTTTCTTCTAAAATTGGCTCTGGTGCTCCATAGGATAATAATTCTTCAATCCTATTATTAATCCTAACTATATCTGCTATTTTATGAGTTAAATCGTCTTCACTTCTTTCTCCGGTTTCTAATATTATAGATGGCCTAGCCGTAACTGGGGGCACTAATATAACAGTTAAAACTAGCCATTCTGGCCTTCCATTTATTATGCCAAACAATTTAGCATCTTCGTCTGGTATTTTTTCTAACCATTGCCTTACATCTAAAGGAGTTAGTTTAACCCATTCTTCTTTATCGCCTATCTTTTCTTTTATATAGAAATACCATGGTTTTTCGAATTTTATTTCTTTTAGTTCTGCATTACAGTATGGGCATTTCTTATGCTTTTTCCTGTATTCATTTATTTTCGGAATTACTGTGGATTGGATGAAATTGCTTAACTCATCATATTTGCCTTCATTAATATATTCGTTTATCTTTTTTAGGAATTGTTCTTTAAGCTTTTGAGGTATTATTGCTCTTCCACATTTTGGGCATGTGTATTGTAATAATCTTTTTATTTCGTTTAGGAATTTTACATGGTATACAGGGCGAGCCAATTCTATCCTACCAAAATGTCCTAAGCATTCACCATATTTGCCCCCACAGGTTTTACATCTTAAACCAGGGTCAATGACACCCATCCTAGGATCCATGGGGCCATTTTCTATTGGGAGACCATCCCTATCGTATGGCTCTGGTATTTTAACTTCAACAACAGACAGTTTCCTTATAACTTCTGGATCCAAAGGTCTAAGATCTATTAAACCTAACTTTTTTATTTCCACTCGAAAGTATTTATTAGGGAATTAAAGCCTTTCATATGAGAATTAGGTTGCCTTTGTATAAACCTATTAAAGAAGTGGCAGAAGATTATTATAACAAAGCCAAAAAAATTAAAGAAAAAATTGAAAGAGCCAAAGCTTTGTTAAATGAAGAACTAAAAAAAGAAGAAAGAAAAAAGAAAGAAATAAAAAAGGAATGGTTTATGAAGTATAGATTTACTTTTACTGAAAGCGGTTTTTTAGTTATTGGAGGAAAGGATGCTAACCAAAATGAAAGAATAATGAAAGTTTATAGAAAGGATGGCGATTTGGTATTCCATGCCGATATACATGGGGCACCATTCGCTTTAATGTTATTGAATAACCCCAATGCAGATAGCGTTGAAGAAGTTATAGAAAAATATAAAATAACGGAAACCGATTTAATGCAAGCAGCAGGTTTAAGTGCTGTATATTCTAAAGCATGGCAAGAAGGCTTAGCTTCGATAGATGTTTTCTATGTTTTGGGCAAGCAAATCTCTAAAAAAGCTCCTTCTGGAGAATATCTAAAGCATGGTTCCTTTATGGTTTATGGCAAAAAACATTATATTAGGGTGCCTTTGAGATTATACATAGTAGAAAAAGAAAAGGTCTATGCTGTGCCTTCCATTTATAATGGGGACAAATACATAGAATTAATTCCTGGCGATATTAAGAAAGAAAAGATAGCGAAAAAAATTGCAGAATTATTAAATGTTAGCGAAGATTACATAAAATCGCTTTTGCCTTCAGGTTATTTCAGAATTACCAAGATTAAAAATATTTGATAGGCCATTCTCTAATTTTATCTATGTCTTGGCCATACAAATCTCTTATATCATCTATTCCTAAAGCGATCATCGCTAATCTATTTATCCCAATACCGAAAGCTCCTATTTTATGTTTTATACCAAAACTGTCTAATATTTGTTTTCTTAACATCCCTGCTCCAGCAACTTCTACCCAGCCCAATTTACTATGGTATGCATATACTTCTACGGATGGCTCCGTAAATGGGAAAAACGCAGGGAATAGTTTTATTTTCTCAAACCCTAATGCTTTTAGGATTTTTTCTATTTCTGTTTTTAATTGGGCCATGTTTGAGCCAATAATTATTCCCTCTAATTGTTGAAACTCTATATGGTGGGTTTTGTCTATTGTATCTGGTCTCCAAACAGAGCCGATGTAAAAGTATTTGCCTTTCTCGTTATTTAGAATATCTCTTAAATTATATAAATTCCAAGCTGTAATTGCAGTATTTTGGCTTCTTAATATTGTTAGATGTGCTTCCTTTTCTAAATAGTTGCCAAAATATTGTAAATGTTTTTCTTTTACTTTTTCTTCTATGTCTTTTGGTACATCCAATTCGGGTTTTCCTTCTATTATAAAGGATTCTGCCAATTCTCTCGATGGATGGTCATAAGGAGTAAATAAAGCCTCGAAACACCAGAACATTGGGATTAATTCATATTCCATAGCATTTAGCTCTTTCCATCCGAGGTTTACCATTTTTTTCCTAACCCAATTTAAGTATTCTCTATAATAATGGGGCTTCCCTCCATAGTATTTTGGAAATTCCTTTATATTATAGGGAGCAATTGGCTTTTCTTTATATAATTTTTTCTGTAATACCTCTGTATCGATTTTATCTATTCCTTCTACAACATCTTTTGGAATTACTTCTATATAAAATCTTGTTTTGGTTTCTTCCTTTACTAAACCTCTTTTCTTTAAATAATCTAAATATTTGGTATCGATCTTTTTACCTAATTTTGCTTCTATTTCCTTTAAATTCGAAAGGTCTTTCTTTAACCCTTCGTTTATTGCTAATAATAAGGGTTCCCATGGGAATTCCTTTATCTCTCTCTTTAGTTTTATTTTCCCATCTTTTATTTCTATTAGATCTAAATTCTTTAATGCCCCAATTGCAATGGCTTTTTCTTCTTTGGTTAATGGTATTTGATCTAAAGGCAATTCCCCATGTAATTCTAATAAAGAATATAATTTTCTTTCAGGCAAATTCTTATAACTTTTTTTACCTTTTTCCGTTAAAACATAGTATGTATCTTTTTCTTCTTTAATTTTAACTAGGCCTTTTTGTTGCAAATTATATGCTATTTTTAGCAATTCTTCTTCATCCATCCCTAAAAGGTTCGCCAATTCATTAGAATACCCATTAATCAATTTTTTGTATACTTCATATTCTTTGGGTCTTAGCACAATCATTATTGTATAGAATTAAAACCATTTATAAAATACCCTATAGATTATACAAATGGCCAAAGGCCAAATATGTGAAGTAGCTATTGCTAGGTTATTCAAAAGGGTTTATGTTTGCCAAAGGTGTAAAAGAATCTTTAGGGCAGATCCCGCAAAAGTTAGAGAAGGCAAAGTTAAATGCCCAAGATGTGGTTATAGAGGAATAAGACCAAAGAGAGAAGTGCCAATGGGTATATCTAAATAAATTATTCTTCTTCCTCTTCTTTTTCAACAATTTTTGGTCTTTCTATTACAACCCTATAATATATAGTTTTTCCAGCAGTGGGGCTTTTTCTTATTATTCTTAAAACATCCCCAGGCTTCGGGTTTAAGTGTTGTATAGCAGGATCGTCAACATATATTTTTGGCAAATAGTCTATACTATCAATATTTAGCTCTTTTAATAGTTTTTCTACTTCTTCTTTAGTTAGCTTTTGGTATTCTGGTACTAGTCTATGTTTTATTGGTTGTTTTTTCTTCATTCTTCTACAGTTATTTTAGTTTCAAACTCTTCGACCGGTACTTTTAATTGTTCATCTTTACCAATTACTCCTCTATTCCTTAAATATTCTCTCGCTAATATCCAATATATTAATGCTAAGCTTTTAGAACCTCTATTGTTTGCTGGTATACAGAAATCAATATAATTTTTAGTATGGTTTGTATCACATAATGCCAAAATTGTTATCCCACTTTCGTATGCATCGTGTAAAGCATTTTTGTCCATTATTGGATCGGTAATTAATATTACTTCTGGTTCCATGTAGTATTTTAGTTGGGGGTTAGTTAATGTACCTGGAGGATATCTCCCAGGGAAAGCTTTAACCTTTGTTATTTCAGAAAACTTCTTAATTGGGGTTATTGCTGTTTCTCTTCTTCCTACAACTAAAATTTCATTTGGTTCATAATAGGATAACATCTTTGATGCTAATCTTAATCTTTCATCTATTTTTCTTATATCGAAAATAGCTAAACCGTCTTCTCTTATCTTAGATACATAAGGTTTCATATCTTTAGTTAGGTGCCTTGTACCAATATGTATACCGGCTTTAACATAAACATTTATTGGAACTAGAGTATCCATTTTGATTGCTTGTTATGCATTTTAAAAACAATAAACCATAATACCATATGGAGTTTGAGAAATTGGCTAACCTTTTTAGTAAGCTCGAAACTATATCGGATAAAACCAGGAAAGTGCAATACATCGCTCGATTTCTTAAAGAATTAAAAGACCAATATAAAGAAACATTGTTGTTATTGCAAGGAACCGTTTTTTACCCATGGGAGCAAAAAAACCTCGGTATTGCCGAAAAGGGTGTAATAAGGGCTATTTCTATAGCTTATGGGATAGAAAAACAAAAAGTTGAAGAATTATTCATAAAATATGGGGATTTGGGTATTGTGGCAGAAAAAGCTTGTGAGATGAGAAAACAAAAACCCTTATTATTAAAACCGCTAACTGTTAAAGATGTTTACCAAACTTTAAGAAAAATAGCCGATATAGAAGGAGAAGGCTCACAGGACAAAAAAATAATAACTTTTGCTAAGCTATTAGTTAATGCCAAACCTAAAGAAGCAAAATACATTGTTAGATTAGCTTTAGAGGAATTAAGAATTGGAGTAGGTGAAGGTATTATTAGAGATGCGATTGCTATAGCTTTTTCTGTAACCCCCGAGGCTGTGGAATATGCTTATTCTATATTATTAGATTTTGGAGAGGTAGTAAGAATTGCGAAAGAGCAGGGCGAGCAAGGTCTATGGCAAGTAAAATTACAAGTAGGGAGACCCTTTAGAGTTATGCTCGCTATAAGAGCAAGGAATGTGCAAGAAGCTTTTGACATTGTAGGAAGGCCTGCAATGATAGAAGCAAAATACGATGGTTTTAGGTTACAAATCCATAAAAAAGGAGACCAAGTATGGCTATGGACTAGAAGGTTAGAAGATGTAACAAGACAATTCCCAGATGTAGTTAATATAGTAAGAAACAGAGTAAAAGCTAACGAAATAATATTTGAGGCAGAGGCTGTTGGGTATGATAAAAAGACTAACAAATTCTTGCCATTCCAAAAGATTTCTCAAAGAGTGAAAAGAAAATATGACATAGAAAAAATGGCTAAAGAAATACCAGTAGAGCTACACGCATTTGATATAGTTTATTTAGAAGGTGAACAATTAATGAAAAAGCCATTTAAAGAGAGAAGGGCTCTATTGGAAAAAGTAATTGATGAAAAAGAGCATGAAATACAATTGTCTATAGGCATTATAGAAAAAGATGATAAAAAAGCTTACCAATTTTACCAAGATTGTTTAAATAAAGGGTTAGAAGGAGTAATGTTCAAAAACCTTAATGCACCATACCAACCTGGAAGAAGGGTAGGATATATGGTTAAGCTAAAGCCTACTTTAGAAACATTGGATTTAGTTATAGTTGCTGCTGAATGGGGCGAAGGTAAAAGAAGCGGTTGGCTTACTTCATTTACTGTAGCAGCATTAGATAAGGATACTGGTAATTATTTAGAAGTGGGTGAAGTCGGTACAGGAATAAAAGAGAAAAAAGAGAGAGCCGAGGATATAACTTTTGAGGAATTAACCGAATTGTTAAAACCTTATATATATAAACAAGAAGGTAAAAAAGTTTACGTAAAACCAAAAATAGTTGTAGAAGTTGCATATGAGGAAATACAAGAAAGCCCCCGCTATAAAAGCGGGTTTGCTTTAAGGTTCCCTCGTATTGTTAGAATTAGATTCGATAGAAGCCCAAAAGAGATAGACACAATCGATAGGATAAAACAAATATACGAAATGCAGAGAGGTGGTATACATAAACAGTAATAAAATAAATTTTTAATATATTACATTATATTTAGATACCATGGGTCCTCGGGAATTGTTAGCGGCGGTAGAAATAGCCCAAGCCGAGGGGAGAGACCCTCGATGTGTTAGGAAAATACGAGTTTTGGAAGGAGAAGACTTTTTAGAGTTAGAACATATAGGAGACAAAACAGCCATTTTAATTAAAGGAAATATCGCCACATTATATTGGAGAACAAAAAGATATCTGCCAAAGATCTATATTAAAACAAAAGAATTTGTATTATATACTAAGGGTAATTCCATTTATATTCAATTACCTATTGCCCTGTCTATTAGGGCTCTTCTCTAAAATTTTCCAACTTAAATAAGAAAATACCAAAGCTATTGGAGACAATATTATATAATACATGCTAAATAATAAAAGCACTATAATGAAAGAAACCCTTAATAAATAAAATACTATTGTTGCTTCATAGTCCCTATTAATTAAATCTTTTAGCGATTCTATTGTGAAAGCTAAAAATATTGGTACTAACAAATAGAGCAAAGGATAACCCATGGAAAGAATCAAAAATAGCAATGTTAGCCCATTATATAATAAATGGTTAGTAGCTAAATAGATTTTTCTATATCTATCGTACCAATCCTCTTTTGCTAACAAAAATGCTTGTATATAGTATGGGATTAACAATAAAGAAGGGAATATTACTACAATTAGATCTAATAAAAGAAAAATATATGTATTATAAGCCATTTTCTACAACTCTCTTTATTACTTCTGCAACCCTCTCTACATCTTCAATATAAACGAACTCGTTTGGTCCATGTATATTATTTTCTTCCCTCATGGGGCCAAATTGTATAACTTTTATACCTCTTTTATAGAAATGGTATCCATCTGTTCCTCCTAATTCTAGGATTTTCTTTTCTCCTAACAAATCTTTTGTTAGTTGTATGAATTTGTCTACATGTTCTCCATCGCTAACCCATGGGGGTAATTCTAATTTGTCTTTCTCTATTCTTAGTTTTATGTTGTTTTTGGATGCGAATTCTTTCAACAAATCGCTTACCTTGTTAAAAACATAATCATTATCGTATTCTGGCACTGTTCTAGCGTTTACATAAATTTTTACTTCTCCCGGTATTATGTTAATAACATTTGGTTTAACCTCTATCTTTGTAGGGTTAACCCTAACTGGTACTCTATCGTAATGCTCAATAAATTGGTATTTAGACAATAAAGTTTTCTCAAAAGCTTTAGAAATATGTTCTATAAACTCTATAACCTTTGCGGCATTGTATATTGCGTTTTCCCCCCTATAGGCATGGGCTGAATGCACTTGTTTTCCTTCCACATATATGTTTATTCCTAGGAAACCAGAGCTACCTATAGAAACATAAGGCCCCGTATCGATAACTAATGCTATATCGCTATCTATTTGTTCGAAAAATTGTGTTGATTCTTGGGTTTCTTCTCCCCCGGCTATAGCTAATATGGGTTGTACATTTATTTCTTTAGCATTTTCTATTCCTGCAATAGATGCTACTATCGCTGATTTGTCATCTGCAGCACCTCTAGCGATTATTTTGTTTCCTTCTACTTTTGGATCAAAAGGATCTGTGTTCCAACCTTCTCCAGGGGGAACAACATCAAAATGTGTAACAAAAGCAACTTTCTTACCTTTCCCGGGGTATTTTGCTAAAATATTTGGGGTATCGTTTTCGCTGTAAATTATTTCAACATCAAATCCTTTATTTTCTAAATAGTTTTTTATAAATTTCGCAGCTTTCTCTTTTTCTTCTTTGTTTGGATTAAATGTTTTGAATTTCAACAATTGCAAAAAGAAATCCATATCAATCATATTCTAAAAAAGGGTTATATTTTATAAATGTGGGCCGTACTCCCACCATGGTAACTCATCCTTGGTCTTACTTGTATTGGTTTAACTAATTCTTTTTCATCGTCAACAAACAAGGCAGCCCCAGGCCTATTGGGCAAATTTATAGCAAAATATTTTCTAAAATCTATATCAATGTAATTGTACAAAATAGAGGAAATTGATTCAATATCGCTTTTATTAGTTAGTCTATGTGCTATTAAAGAATCTATTTGAGTTAACGCATCATCTATTAATTTATTGGGTTGTTGTGTTGCTAATACTAAACCAACTCCTGGGCCTCTTCCCTCTCTAATTAGGTTAACCAAACTATCCTTTACTGGGCTGTCTATAGATTTGTCCAAAAATTCGTGTGCTTCATCAATAAATAGCCAAAACAATGGAACTTCTCTAACATATTCGTCAGACGCTTCCCTTTTTATTTCTTTTTCCCTCTCTTTTATTCTAATTTCTAAAATCTTTCTGGCTAAAATATTTAAAACCGCTCTTTTAGCATATATAGGCAAATGTCCTACCCTTATTATATGGATACCAGGGTTTTTTATTTTTTCTATTATAGATGGCCCTAATAATGATTTTAACAATTTATATCTTTGTTTCAAAAAAGGGGGCTCTTTATTATTTATGAAATGTTCATAAATTATATCGCTCTTGGGATCTGTTTCTTCCAAAGAAAAAAACTCTAAGAGATCATAAAAACTTAAATCCTCTTTAGAAAACGTGGGCTCTATCATATTTATTGCAAATTTTTTTGGTTCTAAATTCCATTCCGATAACAAATCAATACCTCTATAATTAGGGTATTGTAAAGTATGGAATATGTTTAAGGTATCAAAAACTATTACAGATAACTCTTTATTATTTGCTTCGGCGAACCCTTCTAACAATACTCCTAAAGTAAAAGATTTACCCGTGCCTCTTTTTCCTACAACTAAAGTATATCTAACTTTGCTATAATCATAATAGATAGGCTCCCCATAAATAAAGTTTACACCAACCTTTATTACTTCTTTTCCCAAAAATATCATCTTACTTTAGGCCCTATTATATAGTTGTCTTCCCTATATTTAGCATTTTTCCACAAATCAAATTCCTTTTTTTCTGGTATGTCTTCTCTAGGGTTTCCTGTAACATCTATAGGCAATAAAGCTTTTTCCCCATCAAGGTTTTCAACAATACTAAAAGCTTTTAGTATTTCTTCTATATCTTTTTTTAATTTTTCTTTTAGTTTTTCGTCTAATTTTATTCTAGCTAAATAAGCGATTCTATCGATGTCCATAAAGTTTATTCTTATATCCTTTTAAAGACCCCAGGTTCTATTTCATAGAACTCTCTAAAGAATTCTGAATCGAGCTTTTCTCTAAATTCCTCTAATGTTAGACCAAACTTTTTTAGTTCTTCTTCTAATTCCTCCGCTTTAATTACATCTCTATCTTTGAATTTTTCTAATAAATACTTATCTATGTTTTTTTCTGTTTCTTTTGGCCTTTTTATCTCATAAGCTGTTCTAATTTTTGAGCCTAACTTTTCTATATCGGTCTCTAACAACGCTCTTTTGGCTTTTTCTATTATTGGGATGCCAAATTTTTCTTCTATAGTTTTTGCATCTTTATAAGGATAAATGTCCAACCCATGATCTTTAGCAATTACTTCTCCAACTCTATATCTGTTATTCTCTATATAAGCATCTATGTATATTCTAGTTTTACTTGAATTGGGTTTGAAAACCAATTTTACACTTCCATCGGTAATAGATATGGCTTTAGGTTTCTCCAACTCTTTTCTTAAACTATAAATTTCTTTTCTAAAATCAATATTCATTTTTTTGCTATAATAAAAGCCAAGGAATTCTTCAATATTCTCTAAAGCGAACAATAATAGCCAAACATCCAATTCCTCTTTTGTTATGCCTAATATTTTAGATAGTTTCCCTTTTATTTCATCAATATTCACACCATAATGGAAGACCCCCTAATAAAAATATTAAAGCAATTTTCTATAGAAGATGCAAAATATGTTGAATACAATTTGGATAGACAATTCCTAGCTTTGAAGGAAAACCCAAAACCTGTTGGTTTAGTCATAGCTAATGCTTTAATATCTTACCAATTAACTATGCCAGGCGAGAGATATTGGGAGCTATTCGCGAAAAAAGTTAATAGCTTTAACGATTTATATGATTTCGTCAAAAAATATAATCCTAGATTTTTATCGAATAAACTAAAAAGGTTAGAAAGGTTTAAGCCTTACATAGATATAATAGAACAAAATCGAGAGCACTATTATGAAAATATGGTTGCTCTGAATAAATTTTTGGCCAAAATAATGAACCAAAATATTTACGATAAAACTATTGTTTTTTCTATAAAGATGTTTGCATATGCTATGAGAGCTTTGGGCTATAAATTTAAGCCTTTCCCATTTGAAATAGCTATTCCTTTAGACTATAGGCTAAAAAAGATAAATCCCGATCTAAATTATTGGTTTTATGTGAGCAAACAAACCAACATACCACCATTACATATAGATAGTTTGATATGGCCCATATTTAGAATAAAAAATTTGCCTAAAAAGTTTGCCCTATTGAAGGAATATCTATCGAACCTTTAAATTTGTTAACCAAATTAATCGATGGCTGAAAAAGAAGTTTTGTTACAACAAATTTTGATGCAAAAACAAGTATTAGAAGCGCAATTGGAAGAAATTAACAATGCTATAAAAGAGATAGAAGAATCTAACGGGAAAGTATATAAAATACTAGGTACATACTTTTTAGAGATACCAAAGGAGAAAGCATTAGAAGAATTAAATGAAAAGAAAAAACTATTAGAAATCAGATTGGATGCATTGAAAAAACAAGAGGAAAAGCTAAAGGGAGAATAAATTCTTTCATTACCTCTTAGTGGTAGAAAAAAAATTAAATCGCAAGAGGACACATCTCTATGCAAGACATAAAAGCTTTTAGGGATGATTTTTTATTAATTCCTTTAATAAGAGGGGTTTTTCGGGATCCCACAAAATGGAGGATTGTTATAAAAAATGACACTCCCAAATGTTTTAAAGGTATCCCTGTTTGTACTAACATTCCATCGTATGTAAAGAGAAGAGCACTTACTGATATAGATATTTTATTTTATATTAATGACATAGCATTTGAAAAGAAAAACCTTCTGCAAGGATATAAAAAAATAGTGTATGAAGAGGCCGATGTTAACACAAAAGAGTCCCAATTAAATGAACTAATAAATACTGCTGCAATAACAATAATGAAGCAACTATTTACTCAAGCTCTCACAACAATATATGGCAAACTATATCCTAAAAAACTATATATCGATGTTTTGGGAGGAAAACCCAAAAACGAAGTTTATTGGGGGGTTATTATACCACCAAATTATCTGCTCATATCGGCAAGGTTTGCTCGAAGTAAAATATGGCTTAGCGGGTTAAGCTATAGTTTGCCTTTTAATGCGAGTTCTATTATTAATGCATTTTTAGAATTTAGTAGGACACGTAAACTGGGAGCAAGCTTTTATAATACTTATCCCACTTATACAAAACATATTGAAATATTAAACATACCCCCAAACGAGGAAAGCATAAAAAATTTAGCAATATCTTTAACATATGCAGAACATTCTGGATGGGATATTGATACATATTGGGAAGTATTTAATTATTTAAGAGAGTCTTTGGAAGATTTTCTTAGATATGGAGTGGAAAACTAAAATAAATCCTGTAATTCAATTAACTCTATACCTGTTGTTTTTGAGCCAACGACTATTCCTTTGTCATTTAACAAAGCTGCAGCCCCAACAAATTTGTCCCCCATATTTAATGTTACAGGTTTAGCATCTTCTATATCTATATAAATGTCTGGATTGTGCAATAGCATTTTGCTATTCCCTATTAGAGAACTGCCAACTTCTATGTCAGTATCAATTAAATACAAATCCGCATTTAGCTTTTTAGCTAAAAGCTTTGCTTCTTTTTTAGTATCCTCCGCGGCAAAAAGCAAATTCTTTTTGGGCCAATAATAATAATTATTGCCTAATGCATTATTAACAACATCTACTACTTCTACTCTAAATAGTTCTTCCAATTTTTTTAATTCCTCTTCATAAATAGAAGAAGGCACAATAATTAAGTCTTTTTTTCCTATAATGAAACTACCAACCGTTGGAGTTCCAGCTATTGTAGTTTTCACTATTCCTTCTAATCCTAATGTATCTTTTATTATTTTTTCCTCTTCTTTCGATATTACTTCTGATAATACCGCTATATCGTTAGCTATATATCCAAATAACCCTATAGAGTCGCTCCCATATATTTTAATTTTATTCACTCGCAAGGTTCGAATATAGTATTGCGATATTTATAAAGGTTATGCATTATTCTTAGTATGTGCATCTTCTGTAAAATAATAAACAAAGAGATACCCGCATATATAGTATATGAGGACGATTTCGTTATAGCAATATTAGATATATATCCAATGGCTAAGGGTCATACCTTAGTTATTCCGAAAAAACATGTAACTAGGCTAAAAGAGCTAAGCGAAGAAGAAGCTAAAAAGCTATTTGCTGGTCTAAAAAAAGTTATAGAAAAAATAGAGAAAATCTCTCCTGATTATAATATAATAATAAACCAAGGTCCAAAGGCGGGCCAAGAAATAGACCATTTGCATATACATATAATACCGAGAACAGGAGAAGAAAAAATATTTTATAACATTAGGCATAAGCTTACAGAGGAAGAGGCAAAAGAGGTTTTAGAAAAACTAAATGGTTAGAGTAATAGTAGAAGGGAGGGGCGAATATAATATAGAAGCGAAAACTGTAAAAGAAGTGTTAGAAAAACTTAATTTGAAGCCTAGCGAAGTAGTAGTTCACGATGGAGAGAACATTTTATTGGAAGAGGAAGAGATTAAAAGCGATACTATATATATAACTTTGGTCGCTTCCGGAGGCTAAGGCAAAGTTTTTATTACTATAGAGGAAAAGTCATTATAAAAGCTTACCAAAATCATTATAAAAGCTGCTAAACCAATTAAAATTAAAACCAATTTAACTATTTCCTCCACTTTTTATTTTTTCCAATATTTTTTCTATCTCATTTACATCAACATATTTTGCTTTTTTGGTTTTTTCATCAACATAAGCGATGTCCAACTTTTCAGCAGTTAATTCATTATTATTCTCTTTGTAGAAATTATACAATGCCTTTAATCCTAGTTCTATCGCTTTTTTAAGGGAGAGGTTTTCGTTATATTCTTTTCCTAAATAATCCAAAACCTTCTGTTCTCCTTCCCCTATAACAGCTAATTTGTATTCCCAAAACATTCCTCCAGGTTCAGTAACAAATATGTGTTTGCCTGTATCATCTATGCCTGCAAAAATTATAGAGACCCCAAATGGCCTTACTCCTCCAATTTGGGTATATTCCTGTTTTATATCGGCTATCTCTTTTACTAACCCTCTAATATCGATGGGGTGGCCATAAAAATATTTGTAAGTTTGTGCTATAACTCTTGCTCTCTCTATTAAAACTCTACCATCTCCAATTATACCAGCAGGAGCAGCGATTACATGGTCGTCAACTATGTATACCTTTTCTATGGATGAAGGTATTACGAATTTCTCAACAATTTTCTTATCTCCAATAACGAGGACACCTGTTTTATAAAGCATACCAATAGCGGTAGGGGATTGTTTTACTGTTGTTCTCGCATATTCTACTTGTAACAACCTCCCATCGGGGCTAAATAGAGTGCTAGCTCTATCATAGCCCATTACTTGTGGTAATTGCATAAAATCCATCTATAATGCTATTAACCATTTTTATAAACTTTTATATACTTGCAAAAGTGAAATGCTCCTATTGTGACAAACCCGCTATATATTACGATGGAAAAAAATATTATTGTAAAGAGCATTTTTTAGAATATTTTAAAAACTTGGCATTCAAAGCGATTAAAGAGTTTAACATGTTTTCGCCTGGCGATAGGGTTGCAGTTGCTGTTAGCGGGGGGAAAGATTCTGTAAGTTTATTACATTTTTTAACTAAACATAAAGATGAATTGGAATTAAAAGAAGTTGTTGGTTTAGCTATAGATGAAGGAATTAAAGGGTATAGAGATGTAACTTTAAATTATTTGAAAGATTTCGCTAAAAAGCACAATCTTAAAATTAAAATTATTTCCTTCAAAGAAGAGATAGGATTAACTTTAGATGAAATGTTCGAATTAACTAAAAAATATAATTTGGGTTATTGGCCCTGCACTTATTGTGGGGTATTTAGGAGATGGTTGCTAAATAAATATGCTATAGAACATTTCGATGTTTTAGCCACAGGTCATAATTTAAATGATGAAGCACAAACAGTTATATTAAATTTGGCAGAGCATAATATAAAGGATTTAGCAAAAGGCGGACCTGTTACTGGTATAAAGAGACATAATAAATTCATAAAAAGGGTAAAGCCTTTCTATTACATTACAGAAAAAGAAACAACAATCTATTCTATTGTTAACAAACTAAATGTACCTTATATAGAATGCCCCTATGCTAGGGGCGCTTTTAGAATTTATGTGCGAGATTTGTTGTATAAAATGGAACATGTTAGGGAATTACACGAAAACATAATAAAGAAATACCTCTCTTTTAGAGATAAGTTGCAAAAAAGGTATAATTTCGAATTGAAAACATGCAAAATATGTGGTTTTCCTACTACTAGAGAGATATGCCAAGCATGCCAATTAAGATTAACCTTTCAAAAATTGAAAGAAAAAAACCTTTAGTTTATTGTGGTAAATTTCCCTCTCATGTTTTAGAGTAAAGTTATATTTTTCAGCATACTTTAATACCCATTCTTTATGGGGGGATAACAAAGCTAAAACTCCATTGTCTTTTAATATATACTCTGCTTGGTAAAACAAATATTCATGAACCTTCTCGCTTTCTTCTCTGTCTGCAGCTTTTATACCATAGGGAGGATTAGTAATTATATAATCTATGGCCTTTTCTCCCAATTTAAAATCTACATCTTCCAAATTTATTTTAGATACTTTAACTATATCTTTTACCCTTGCATGTATGCAATTTAGCTCTGCTCCTCTCATATGTTTTACGAATTTATCAAAACACAATATTTTGGCTTTCCTATCCCATTTTATTGATTGTTCTATTTCATCAATTATATCGGGATTTAATTGATAGGCAAAAGTTTTATCGTATTGTCTATATAATGGAGGGATTTCCCTTAAATATAAAGCTGCCTCTATTGGAATTGTGCCAGACCCACACAATGGGTCTAACAAAGATTGGCCATTCCATTTGGTTAATCTAATTAAAGAATTAGCAATAGTTGGAGCTAAACCTGCGGGATGGTAATATACTCTATAATACCTCTTATCTAAAGGTTGTTCCCCAATTAAATCATATCCAAAAATAGCGATATCTTTTAATATGTAACCTCTAAATATTACATCTGGGTTGGTTAGATCTACTTTATTATTGGTTTTTCTTCTAATAACATCGCCCAACCTATTATATAAATCCATTATATCTATGTCTATATCATATTTGTGCGCCCTAACAGCAAATTTTTTATTTATTATTTCGCTATAATCTATTTGGTTCGCTTCTCTTATAATGCTATCTATGTTTGGTTCACTAAAAAATTTTACCCACAATACTCTTTTAGATGTTTGAGTTTTTAGAGCTATTTTAACTATAGAATCCAAGTCCTTTACCTTGAATATATTAATAAAATCGTATTGTTTATCAAATTTTGCGCCTAGACTCTCTATTTCTTCTCTATTTATATCTTCTAAACCTTTATTAGCTATAGTAGCAATGTACATAAAGGGAATTAAATTGCCATTTTAATAATAACAAATGCAACAGAATTTTGTTATTTACACTAGGGCTAAAAAAGATGCTAAAGCTTTGTCGCATTTAAATTTACCTTTTGAAATAAAAACTTTACAAGGCATAAGGGGAGAAGAGTTAATAGAAACCATAAAAAATATGGATGGTTTATATTATAAATTGTTTTTATTGGGCAAGAGAGATCCCGATGTAGAAGTTGATAGCTATTTAACTGTTATACATAAAGTTCCAAAGGCAAATGTAAGAAATGTTAAACTACCTCTATTAAAAAAAGAGCTAAAAACTGCTTTATATAAATTCATTACCAAGCCCTTTAATATAGAATGTGAATGCGATGTTGGTTTATGGGATAAAGGCATAATACTTTTCAAAAAATACGAAGATTTGTATTATTCTAATGGAAAACTAGTTAAAAAAATAGATAGAATTAAAGGGGAAATAATAGAATATGGCGAAGCCGATGGAGAAAAACCCTATATAGATATAAAAGAAAAAGTTAATGAAGCTATCGAATTTATTAAGCAATTTAAAGATTATGAAATTGTTATACCCTTTTCTGGAGGAAAAGATTCAACAACAGTCGCAATATTAGCTAAAAAAGCTAAAGTAGATTTTGATTTGGTTTTTGTCGATACGGGATTAGAGTTTAAGCAAACTTTAGAGTATATCGATTATATATCGAAAAAAATTAAGCCTATAAATATAGTTTATGCAGGCATAGACAAAAAATACAAAATGTTCGGTTTTGATTATCTAAAGAGAAGACTATGTACTAAAGATAAAATAACCACTTTATATAATTATGTAAGGAATAATTACGAAAACCCTGTTCTATTGGTTGGGGATAGACTAATAGAAAGCGAAGCTAGATTGTTTAGACCTAGAATATTTAAAGATGAATTTTTGGTTGCACAACCAATTAAGTTTTTTTCTTATGCTGACGAACAAATATTGTTAGAAAAGGAAAACATAAAGCTTAACCCATTGTACGAAAAAGGCTTTTATAGAGTTGGTTGTAATGTATGTCCCTTTTTAGACAATTACGAAAAATCAATACCTCTCTAATTCCTTTATTTCTGCATTTCCCTCAGTTAGTTTCTCTATTTTTTCTATAAATTCTTGGTATATCCCTGCAGGCAAACTTAATATTGCATAATAATTGTCAGAAAATTCTTCTTTTTGGGGTCTAAACGATTTAATATAGGAATAAGCTTTGTAGATATATTCGTTTGGTATTTTTATGACAATTCTAATTTTTTCTCCTTTCAATGGTATAATCTTTTTTAACTCTTTTACTATGCTTTCCAATTGCGCTTCTGCGGGCTTTGTTATATCTATGTTTATTTTAGCTTTTTCCATAGCTAGTTCTATTCTTTGATATGTGTATGGCAAACCTGTTCTAGGATCTATATAGTTTTTCCTAATTAATTCTATTATTTTTCTTTTTAACTCTTCTTTTATTTTTCTTTTGTACTCAGTAGGGATTTGCAATTGGCCTTTCTTTATTATTTGTTCTGCAATTACATAAACATCTGTTGTTTTGAATACTTTTTTTAATACTTCTTCGCTTTGCCTTTCCCCAGTTTTAACATTCCTAAATATTTCTGGCACTAACAATAGTTTTTCCTTATCGTATGGTTTGCCCTCTTTCAATTTTATTGCTTCCTCAAAATCAACATATACTTCAAAAGTTTCTTTCCCTATTTTTAGTCTAGCTATTACTTCCTTCATATATTTGTTTTTGCAATTGTTTTAAATTATTTTTTAGGCTCTCTATGCATGGTTCTTTAACTAATGGGTTACCTTGCCCTTTACATTTCTCATAAGTCTTTTCATCTAACAATGGAATAATTTTTATATTTAACTCTTTAGATGCGTCCATTACGGCTTTGTATGTTAGGCTATCCGGTTTCATATATACAGTATAGTAATTGTATTGGTGCCTTCTTAGGAATTCTTTAACCCTTTTATAGGTAACCCAATAATATAGTTTTTTTATGTCTTCGGTTTCTTCCCATTCAGGCCAATCATAACTATTAAAGGGCCAATAAGTATGGAATTCCCATGGTATTATGCCGGGATTAGAAACTATAACTCTATGAATTCTATTAAATATTTGAAATCCCGAAATAGCTCTTTGTATTGTTCTATGAGTTTTAGATTTATAATACGGCTTTTTTGCTGCACAGGGCAAAAACATTAATATGTCTTTTTCTTTAGGCCTTTCATATATTCTTATAATATAATCGAACCATGCTTCGTAAACTTCGTTAACCAAATTCTCTACTTTGGCCCCTTTAATTTTATTGCTATAATACTTTTTTATTTGTTCATTGAATTTAGGTATAAATTTTAGATTTTCATAATCTATTTCTATTTTTGGATTGTCTTTATATTTGCTTACTATAGCTTCAAACTCTTCTTTCGATAATGGTTTCCAACAACTCATAGATGGGACAAATCGTAATCTTTTATGAGCTTTATTGTATCATGTTTTATACTCCTTATTTTTAATGGCATCGGTAACCTAAATTCTACCGAGTAAAAGTAAGCTGTATATTTGGGCAACCCTTTTATAGAAGAAGCGCTAATCCCTAACATATCTGCAACTCTATTTATGTCTTCTCTAGCAGTTAACCTAAAGGCTGCTATAGTTGTTAGTTGTGACAATAATTCGCTATCTAAACCAGAAGGGCTTTGCGCCACTACTAACAAATGCACATTAAATTTTCTTCCCTCCCTAGCTAAAGTAATAGCAGTTTCTAACAAATCTTCATATGTTCTATTTAAATAGGCATGAGCTTCTTCCATAACTATATAAATATTGCTTTTTTCCAAGTTAGATAAATCAATTTCCCCAGTTTTTAATAATAATGTTTCGTATAATAGTATACTCAATACCGCACCATAAATTTTTGTGCTTAGCCTTTTTGCTTTCAATCTTATTACATTTATTTGGTTAGGAACTATCCTTTCTATTATATATTGGTTGCCTATACTTGGTTTTAGCAATAATAGATCTTTGGCAAACCTTTCTATTGCTCTCCATCTTCTTAATAATCTAATTCTTGTTTTGTCATAATCCTCAACCAAATTCATAGATAGCCTATTTAGTTTTTGCTTTAGCTCTCTAAACTCTTCTAAATTTTTATTTCCCCACATGGTCTCAAAGAAATCCGCTATAGTTCTATTCTCGAACAAAGAATTGTCCGCTTCATACAACAAATCTAAAGTATTAAAAAGAACTGTATGTAGGTTAGTATAATTTGGGGGTACATTAAATAATAATTCATAGAATGATACATATTCGTTAGGGTTTAGGTTTTTTATATCTATTTTTATTTCGGGGTATTTAGCATAATCTCCAAAAGCCTGTTCATATTCGCCATGCCTATCTAATATAATTATTGTAGCATCGGGATCCTCTTTTTTGATTTGTTTTAATATTAGTTTAACGAAATTGGATTTACCACTACCGGTTTGACCAAAAACCCCGATGTGGGGCGAGAATATAACATTTTTGTTAGTGTATATTTTTATATTGCTGGCTTTCCCTATTTCTATACTACCTTTGGGAATTGCTTTTTCTATCTCTTCTTCTTTTGCTTTCCTAATTAAAACATTGTGTGTTGGGATATCTATTATTTCGCTATCATTTTGGGCTAATAATTGTATAACATACAAATTTTTTCCTCTATTTTCGATCCATTCACTTTCTTTTAATATTCTTTCAAATTTTAGATCGATAAAAGCTTTTCCTATTTCTCCCAAAGTAAATCTTTTGTTTTTAACTATACCGATCCATTTGTCTTGGTTTTTCTCTATAATTACATAATCATCTAAATGTAAATTCTCCTTAGTAAGAATTTTTATTTCTTCTCTATCCGCTTCTAGCACTACAGCATTATATTCCATTTTTAATACGAAAATACTTAATTTAAATATGCGCTATCTTGGCAAAAAGAGAGTTATTTTATATGATTTATCTACTGAATCGGGTAAATTTTATGTTAATGGGCTAGTTTTACACAATACCGATTCATTATTCATTTCTGGGGACAAAGACAAAGTATTAGAATTTTTAGAGAAAGTAAATAAAGAATTACCCGGTAAAATACAATTAGATTTAGAAGATTTCTATGTTAGAGGGATATTCGTAAAAAAGAGGGGTGAACAAAAGGGGGCAAAAAAGAAATATGCTTTATTAAGCGAACAAGGTTACATAAAGCTAAGGGGCTTCGAAGCAGTAAGAACAGACTGGGCTCCCATAGTTAAAGAAGTCCAAACAAAGCTATTGGAAATTTTGCTAAAAGAAGGTAACATAGAAAAAGCAAGACAATACATAAAAGAAATTATTAGAAAGCTAAGAAATAGAGAAATACCATGGGAGAAGCTTTTAATTACAGAAACGATAAGAAAGCCTTTAGAAAAATACAAAGTTGAAGCTCCTCATGTGGCAGCAGCAAAAAAATATAAAAGGTTGGGCTATAAAGTTATGCCTGGCTTTAGAGTTAGATATTTAGTGGTAGGTAGCACTGGAAGGGTTTCAGATAGAATTAAAATAGACAAAGAAGTTAGGGGTAATGAATATGACCCCGAATACTACATAGAAAAACAACTATTGCCTGCAGTAGAGCAAATATTAGAATCTGTAGGTATTAAAGACACATTCACAGGCAAAAAACTAACAGATTTCTTTAAATGAACAGGAAAGATCATTTCCTATTAACATTACCTTGGGCTTACATATTTTTTAGGCTAAAATATACTAAAATACAAGCAATAATTTTAGCTATTTTATGTGCTTATTTGACATTTTTGCCAGATCTTGATTTGGTTTTAGGAATAAAGCATAGAACTATAACCCATTCCTTGTTAATAGTGTTATTATTTTTTATTCTATATTATTTAACCAAATTTTTCTTCTTTGAAGTATTAGCCTTAGCTTTCCTTTTCCATATAATAGAGGATTCCTTTACTAGTATGGGCATAAAATTGTATCCATTAAATTATAGAATTAGATTGGGTAAAACCGGTTATTGGATTAATGTAGCATCAATAATTTCTTTATTATTGTTCATATGGCTCGCTTTAAACTATTGATTATATAATAAAAAATGCTCGAAATATGGGAAAAACTAATAATCCCGATAATAGTTTCTTTTGCTATTATTATATTGCTAGATAAATTCTTTTTCAAAGACGATAAAGCTTTTATCTTGCTTAGAAAGAACCTATACTTAGGTTTCTTCATTGGAACTATATATGCGGTACTGTATTTCTTTAACCTAAAAATTTTGGGTGATTTGGTTGCTATAATTTATGCAGCAAAGCTTTTGGATAATATTATAGTTATATATATTAGAAGGATTGTTGGGGAATTTTTCAAAACAAAAGAAACAGAATTCGCTATAATTTTGATTGCAAGAACATTCCTATGGCTTACCGCAGTACATATGGTTTTATCTTCTTTTGGAATAGATATTGCCCCATTATTGACTTCTTTGGGTATAGGTTCTATAGTTATAGGTTTGGCTTTGCAAAGCACACTATCTAATTTCTTTTCGGGAATGGCAATCGCTAGTGAAGGTATTTTAAAAGAAGGAGATATAATTGAATTGCCCGAATTAGGAATTAGGGGCACTATAATAGATATAACTTGGAGAGGAGTACATATTAAAACCATAAGTGATACTATCGCTATTATACCCTTCAATTACATAAACAACAATATAATAATAAACAAAACGAAGCATTGGCCTTGGTATTGGGGTAGAATAAATTTCGGTATATCTTATTATAGTGATTTAGATAAAGCTAAACAATTAATAAGAACAATCCTAAAAGAAAAAGGTTTAGAAGGAGATGTAAGGTTTACTAATTTTGGCGATAACAATATAGAAGGAGTAATCTTTTTCAAAGTTTATAATATTTTAGATGAATTAAAATATAAAGACGAATTAATTAGAGAAATAAAAAGGCGCTTCGATAGGGAAGGCATAGAAATAAGTTTCCCGAACAGGAATATCTATTTAAGACCAGAAGGCCTAGACAAAGTTTTAGACATTATAAAACGGGGTTTGCAATAGGTATAGATAATTCTTTTGCTTTTTCTAATATTTGTTGCCTTTTCCTTTTACCTACAGCATGGTGTATAACTGCTATTTCTCCTTCTTTTATTTTTGTTAGTTCTTCAACATTATGTATAATAACTGGTTTTAATCCATTTGGTAATAGGCCTCTAACTTTTCTAGGAGACCTATAACCTGGTTCTGGGGGCCTTGGTTTACCTTTCATTTTAAGCCTAAATTTATTGTCCCTACCATGGCCCCATCTCCATTTTGGATCATTTCTGAAAGCTTTTTTCCTATACCAGTTGGTTCTTAAAAATTCAGGTTTCTTTCTTTTTAGTTTTCTTCTAATCTTTAGATAATGGCCCATTCCTTTAGGTTTAATTATTAGTTTAAAAATCAAATCTTTTTACTACTAGATAGTGGTAATTGCGTCTTTTCAAATATCTCTTATTGACCTAAAGCCGCCGTGCCCGAGCGGTCAAGGGGCCTGCCTGCTAAGCAGGTCCCCGTATGGGGGCGGGGGTTCGAATCCCCCCGGCGGCGCTAAAGCTTTAAATGTTTTATAATAATCTCTCTGGGCCCGTAGTCTAGGGGTATGACGCCGCCCTGACGAGGCGGAGGTCCGGGGTTCGAATCCCCGCGGGCCCATGTATTCACTAAACCAGAAAAACATTCCATTTAAAATAACTTATTTTAAAGAGTAATGTGGATATAAGGAATTTAGAAAAAAGAATTAGGCTATTAGAAGAAAGGCTATCAATTATTGAACAACTAATTGAATCACTAAATTCTCAATTGGTTGAGCTGTCGAAAAATATAAAATATAAATTGTACACAACAGAAAACGATTTAGAAACAATTAAAAGAAAAATTGATTTAATAGAGAAAAGGATAAAAATTTTAGAGCAAGAAATGAATTTTGTTGCTACAAAAGAGGAATTAAAGGCTTTAGAAAAAGAAATTGAATACCTCAAGCTAATAAAATGATAGAGCTATTGTTGTATGGATTATTCTATATTTTGGGTATATTTCTCATTTCATTTTTCGCTTCCCATTCATATAGCGCTTTGAATTACCCAATAGAGAAGCAAATTATTCATACTATTGAGATTTTAGATAAACTAAATAACAATAGCACGGTTTCTATAAGATACAATAATGTAAATGTGAAGATTACATGTGGAACTAATATTGTTTACATTGGTAACTCTATAATAGTGCCATCTAAAAGATTGTCATGCGATTGTGATAAGCCCCCATACAATGTTGAAATAACATTAAAAGATGGCCAGATAACTATAAAATGCGAGCCATTAATGAAGAAGTAATGGCTATAATGATAATTTTAGTTTTATTAACAATTACGGTTTTGTTTTTGACAGTAACTCCAATATATTCAAATGCACAAATAGAAAAAGCCATAGATATAGTTAAAAAAGACATACATTTATTACAATGAGAGCGGGTATAGCTGATGCAACTATAGCAGTAATCTTAGCTTTAATATTAACTATGATGTCATTCACTTTTGGAATGCTCTATTCAATAAAAGGCAAAATTCTTTGTGAATACCAAAATACTAAGATAGAAGATTTCCCAAAAGGGCCGTGTTGCTATCCTATATACTATTTTGAGAATGGAAACGTGTTAAAAAAATATGTATGTCAAGAACAAAGTGAATAAAGCAAAAATAAGGATAACTAAACAAAATAAAAGTAATACTGCTTGAAAGCATTTAAATGATAGTGTTCTAAAATAATATGCAGGTCTCCTTAACACCAGTATCAAAGAAAGACATACATTTATTAGAAACAGTTTTGTTAGTTAAAACCATATTCAGACCAGATGTAATAGAGATGATAAAAGACCCAGCAGAGAGAGTAACATGGTTAGACTCTTTAGCTGTTGCAGCTGGGGCATTTGCTAGAAGGCAAGCAGGCATGTCTATTCCAGAAATAGCAGAAGAACTTGGAAGAAGTGAAGCAACAATTAGAAAACATTTGAACCAAGAGACAAAAGCTGGTAAATTAGTTGCAGAAACATTAGAAGAGCTAAGAAAGGCCGGAGGTAAAGTAGAGTTCGAAGTTATAGATGCATTAGAATACAAAGCTAAAGTAAGCAAAGTCAAAGAAGAGCTATCCAAAGCTTTAGAAGAAGTTAAAGACGCTTTAAACAAAATCGAAGACGCTTTAAATTCTCTATAAATTAGATAGAGAATATCCTATTATCGATTTTTATAAATTATTATGTCTCTCTATTTAATGCAAATCAAAGGTTGGGTCCATAAAGTTAGAGATTTAGGTAAAATAAAGTTCCTCTTAATTAGGGACGGTTATAAAATAATGCAAGCTGTAATAAAGAAGGGGGAGTCTCCTGATTATTTATTGGATTTAGACATACCAATAGAGAGTGCTGTAGAAATAGAAGGTGAAGAAAGGGAGACCAACGGCAAAAAAGAGATATTAGTAAAAGATTTAAAGATATTAGCAAAAGCAGAACCATTGCCTATAGATCCTAAAAAAGCTACTCCTAAAAAAAGGTTTGACTATAGAATTATAGATCTAAAATTGCCAGAAAGACAAACCTTATTTAGATTAAGGGCCAAAGTACAAAAATTCTTTAGAGATTGGTTTATGGAAAATGGTTTTGTCGAAATAAATACTCCTAAAATAGTTATCATAGGAGCAGAAAGCGGAGCAGAGGTGTTCCCAGTATTGTATTTTGGGAAAGAGGCTTATTTAACACAATCTCCCCAATTGTATAAACAAATGATGGTTTCGGTATTTCCAAAGGTATTCGAAATTGCTTTCGCTTATAGGGCAGAGCCATCGAGGACTTCAAGACATTTAGCAGAATTCACTTCTGTAGATGCTGAAATGGGATTTATAAAAGATGAATATGATGTTATTAATACAATAAAGAAAATGTTAATCGATGTTAGTGAAAAGGCGATGCAAACAAAAGAATTTGAAGAATTAGCCAAACCCATAGATTTGGGTTTTGAGATTATTACTTTTGATGAAGCAAAAGAAATAGTAAAAGGCAATCCCAATGAAGATTTAACAACAGAAGAAGAGAGAAAATTAGGAGAACATTTTATGGAAGAGGGGGTAAGCTTTGTAGCAGTAACCAAATACCCATGGAGTGAAAGGCCATTTTATACTATGCGATTAGATGATAACCCATCTTATACAAGAGGTTTTGATATTATATTTAGAGGGCTAGAAATAATAAGTGGGGCACAAAGAGAGCATCGCTATGAAAAGTTATTAGAAAACATAAAAGAAAAAGGAATAGATCCAAACAAGTTAGAATATTATTTAATGGCTTTCAAATATGGTATGCCCCCTCATGGGGGATTTGGATTGGGATTAGAGAGGTATTTAAGACAATTATTAGGATTAGACGATGTTAGGGAAGTAATACTCTTTTATAGAGACATAGATAGGTTATTGCCGTGACAAAATATATAGAATACAAGGGGTTTAAAATTAAAGAGCGCTTTGTAAAGCATTATGAAAAAATTGTTGATGATATAGATTTGTTCTTAGATTGGAGTTTAAGACCATTAAAAAAAGCTATTAGGGTTAACACATTGAAATTAAAAGATGATATAGGTAATTTAAACAAAGAAAACCCATTTCCAAAACTAATAAGCGCCAAAGAGATACTAAAATCTTTAGAAGAAGAAGGGTGGGAGATAGAACCAATTCCTTTCTATAAATATGGTTTTTGGGTTAGACATGAAAGCGAATCCATTGGAAATACATGGCAATTCCAAATGGGCTATATATATTCCCAAGAAGCAGCATCGATGATACCACCCTTGGCTTTAGATTTGGAAGAAAACCTATTAATATTAGATATGGCCGCTGCTCCTGGCTCTAAAACAACACAAATAGCAATGCATACTCAAAATAATTCCTATATAATAGCTAACGACATTTCTTTAGATAGAATCTCTGCTTTGGCAGAAAATGTTCAAAGAACAGGCTCTTTAGTTACTATTACAATGCAAGATGGCAGGAATTTTAAAAAATATAAAAATACTTTTGATAGAATATTATTAGATGCGCCTTGCTCCGGGGTAGGAGCATTAAGAAAATCGTACAAAACCTTACAAATGTGGAATCCTAATATGATAGAGAGACTATCTAAATTGCAAAGACAACTAATCCAAGCAGCATTCGAAGCTTTAAAACCAAATGGTATTTTAGTTTATTCCACATGCACATTAGAGCCTTTGGAAAATGAATTTGTTGTAAATTGGCTATTAGAAAGGTACGAAAATGCCAAAATAGAACCAATAAGAATAGAAAACCTAAAATCGAGCGAACCAATATTAGAATGGGAGAACTATAAATTTTTCGATGATATTAAATATACATTAAGAATTTACCCTTGGGACAATGATACAGAAGGCTTTTATATTGCGAAAATAAGAAAATTGGAATGATCCTATACAATGATGTTTTCCTAAAACATGATTGTCCCCATATAGAAAACAAAAATAGGGTTTTGGCCATTAAAAAAGCTTTAATTGATTTGGGTATAAAATATTATTCTCCCCAAATTGAAGAAGACCCTATAAAATATATAGAAAAGGCCCATGATAAACAATACATCGAAATGATAAAATCTCTAATTGATATGGCAAAAGAGATGGGTTGTATTTATATAGATGGTGATACTTATCTATCTAAAGATAGCTGGGATCCTATTTTGTATGCTGTATATTATTCGGTTTATGCAGTAAATAATGATTTTTTATTTGCTGTAGTAAGACCGCCAGGGCACCATGCGGGTAAATATGGTAAAGCTAATGCAATTAGCCAAGGTTTTTGCATTTTTAACAATGCAGCAATTGCAGCTTTAAACTATAAAGGAAGGGTAGCAATAGTAGATATAGATTTACATCATGGCAATGGTACAGAAGATATAGTTAAGCATAACAAAAACATTAGATATTACAGCATTTACGCTAAAGACATATACCCATTACCCGATAATAAAAGTTATGACAACATATATAAATATCCATTACCCATAGATGCCACAAACGAGGATTGGATTTCTAGTTTTGATTTGTTATTGGCTAACCTAATAGAATGGGACCCCGATAAAGTAATTGTAAGCCTCGGCTTCGATGCGCATAAAGACGATCCATTGTCGGTATTTAGAACAGATTATACCATATATAAATACGCTTTCCAAAAATTGGCTCAATTTAATCCTACATATATATTAGAAGGGGGTTATAACTACGATGTTTTATATAATGGTACAAAATTACTAATAAAATTTAGTCGCTCCTAGGCGCCAATATGAATATTAATGTCATTTTATCCAAATATCTATACTCTAGCCATAATGGATAGTCTGTTTTTAGCTTTAATATCGCTATATCGCTTACATCTGCTGCTTTTGCGAATTTTTTGAGATAATCTATAGAATAGCTCGCATACGCTTCCTCTTGTATGTCTATTGATACTACTGCATCTTCTCCCTCTGTTAACTCTACAGTCATCTCCTTCATTTCACCTTCTGCTTTGATTATTAACTTAGATGGGGGTTCTGCTTTGAATTTTAGTGAATCAGCTATCGCTGAGGCATCATCTATAATTTCTTTTATAGCTTTAGAATCAAGCTCTACCACATTATTGTATTCTAATGAAGGTATTGGTGTTTCGGTTTCTTCTCCCTCTAATAATGGAATAGAAAAAGTCTTTTTTATTGTACCTCTTGCCAAAATTTTTAGCTTGTTTTTCTCTCTATCTGTTTCCCAAACAACCATCTCTCTTTGTTTTAATTTTTTAACTATAGTTTTCAAATCATCCATACTTACAGTTATAATCTCTTTGTCTCCCTCTATAGTATAATCGATAAACGCCTCGGGTTTCATTTCCCATATAACCATAGCTATGCTAGCGGGATCCATAGCTACTAATTTAATACCTTCTTCTGTGGCAACAAATTGGCCTTCGCTAATTAAATCTGCTACAATTGGAACTATTTTCTTTAATGCCTTCGCATCTGGAAAGGTTACTCTCATATTTAGATTATGCAATAAAGTTTATAAAGGTTTTTTGATAAAGCTTATGCGGCCGTGCCCGAGCGGACAAAGGGGCCAGGTTGAGGTCCTGGTGGGGTAGTCCCTGCCGGGGTTCGAATCCCCGCGGCCGCACTATTTGTTTTCTAAAAGTTTTTCCAACTCTTTCGCGGCTTTATCTTTTAATGCTAAACCCAAGGCAACTCCAAAAGCTATAGATAGGGAAACAAAAAACGCTGCTACCGCTATGGTTATTATTTGATATATTAAATCTATTCCTTGTAAGTTTAATTGTTTCAATGCAGAAACAATACCTATAAACAATATAACCAAATAACCACCTTCCCCTAACATAGCCAAAGAGGGGCTACCGCTTTCTTGGGCTTTGGTTTTTATATAATAACCAGCTAAATAGAAAATCAATAAAATTAATGCTGCAGCAATCACATTGCCAACAAAAGATAATAGCATACCTAATACTGGTATCAAAGCTTGTAAATTAAATACCCCTGCTGCGGCTGTTAATATATAGAAAAAGGCATACCACCTCGCTGCAATGGCTAATATTTCACTTAATTTATATCTACCTAATGCTTTAGATATTTCCAATTCTTTCGCTATATCGTCTATTCCTAACGATTCTAAGAATAGTCTTACGGCTTTCTCTATTATGTGTTTAGAAACCAAATATGCAACCACTATAACAGACATTGTTACTACAAAACCGATTAAAACTTGTTTTGCAAATTCTAACCATGGGTTCATCTTTTGCTATCTAATAAATATTTAAAAGATTTTATTTTTAACAACCAAATGATATGGATAGTTAAAACTGCTGGAGGAAAAGAAGAAATAGTTGCAGATTTAATAGAGGCAAAAGCTAAAAAGCTGGGTGCGAATGTATATTCTATAGTTATTGCCCCAGGAATTAAAGGTTATATTTTTGTGGAGGCAGACAAATATGATACTGTAAATGAATTAGTCCACGATATAAAACATGTTAGAAAAGTTTTGCCTAAACCCATAGAAGTTAAAGACATAGAAAAATTCATAAAAGCAGAGCCATTGGTAACAAAAGTAAATGTTGGCGACATCGTAGAAGTAATAGCTGGCCCATTGAAGGGCTCTAGAGGGAAGGTAGTAGCATTCAATGAAAATACAGGAGAGGTAACAATAGAAACATTAGATTCGGTAATACCTTTGCCTGTTACAGTATCTATTCATGATATAAAATTAGTTGAGCCCAGCAAAGAAGAGAAGAAAGAAGAAGTCGAAGAGTTTTTGTTTTTCGAATAGTTGCGAAAGAAACTTATTAAAATTCTGCAAGATTTATTAGATATATCTGATACTGAATTAGAAATTTATAGTTTTATACTAAACAACTCTAGGGTAACCGTTAAAGATATTGTAAACAATCTCAAAATAAGCAAAAAAACTGCACATGAAAAACTAAAAAAACTAATTAGTTTAGGATTAATAGATAAAAAAATCGATAAGAAAGGTTATATTTACGAAGCGAAGGCTGATAAATATACAATACTATCATTGTTAAAAAAACAATTGGAAAAAATATATAAAGAGTTTGAAGAGGAATTTTCTAAATTGTAGGTCTTTTTAAATATATTCTTTAGGTCGCTCTATGGTTTCCGAAAAAACAATGGCAGAGAGAGTTTTAGCCCTAATGGGTAGGCCAAACAATATAAGAAATATCGGTATTATAGCGCATATACATCATGGTAAAACAACACTAACAGACAACCTTTTAGCAGGGGCAGGAATGCTTAGCGAAGAGCTCGCTGGAGATGCAATGTTTACTTGGTGGCATGAACAAGAGAGAGAAAGAGAAATGACAATATATGGAGCAGCAGTTTCAATGGTTCACGAATATGAGGGAGATGATTATTTGATTAATTTAATTGATACTCCCGGGCATGTCGAATTTGGGGGCGAAGTAACTAGAGCAGTAAGAGCTATAGATGGAGCAGTTGTAGTAGTAGATTTCGTAGATGGTATAATGCCCCAAACTGAAACTGTATTAAAACAAGCTTTAAGAGAATATGTTAAACCCGTTTTATTCATAAACAAAGTTGATAGAGCAATAAAAGAATTGCAATTACCTCCAAATAAAATAATGGAAAGGTTAGCAGAAATTGTAGTTGGAGTAAACGATTTAATTGAAAGATATGCCCCAGAGGAGTTTAAAGATAAATGGAAAGTTAGTGTACAAAATGGGACAGTTGCTTTTGGTTCCGCTTTGCATAATTGGGCATTAAGCGTTCCATATATGCAAAAAACAGGTATAGGGTTTAAACAAATAGCAGAAATTTATAATACTGCAGCCGATGCTAAAGAGATAAGAAGAAGGGTATGGGAAATAGCCCCATTGTATAGAGTAGTATTAGATATGGTTGTTAGACATTTGCCTTCTCCAAAAGAAGCACAAAAATATAGAGTGCCTAAACTATGGCATGGTGATCTAAATAGCAAATATGGTAAAGCCATGCTAGAAGCAGATCCAAACGGGCCAGCTGTAGCAGTAGTAACTAAAGTTATTGTCGATAAAACATCTAAACAAGAAACTGCCATAGCGAGGGTTTGGTCTGGCACAATAAGGAGAGGTATGGAAGTTTGGCTATTAAATGCTAACAAAAAAGTAAGACTCCAACAAGTTGGTGTATTTAAGGGTATACAAAAAATACAAATAGAAGAAGCGAAAGCTGGAAACATTATTGCTATTAGTGGAGTAAGAGATTTGCAAAGTGGTGAAACCATTGTAGAACCAGAACCAGATGGGTCTAAACCAAACATACCCCCATTCGAAGCAATAAAGCATATATTCGATCCAGTAGTAACTAAAGCTATAGAACCCAAAGATCCAAGAGACTTGCCAAAACTAATAGAAGTATTGAAACTAATTCAAAAAGAAGATCCCACATTAAAAGTAGAAATAGACCAAGAAAGTGGACAAATACTAATCTCTGGTTTAGGAGACTTACATTTGGAAATAGTTGAATATAGAATAAAGAACGATTTCAAAGTAGATATAATAACATCTAATCCAATAGTTGTATATAGAGAAAGCGTTAAAGGACAAGCCGGCCCAGTAGAAGGTAAATCTCCAAACAAATTAAACAAATTCTATATTACTGTTGAGAAGATGCCCGATGAATTATATTGGAAGCTAAGGGAGAAACTATTAAAAGGCGAATTGCCAGAAGGTAAAATAAAGAAAATGAACGAAGATATAATAAAACATTTGATGTCTTTAGGTTTTACAAGGGAAGAAGCACAAAGGTGTAAGGTAATCTATAGAGAAAACATGTTCTTCGATATGACTAGAGGTATAATACATATTGGAGAAGTAATAGATATGGTTATGGACGCTTTTATGCAAGTTATGGACCATGGTCCAATAGCATGGGAACCATGTATTGGATTAATAGTAAAGCTAACCGATGCACAATTGCATGAGGATGCTATACATAGGGGGCCTGGTCAAGTTATTCCTGCAGTAAGGGAAGCAATTAAATTAGCCATGAAAGATGCAGGCCTTGTATTATATGAACCAGTACAAGTAATTTTGGTTGATGTGCCCCCAGATTACATTGGGGATGTCACAGCTTTAATAAACTCTAGGAGAGGGGCAATATTAGATATACAAACCGAAGAAGATAGGGCATTGATTAAAGCTAAAGTCCCAGTTAGAGAGATGATAGGCTTTACAGATACTCTAAGGTCTGCCACTTCTGGAAGGGGAGTATGGTATCTGGTAGACCAAGTTTATGAACCAGTACCAAGAGAATTATTCGACCAAATAGTTAGAGAAATAAGACAAAGAAAAGGCTTACCATTAGATGCAGATATAGTCTAAGGCAAAAATTCTCCCTTTTCGATTTTTTCGGGCAAATATTTGTTCGCTACAAACTCTAAAGAATGCTTAGCCAAAGCATCTTGTTCAGCTTTAATATTTAGTTTTAGCATTTTGTTGAATTGTCTTTGCCATTCCTTGTTTTTAAACCATGGATATTCCATTAGTTCTTTTACTCTTTTTACATCTATGGGCTTTAATTGTATTGCTACATCTTTCAGATCGTATTTTATTACATCATCTATAGTTAAACCGATAAACTTAGCATCTGGTGTTGCCAATTGCTCAGAAAACATTGCTAAATTCATAGAACCTCTTTTGATTACCGAATATATATAGAACCCCCAGGGGTCGCCATCAGTAAATACATAAACAGGCAACCCTACTTCGTATCTAAGTTTTCTTATTAGCCTTCTCGTCCCTCTCGAAGGTTGTCCCTTAGTAGCAATCAATAAAGCTCTATTCTTTTCGGGAAACCTTTCCTCGATTAATCTCTCAAACATAGCGTCTTTCTCAACAACTAAAACATAATCTGCATTTACATCAACTATATCTATTTCTTCTATTGTTGAGGGTATTCCCCAACCCCCAAGGCCTAGCTTAGAGCAATTCCATTCGTCTCCCCTATTTCTGTCTTTCAATGTTATGTCTCCATATAGATAGCCTTTTCTATCTGCCACTATACCAAATTGTTCTCTTATCGCTCTTAACGCTCTTTCCAAATCTTCGATAACAGAATCGCTTTCGCTTTGTTCGTCAAATGTGTTTTCATTAATATAAGGGATTGTGTGTTTCAATTGGTAGTACACTTCTCTTAATGAAGCATGCTTATTAGATTCAACCAATTCTTTGGCCAACGCCGCAACTAATAAAGTTTGGGTAAACCTCCTTGTTTCTCCAACATCAAAAAACCTTCTTACAGATTGCTTCTCCTTTAATTTAATTATATCCTTTTCTTCATCATACTCTACAGTTTTAATATTACCCCTAGTTAAGAATTCTATCCTTGGATCACCATTTTTTAAGAATTCATTATATATTTTTTCTCCCAATTGTTTTAGTTTTTGTAGTATATCCATTTTAAGTTTAATAAATACTATTTAAATAATATATAAATGGATTTTGAGGCTATAGCCAAAAAATTCGGTCTAAAAAAGCGGTATGTGGAACATTTATTATATTATTCCTATTTCTACAAACCTGTAAACTTTGATAAAATAGAAATACCTAAGGAAAACTTGCAATGGTGGGCCAGAGAGATATTAAAACTACAAAGACCTACAAAAGAGAGATTGCCTTTTTATGAAAAAATATGGGAGAAACATAAAGAATTTAGCGATACTATAATAGATATAGGGAGTGGGCTTAACCCAATATCTTTATTATTAATAGATTGGAGACCAAAAGAATATATCGCTTTAGATATCGCAGATAGTATTGTTAATTTTTTAAACAAACTGGATTTTCTTCCAATAAAGGCTAAAAAATTCGATTTTCTTAGCGAAATTCCAAAAGAGAAGGGTTTAATACTATTATGGAAAGTAATCCCAATTATGGATAAATTCTATGGTTTTAGATATGTGAAAAACTATTTAGAATCATTAAGAGGAAACATAATTTCTATAAGTTTTCCTAGAAAAAGTTTGAGCGGTAAAAAGCTAATTGGTAGGGCGTGGCGCTATTATATTAAAAGGGCTTCTCCCTATAAAATTATAGACGAATTTGAAACCGATAATGAATATTTCATAATATTCGATGCTACAGAATAGACCATATAATATTTATTAGCACTATAGTTAGGAAAAAGCTATTTATTTCAACCCAATATTTGTTTAGGAATTCCCTTAATATTTGGGCCCCGTCTGTTATAAACAATGGAACCAAATTAGCTAACCCAATTCCTATATTTACTATGCCCAATACCGATATTAGCGAATACAAGAAATAAAAGCCCTTTTTAATATAATACGGTATTACCCATACTCCTAAAAATGGTTTCCCATTTTTCTCTTTTAATTTCGTCACTATTTCCCCTTTGTCAGTATTTACTATAACTCTATCGCCAGGTTTATGCTTATATATAATATCTCTTATGTTTTTTATTGTAACATTTGTATTGTCTATACTATAGATGCATTTTACTCCTTCTAAATCTGGATTAGTAGTTTTTACCAATTTTAAACATTTGTATTGATGGAAATACGGAAATAGAATATTGGATAAACCTAAAAAAATTAATCCTAATATTATATTAACTGCGGGCCCAGCAGAGAGAACCATAATTCTATTTATTGGTTTGTCCTTTTTGAATTCTTCTTCATCTGGTTCAACAAATGCTGCTAAAATAGGGCCCAGCAAAGCTAAACCCCAACTTTTTATTTTTCTATTCAGAGAAACTAACATTTGTGCATGGGCCAATTCATGAACTAATGCGGCTATAGAAATAGCAATTATGCCTTCAATTAATGGTAACTTCAATCCCCCTATTTCTATACCGGGAATTAATGGGGTAACAACAGGAGTAAAATTATTGGGTCTAAAAATAAAATCGTATAGCGATTTTAATAAAAAAGCAATTGTAAAACCTATCCCTGCAAAAGCTATAACTGTATAAATGAAGCCCAATACTTTATAATGCTTAGTTTTCAATTTATATAGAATAGAGGGATCTAGCTTTATCATTATTAGGGGAAACCTTACCTCTATCATCGACCGCAATAAAAATATATTTATAAAAACTTTCTTTTCGTTATACGATGGTATCTGTAGACCAAGTAAAAAAAGCTAGAGAGGGCAAAAAAAGAAGGTTTACCCAAACATTCGAACTAATATTCAACCTAAAAAATGTAGATTTAAGGAAATATAGGCTTTCAACCTATATAGTTTTACCTAGAGGGAGGGGCAAAAAGATGCCAATTCTCGCTATCGTGGGCCCAGAAAATAAAGAATTGGCAGAAAAATATTTTGACATAGTATTAACTAGAGAAGATCTAAAACAATTAGATAAAAGGACAGCTAAAAAATTAGCTAAAAGGCATTACCATGTCGTAGCGCAAGCAGATTTAATGCCAGAATTAGGTAAATCTTTGTTAGGTAGATTCCTAGGAATTAGGGGAAAGATGCCAAACCCAAAAGCAGGCCAAATATTGCCTCCAAATTTGAATGAAAAAATGTTAGAGGCATTAAGAGAAAAGCTAAACAATACTGTAAGAGTTAATGTTAAAAAGCATGTTACCTTTGGAGTACCAATAGGCACAGAAGATATGGAAGATGAAGCTATAGCAGAGAATGCAGATACTGTTATTAATGAAATAATATCCCAATTACCTCAAGGCAAACAAAATATAGATAGTGTGTATCTAAAACTAACTATGGGGCCAGCGGTTAGAGTTTTATAAATAGTTTTTGGTATTAATTCGTATGGCTAAATATTCTATTATAATGGAAAAGAAAAACAAACTATTCGATAGAACAGAATATATTATACAAGTGGAGCATCCAAAGGAAAAAACCCCAACTAGGGAGGAGGCAAAAGAAAAAATAGCAGAGATGCTTAATGTCGACAAAAATAAATTAGTTATTAAAAAGATTGTATCTAAATATGGCTTACCCTATAGCTTTATATACGCTAGGGTTTATGATAACATCGATACCGCAAAAAGAGTAGAGCTAAAACAAATTTTAAGAAGGAATAACTTACAATAAATCTTTTTGTATTAGCTCTATAACTTTTTCTATTTCAAAGCCCTTTTCTTCCATAATTTTGAAAACCCTTCTTAACAATATTCTAATATTATAACCTCCCCCCGTATTAGATGGGAGCATTCCATCTTTTATCGCTAAATAAACACTTCTCAAATGGTCTGCTACTATATACATTTTAGCATATTCTTCCCAGGCTTTTAATACATAGTCCAAATCGAATCCAAAGTTTTCGGCATATTCTTTTGCCACATTAATTATATCGTCCTTACTTTCTATTTTATATCCCAAATAATAAATATCTTTGATTTCCCTATCTAAATCGAAATAATTTCTCAAATATTTCAAACTATTTGGAAAAGTAACTTCATAAGCGTTTATAGAACCATTTAGAGCCCAAACTATTCTTTCATGACCCGCACCCATATCTAAAACTCTTATATTCTCCATAGGAATTAGTTTATTATCTATTACTTTGTAAACCATATATACTTGGTTGGCCAACTCTAAACCGGTATAGAATATCTCTAATGAAGGGCCCGCATTACCTCCGCCAGCCCAAGCATCTTCATGTATAACCAATTGGTTATCCTTGAAACCTAAATAATTAAAATAATCTAACAAATCTCTTAAATATTTGTAAGGATTATAATTTTCGGGTTTTTCAAAAGCATGTTGGCCAATCATTATAAAGCTAGTAAAATGTCTCCCACTATAGCCAACCAAGGGTAAATCATCAAACCTTAAACAGTATTGGGGGATTATTATTCTATTTGCTATAGGCTCTATTTCTCCATTAACTATGTGGGGTTGGAAATCAACTATAGAGGCAATAACAAAATCTAAATCATCTCTCCATCTCGCTACGACAGGATAACTATTTAATGGAACATACCCTCTTTCGCTGAAAAATTTTTTAGTTAAATCCCATAGTTTTTTATATTCTATCGGTTTTATTGGTTTGCCTATAAAAGAATATGGCTCATGGTCTGCACATGTTTCTCTATTCTCTATAGACCAAAAATACCTTTTACATATTTTGCATTGTTTTCTTTTGAAACCCCTTTCATTTAGAGCAGCAATAGGATAAACCTTTTCAGGATTTTTAGAAGCAATATTTATTATTTGCTCTTTAACCATTTAAATTTTTGTCTGTATTATTAAAAAATTCGAGCTTTTTGTTATTATATACAGGGCAGAAATATTTATAATCGCAGTATTGGCAATATTTTTTATTAGCGATCATCCTTGGGCTGTCTAAGAAAAGTTTGACTTTTTCATATAATTCTAAAAATAACTCTTTATATGGATCTAACTCTACTTCTATATATCTATCGGTTTTTGTGTAATACAATAAGCCAACATCTATTTTAGTATTATAGTTTTTTTCTAACAATATGGCATAGCCCGCCAATTGGATTTTATGATATTCTTTATAAGTGCCAGTTTTTATTTCTATTGGTATTAGCCTACCACTTTTGTATTTTTCAAGCCTATCTATTCTTCCAACTAAATCGTTATATTTTAGCAAAATCTCACTTTTTATAATTGGATTAATTTTGTTGTAAAATTGTTCTCCGTATTTTTCTATAAAAGACCAAACATAGTTTGCTCTAAATTTGGCTTCTCTATGGATTATGTCTTTTAGTTCTAAAATATAAGTTTGGGGAGCATTAAATTCTAAAATAGCCCTAACCAAACCCCTATTCGCCATTATTATATAGTCTTTTGTAAATCTTTCTAATTCTATAGGTAATTCCAAATCGTTTAAATATTCTTTTTCAAAAGAATCGAACAATTCAAAAGCTCTATGCAATATTTTGCCCCTTAATAATCGCTTGTTCTCTATTTTTATATTCTTTATTTTCTTTAAATATAACCTAACAGGGCAAATCAAATATTCTATTATATCAGTAACGAATATCATTGCTTGCAAATTAATGTTATTTTTAAATATGGTTTAATATTTAGATTGCCGCCGTGCCCGAGCGGCCCAAGGGGGAGGGCTCGAGACCCTCTCCCCGCCAAGGGGGCGGGGGTTCGAATCCCCCCGGCGGCGTTATTGGATAAACAACCACTTTTCCGCTTTAACAACAAAATCTGCAGAAATTGTTATTTTTACACTATCTTTAGAAGTTTTGATTATATATGTGTTTTGTTCTCCAACAACTTTTTGTACTGTTATACTTGGATCATTAGGATTAATTTTTATGTTTTTCAATTCAGCTAGCCCATTTACAGTTATTTTAATACCATTAGGAATAATGGTTGCATCCTGTATATAGATAATACCTTTCTTTAGATCATAACTTAGTTTTTTGTTTTGCCTATCTATTATAAATGTAAATTCCCTATTTGCTTTCCCTTCTACTATTGCAACTATAGGAAATTTAAATGGAAAATCAAAAGCGATATCGGATAAACTAACTTTATAATTAACCTTATCTTCTTTAGTACTAGTTATAACGTTAAGAGAGTCGGATATATAATAAAAGGGGTTAACCAATTTTATTGTATAACTAGTTGCATATTCAGGTTTTTTGAATTGGGCTAGAACATACAAAATAGATTGCTTAAACCCTGCTAATAATTCTAGCATAAAAACTAATATATAAAATTTTTAAAGCTCTACAACAATATACTCGGCCGGGGCAGTGGGAGGAAAATCCCCGTGACCCGGGTTCAAATCCCGGCGGGGGCATTTATGATTTGATCTATTATCTTTATTATTATCGATGTTTATATATTTTTGAATTATTTAAGATACCTCTTCATCCAATTTTTACCTAGCTCTATTTCGAGAACATAACTATTGCATAGCTTTTAATACATGGATAAAATATCTATTTGAGGAGTAGTTTGGAATTTCTAATATATTAGAAATCCTATAAATTGTGGGAATGAGTAAACTCTCAATATCTTTTATTACAAAAAATTACAAATAATTTGAATTACTTAATCTCTCTAATAGTTTGTTTTATGACTGGAATGCGGTTTGTTTCCTTCTAATTCCTACCTATAAGCTATTTTATATTAGAACTTTTGGATAACGAAAGCTTAAATAAATATAGGGAGGCCCCCGGAGTAGCCCACTCCCAGGTGGGTGGGGGCGATGACACGGGGGCGCTATTTTCTTTATATTTACAATTAGCTTTCTTAAAATGTTCACTATGCTATTATTTTCAAGGATTTAAGCATTTAGTGTTAATGTACTAGAAACCTTGCATAAGGTTGTTATACAAAAAGTTAACATTTTTAATATGTTAACTTAATAAAATAAACACGGCACCCAACAACAACGGGGGCGAGGTTCGGTTCCCGATGATCCCCGTGAGGATGAGGGAGCCGTGAGCGGTCACTTCTTTTTTATGATTTTTCTAATTATTTCAATTCTTCTTGTTGGATTTCTAAATAAATCTCTTATTCTTCTAAATAAGTTGGCCAAGTTATCTGCAACTAGGTCAATCTTTTAATGTTGGGATCTCTAACTTTTCCCTCTTTTATTATATCTACATTGAAGAAGATCTGCTTAAATTTATGAAAAATGTTATCATCTACAACTATCAATTGGCTTTCATTTTTTATCAACTCTTCATACTCGGCTAGCAATTTATCTAAGTTTGTAGAATAATCTACGACCCTAAAAATGCTATTATCAAACTTTTCAGCAAATTTTTTAAGGTAGTCTCTCTTTTTCCAGTCTTCTTTTATTTCTTTTATATGCTTTAATGTGGGAAACTTTTGTTTTAATAGAGATAGCTTGCTTTTTTCTATTGATATGATTGCATAAACTCCTCTTTCGAAATATTTTCTTTGATTGATTGGGATGGTAGAAAAATTGGTTTTTGATCAATCTATTGCGGTTATTGGGGTTAAGTCTTTGTTATTTTGTTTCTTGCTTATTCTGTTGTTTTTTCCCATTCCTTAAGCTATCTTTGTGGGATTTTAATAAAACGTGTGGTAGAGACCTATTAAAATAACTAATATAACAAATAAAATGAGTCAAAATCGCAAGGGATATAATATTTCTAATATATTAGAAACTCTTGCCCCCTATTTCATCGCCCCCCCATTGAGGGAGCCCGCTCCGGGGGGTTATATTATTACTCAATAATCTCCAATATATTTTTAAATCTTTATGCCTTATCAAAAAGTTTTTTATAAATATATTATCATATAATATTTTATGATAACCCACTTCCAACATTTCTAATATACTAATATTCTAGAAACAGTATTTTTGTGTCTCGTCCAGGAATAACCATGTTTCATCTTTCAATATTTCTAATATATTAGAAACACTACAGTGTAATTTGGTCAGCAGGCGTCGGTTGGCTATAACTTTCAATATTTCTAATATATTAGAAACTAGCGACAATATCTTCTTCTCTCGTGTATCTCGGGAATCTTTCAATATTTCTAATATATTAGAAACTATAGACCGCCATTGCGTATATGCTTAATTCCTTATCCGCCTTTCAATATTTCTAATATATTAGAAACGAGAAACAATTAAGCTATTATCAATAACATTCACAGCAACCTTTCAATATTTCTAATATATTAGAAACTGGAGGACAACGAAAGGTTTTTAAAGGAACAGGGCGAGAATGTGGACTTTCAATATTTCTAATATATTAGAAACGTGGTTGGGAGGGAGCCGAAGGGTCCGAAGGGTTCGAATCTTTCAATATTTCTAATATATTAGAAACATGTTGTGTTCTATTGCCACGGATGTATCTGCTATTATGTCTTTCAATATTTCTAATATATTAGAAACTTGATAAATTCTTTGAAGTTATATGTAATTATCACTCTATCTTTCAATATTTCTAATATATTAGAAACATTTTCAAAGACTCTAAAAATCTGGGGGAAATGAAATTGGCTTTCAATATTTCTAATATATTAGAAACTATATGAATTGTCTAGGTACTTTTGTGTCTCATCCAAAAATAACCATGTTTCGTTCGAATTTCTGTCTTTCAATATTTCTAATATATTAGAAACCACATTTATGTATATTATATAATACTTTAAAAGTCTAACAGCTTTCAATATTTCTAATATATTAGAAACGATCACATACAGGAATTGCTGAAGAAATTGTTACAGGAAAAGCTTTCAATATTTCTAATATATTAGAAACATGATAAGATGTTTGCTCAAAAAGCCAAATGCTTTTACACACTTTCAATATTTCTAATATATTAGAAACCATCATATTTAAAGAGTTTGAGAACACGATACATTTCTTTCAATATTTCTAATATATTAGAAACGTGGGTCAATTTAAAGGATATTTCACAAATGTAGAGTTAGAAACTTTCAATATTTCTAATATATTAGAAACATCCTATCAATTCTGGAATCTGATGCTGGATCAAATATAACTTTCAATATTTCTAATATATTAGAAACTTCAGGACAAGAACAATGTAAAATAACTCAATTTAACATACTTTCAATATTTCTAATATATTAGAAACTCATTCTTAGATAAACAAGATATAGTATTTAGAAAGATGCTTTCAATATTTCTAATATATTAGAAACATGGCGGAACATTACAATTGAAGATAGATAATAAGAGTAACTTTCAATATTTCTAATATATTAGAAACATCATTTCTTGTTGTCTCTGAAGCCAAAGAATCTGTAGAGCTTTCAATATTTCTAATATATTAGAAACCAGTCTTAACTATAATGCATGTTATTTGCCTAACTGATAACTTTCAATATTTCTAATATATTAGAAACATTGCAGTTTATACTGAAGATCCTTCTTAATTCTAGTTACTTTCAATATTTCTAATATATTAGAAACACAGCTAAACATTTATAAATAATTATATTATTATTATCCATACTTTCAATATTTCTAATATATTAGAAACTTACATTATCCCTAATTACTATTCTTACTATCGAATTGTACTTTCAATATTTCTAATATATTAGAAACTGTTACAAATGTGTATACTACCAATATCAATGCAAATCAACTTTCAATATTTCTAATATATTAGAAACTGTTAATGATTATATGCTGAGTTGTTAATAATGTTGTCCTCTTTCAATATTTCTAATATATTAGAAACTTAATCCCGTTCAAAGTAGCACTTGAATCCAATAGTGAACTCTTTCTTTCAATATTTCTAATATATTAGAAACCCACAGGGCTATTCGAGCCTTTTCCCTTATATTTACAATTACGAACCTTATTATTTAAAAACCTTCTGCGAGGTTTTATAGTAAAAATATTTAAAAACCCCTGCAGAAAGCTATTTGTTATTTTTGTTTATACAAATTCGGTTTTTCAATTGAATTAAATTAAAACCCTACCAATATTTAACAATTAACAATAGAATCACATAGGATTTTGTAAATAAAAATAAAATCCGTAATAGTACATTGAATCAAAACAAAAACGCTCAAAATAATAAATAACAAAAGCGATAGAGGAAAGTGTAAGAGATTTCAAAAATAGCTAAAAGGCGTTTTCAAAAATGTAAAACCTTA